>CAYTSP010000126.1:0-17257 GCA_964440505.1 uncultured Nitrospinaceae bacterium
GGGGTAGGGGGGGTTGCCTTTACCCTCTCGGGGCTTTTTCAACAACCCCCTCAAGTGGGAAGCGATTACATCATTCCCTGAAAATCGCGCCATAACCACCAAGACCGAAACGCACGAGCGGCCCTTACTTCACTTCGCAAACGCCTTGAAACCTTCAGCGAAAATATCTTTCCCGCGGCTGTCCACGGCGACCACGACCGGAAATCTTTCGACCACCAGCCTGCGGATCGCCTCGGTGCCCAAATCCTCATAAGCGATGAGTTCGACCTCCTTGATCCGCTTCGCCAGCAGGGCGGCCGTCCCGCCGATGGCGGCGAAGTAGACGGCCCGGTGTCTGGCGATGGCCTCCACCACCGCCGGGCTCCTCCCCCCCTTGCCTATCATTCCGGTGAGGCCGAGTTCCAGCATCCTGGGCGTATAGGCGTCCATGCGGCCGCTCGTCGTGGGTCCCGCCGAGCCGATGATGGCGCCCGGCTTGGGCGGCGTCGGCCCCACGTAGTAGAGCACCTGGCCCGCCACGTCGACCGGCAGCGGCTCTCCGCGCGCCGCGTCCTCAAGCATCCGCTTGTGGGCCGCGTCCCGCGCCGTGTAGAGAACGCCGCTCAACTCGCACATATCCCCCATCGAGAGGGAATCCACCACCTCGGGGTCGAGCGGAAGGTCGACAGACCGCATCCTAGAGGACCACCTCGGCGTGGCGGTGCGCGTGACACTCCACGTTCACGCAGATCGGAAGCGCACCGATGTGGCAGGCGTAGGTCTCGACGTGAACGGCGATGCAGGTGGTGTCCCCGCCCATGCCCATCGGCCCCACGCCGGTCCTGTTCACCGCCTCCAGTATGTCTCCTTCGAGTTCGGCGACGAGCGGATCGGGGTTGGGCGCGCCCAGTTCGCGGAAAAGCGCCCATTTCGCCTGAAGCGCCGCCTTTTCAATCGAACCGCCCAGGCCGATACCCAGGAGAACCGGCGGACACGGGTTTCCGCCTGAGTGGAAAACGTGATCGACAATCGTCTGAATCACGCCCTCGCGGCCATCCGAGGGCTTGAGCATGCGCGCCATGCTCATGTTCTCCGCCCCCGTTCCCTTCGCGGCGAAATAGAGTTTGAGGCGATCGCCCTCGACGACGCGGTAGTGGATGACGGCGGGCGTGTTGTCCCTGGTGTTCACGCGCCGGAGCGGGTCGCCCACCACCGAGCCGCGCAGATAGCCGTCGCGATAGCCCTGGCGAATGCCTTCGTTGATGGCGTCTTCCAGCAGCCCGCCCTCGATGCGGACGTCCTGGCCCACCTCGGCGAAGACGATGGAAACGCCCGTGTCCTGGCAATAGGGCACGCGCTCCGCGGACGCCAAGGCCGCGTTTTCGGTGATCTGGTCGAGCACCATGAGGCCCAGGGATGAGGTTTCACCCGCTTTCGCCTCTTCGACCTTGCGCACGTAGGCGGGGTCGACATGGTAGTTCGACTCGATGGACATCTCGCGAATCCTGGCCGTTACCTCGCCTGCGTCTATCGTTCGCATGGCACGTCCATCCCCCAGTATTCTTCGATGCAGAGGCGCGCTCAGGATCCCAGGGTTTTTATCAGCTCGCGCACATGATCGGCGGATGAATCGAACGCCGTCTTTTCCTCGGGCGTGAGTTCGAGTTCCACCACTTCTTCCATTCCGCCCGCGCCGAGCTTGGCCGGAACGCCCATGAAAATGCCGTCCTGGCCGTATTCGCCCTCCAGCAGGGCCGCGCAGGGGAGAATCCGCTTCTTGTCCTTCAGGATGGATTCCACCATCTGTACGACGGACGCGCCGGGCGCGTAGAACGCGCTGCCGGTTTTGAGGTAATTCACGATTTCCGCCCCGCCGTCGCGCGTCCGCTGCACCAGTTCCTCGATGCGTTCGGCCTCCATGAGCGCCGTGATGGGAATGCCCGAAACCGTGCTGTATCTCGGAAGCGGCACCATGCTGTCCCCGTGGCCGCCGAGCACGGTGGCCGTGATGTCCTCGACGGAGACGTCCAGTTCCATGGATATGAACGTCCGGAACCGCGCGCTGTCGAGCACGCCGGCCATCCCCATGATGCGCTCGCGCGGGAATTTGCACTGCATGTGCGCCTTGGTGACCATCACGTCGAGCGGGTTCGAGACGATGATCAGGATGCAGTCGGGCGAGTGCCTGACGACTTCATCCGTCACGGAGCCGACGATGCCGGCGTTGATGTTGATGAGATCGTCGCGGCTCATGCCCGGCTTGCGGGCGACGCCCGCCGTGACGACGACGATGTCCGAATCCTTCGTGTCCGCATAGTCGTTCGTGCCCGTGACGCGGCAGTCGAAACCCTCCACGGGCGCCGCTTCATACAGATCGAGCGCCTTGCCCTGGGGCACGCCCTCGATGATGTCGATGAGTACGATGTCGCCCAGTTCCCTGGCCGCCGCCCAGTGGGCCGTCGTGGCGCCCACGTTGCCTGCACCCACAATGGTGATTTTTGGCCTCGCCATGATTCTCTCCCGTCTCCTTTTGATTACATGTTCGCGATGATGGCTTTTCCGAAGCCAGAGCAGGAGAGCTTCTTGGCGCCCTTCATCTGGCGGTGCAGGTCATAGGTGACCGTCTTTTTCTGGATCGCGCCCTCGATGCCCTTGACGATCATCTTCGCCGCCTTCTCCCAGCCCATGTCCTCGAGCATCATGACCGCCGAGAGGATGAGGCTGCTCGGGTTCACCATGTCCTTGCCCGCGTATTTGGGCGCGGTGCCGTGCGTGGGCTCGTAGAAGTGAATCCTGTCGCCGATGTTCGCGCCAGGGGCCATGCCGAGGCCGCCGACCTGGCCGGCGACGGCGTCGGAGAGATAGTCGCCGTTCAGGTTGGTGCAGGCGAGCACCTGGTATTCCCGCTGGCGGGTGAGCACCTGCTGGAAGATGTTGTCGGCGATGCGGTCGTTCACCAGAATCTTGTCCTTGGGCATCTTGCCGTTGTACTTCTTGCTCCAGAGTTCCTCTTCCGTGACGATGTGCCTCCTGTACTTCTTCTTGAGGAAGGCGTAGCCCCAGTCCTTGAAGGAACCCTCGGTGTATTTCTGGACGTTGCCCTTGTGGACGAGCGTGAGCACCTTTTTCTTCTGGGCGATGGCGTAGTCGATGGCCTTCTTGACGATGCGCTCGCTGCCGAACACGGAGATCGGCTTGACGCCGATGCCGCTGTCCGCACGGACGTTGCAGCCCATCTCCTTGTTCAGGAAGCGGATCATCTTCTTCGCCTCTTTCGAGTTCAGCTCCCACTCGATGCCGGCGTAGACGTCCTCGGTATTCTCGCGGAAAATGCACATGTCCACCCACTCGGGGTGCACCATGGGCGAGGGAACGCCCTTGAAGTAGCGCACCGGACGCACGCAGGCGAACAGGTCGTTCATCTGCCGGAAGGCGACGTTCAGGCTCCTGAACCCGCCGCCGATGGGCGTGTAGAGGGGGCCCTTGATGGCGAAATAAAAGTGGCGGATCGCCTGCATGGTCTCATCGGGCATCAGTTCGCCATACGTCTCCATGGCGTCTTCGCCCGCCATGACGCGGAACCATTCGATGCGCTTCCTGCCCCGGAACGCCTTCTCCACGGCGGCGTCGACCACTTCCATCATCACGGGCGTGATGTCCACGCCGATGCCGTCGCCCCGGACGTAGCAGACGATGGGGTCGTCGGGTATCCGGGGCTTGCTGCCCCTGAAAGAAATGCGCGTTCCCTGTTTTGGTGCTTCGAGTTTGTCGAATTTGATCCTCATTCACTGCTCCCTTTGAGTTTCGTCATGCGAGAAAAACGTCGCCTGAAATAAGAACAAAACGGTATAACGGTTCCCTTTGCAGATGAAATCCACCAACCAGCCCTCGAAAACATTTCCGGGGTGATATGTTCGCGGCGGATTCAAACGAACTTTACCGCCCCCTCCTTATCACGTCCCCCGCTCCGACGCCAGCCGGGGGGAGAAGAATTTTTCAACTGCCTGAGGCCTCGCGATCCGGCTGGAACACGGCCGTGCATTCTGATAGGGTGGGAGCGATTTTCAGATGGCGAAAAGCCGTTCGATAAATGTGAATAATTCGATAAATTTAGATAAATTCACGGTGTTTTTCGATAAATTTCCGCGAATTATGAGAGGCGCGATTTGCTTCAGGAACTCTCATGATACTCGTTCAAAATCAAGTAGTTATACTACCCCCGGCACGCGGTTTCCCATGAAGCATCGCAGAAGACCAAAACTCGGCCAACACTTCCTGCACGAGAAGAGGTATCTCTCTCAAATCATTGATCTGGCGGATATTACGCCGGGCGAGGACGTGCTCGAAATCGGCGTCGGCGAAGGCGCCCTCACGCGGTGCCTCCTCGACGCCGGCGCAAAAGTTTTCGGCGTCGAAATCGACGACGCCCTCATCCCCGTGCTCAAGAAGATGGAAGATGAACACGCTCGATTTCACCTGATTCATGGCGACGCGTTAGAAATCGACTACACCGCCCTCCCTGAGAAGATGAAATTGGTGGCGAATCTGCCCTATCAGGTCGCTTCGGCGATAATCTCACAACTCACTGAAAAGATTGAGCGATTTCCTCTCATGGTATTGATGGTGCAACGCGAAGTGGGCGAGAGGCTTTGTGCTGCACCGGGTGGCAAGGATTACGGCTCGCTCACCCTTTGGGTAGGATATCGCTATCAGGCGAAGCTCTGCCAGGTAGTGCCTTCAGGCGCTTTTAGGCCACCACCAAAGGTCGATTCGGCGATTATGTGTCTAGAGGCGAGGGAGAAGCCTCAAGTAGAGGTGGGAGATGAGAATCTCTATTTCCGTATCATCCAGGCGGGTTTCGCGCACCGCAGAAAGACTCTGTTTAATAATCTCAAATCATTGAATCTAAATAATTTAAAAGACATACAAGAACCCTTTTCAAACCCGGGGACTTGGTGGAACCTTCTCGAAAGAGCAGGAATCGACCCCGGTCGGCGAGCCGAAACCCTGGACGCTTACGAGTTCGCGAAAATTGTCCGAGCCGTAGAATTTTCCATGGGGGTACGTAGACGTTGCCATCCAGAATCTTGATTTACCGAATGGGAGCACTCGGGGATACGCTCTTATTGGCTTTATTATTCAAACATTTACGTGCTTACTATGAAAACGCTCACATCACGCTGGCAGCAAATCCCAATTATGCAGCCCCGCTACTCGATTCGGGGCTGATTCACGAAATTCTCGATGGAGGAGCAGCCCCTTTCCACTTCCTGTATAACGATCAACCACAAGATAACGACGCTCTGTCTCGACTCATTGAACACTATGACAAGTGTATGTTCTATACTCTGGACATTTCAGGAGAACTCGCCAAACGACTGGGTTCAAATGGACTTGGTGAATGCTGCATCCACCCGCCTTTTCCTCCTGCCTTAAAAGAAATTCATATCTGTGAGTGGATGATGCGCCCATGGTCATTTTGGGGCGCTTCCAAAAGCGAGAAAATTGCACTCATTCCTTCACAAAGTAATTTAATCATAGCTGATAAAATATTGAATAAATTTGAAATAGAAGATAACTTCTTTCTCATCCATCCAGGCGGCGGGGGAAAGAATAAATGGGTTCCCCCTCCGATTCTCGACACAATAGTGCGAAAGCAAGCTGATGAAACAGCCCAGCTGCCTGTCGTTATAGAAGGGCCAGCGGATTCAGTCGCTTGCGAGGAATTTCAAAGGCTGTTTGATGATTCCATTCCCGTTCTCAAGGATATTACACCCAAAGTTTTAAGCGCTCTTCTTTCAAAGTCTTCCGGGTATTTTGGAGGGGATTCCGGTGTTTCCCACCTCGCGTCTCTTTACGCACTGCGCGCCATGATCGTATATGGCCCAGATTCCAACATGCGGGTTTGGGGTCCAATAGGCTCTGGAACACTCTGTATTCCATGGGAAACAATGAGGAGTTGATCTTACTTTTTTCTTGCAATTATTTTGGGCAGGAGAGGCGCAACTTCAACAAAATAAAAATCAATCAATAAGGTTCGCCAGCCTGCCCCAGCGTGGTGAACCCGAATCCCCGTTCCATGACCAGTAAATCATGAAAGCGGAACCACGGATCTTATCGTCCCAACACGGTGCTGACCATAACGAACAAGGAAAAGGCAATCCGAAAGAATAACCCGCAAAACGGATAGGTATATGATTCACGTGCTCACCTATTTTCAAAAAACCCCAAAAACGGCTGTCTTGACTATTGTTTCGATTATCCCCCAGCATGAATAAGTGCCCAGACGGAACTTTTTGTGGCCCCCATTTGCTCTCAAAACCTACAGCGGCACCATTGGGCTTAAAACGCACATATTTTTCATCCAGCGGCACACATTGTTCCGGTGTGTTCGGCGTGGCGCAGTTGATAAACACTTTTTCCCCTCGAACCATCACCTCCTCACCCGATAACGCAATGACGCGCTTGATAAAATCCCGTCGTTCATCCTTAGGAAACCTGAACACGATAATGTCTCCGCGTTTAGGTTCGCGGAACCAAAAAATAAATTTATTGACAAGTATATGGTCTCCAACAAGGAGAGTATTTTCCATCGAGCCCGATGGTATCTTAAATGCTTGCACTACAAAGGTACGCACAAACATAGCCAGCAACAAAGCAATGATTATTGCTTCACCATATTCGCGAAAAGTTGATTTGGATTTACGCTTACGTTTCGCGCTCTTGCCTGTTGCTAAACTGGCATCCGACACATTTACTCCTTGCCCACATCCAAAACAGCCATAAATGCTTCTTGAGGCACTTCAACGGTACCGATATTCTTCATGCGTTTTTTCCCTTCTCTCTGCTTTTCCAACAACTTTCGTTTCCGCGTGATATCACCACCATAGCATTTCGCAGTCACATCTTTTCTCAATGCCCGAATCGTCTCCCGTGCAATCACCCGGTTCCCGACCGCTGCCTGTATGATAACCTCAAACATTTGCCTTGGTATGATTTCTTTCATTTTTTGCACCAGCGCCCGGCCATGATAATATGCTTTCTCCTTGTGAATGATCGTCGAAAAGGGGTCTATCGGCTGGCCGTTGAGTAGGACATCCAGCTTTACCACCTCCGCCGAACGGTAATCCAAGTGCTCATAATCAAAACTCGCATATCCTCGAGAAACGGATTTTAATTTGTCGTAAAAATCAAAAAGAATCTCACTAAATGGTAGTTCGTAGACGATTTGCACTGTTTTCGTATCGATATATTCCATAGAACGCTGTATACCCCGTTTCTCCTGCGTTAATTTGAGAACGGCGCCAACATATTCCGAGGGCACAAGAATAGTGCCTAAAATGAATGGTTCCTCAATCGTCTCAATCCTCGATAGTTCAGGCAATTTCGCCGGGCTATCAATTTCCTCCACCGTAGCATCACTAAGTAGAACGCGAAAAATCACCGTCGGGGCTGTGATAATGAGCGTCAGATCGTATTCACGCTCAAGCCTCTCGCGAATGATTTCCATATGAAGAAGACCTAAAAATCCACACCTAAAACCGAACCCCAAAGCAACCGACGTCTCAGGTTCATAGGTGAAAGCCGAATCGTTCAGCCTGAGTTTCTCTAGTGCTGTCCTTAAATCTTCATACTCAGCACTGTCTGCCGCATATAAACCGCTATATACCATCGCTTTCGGCTCCTGGAAGCCTTTGATGGCCTTACACGCAGGCTTCTCTGCAAGCGTAATGGTGTCACCTACTCGGGTATCGCTCACCTCGCGTATCGAAGCCGACAAAATTCCCACTTCGCCCGGCCCAAGTTCTTTCATTTTCACCTCATGAGGCGTAAATGTGCTTAGATTCAGAACTTGATATTCCTTGCCAGTCGACATGAACCGGACGATATCTCCCTTGCGAATAGTCCCCTCGAACATACGGAAGAGTGGAATGGCCCCCTGGTAGGAGTCATACCAAGAATCGATCACGAGCCCTTGAGCGAAACCTTGTGGCTCTCCGCTGGGAGGGGGAATTCGCTCGACGATTGCTTCAAGTAGCGAATCCACGCCTTCGCCTTGTTTTGCGCTAACCAGAAGGCATTCATCCCCATCAATTCCGATGATGTCCTCCACCTGCTTCATCACGCGTTCAGGATCCGCCGCTGGCAAATCGATTTTGTTGATCACTGGGATAATGGCTAAATCCTGCTCCAAAGCAAGATATGCATTCGCCATCGTTTGCGCCTGGATACCTTGTGTCGCGTCGATCAGCAGCAAAGCGCCCTCGCAAGCCTGAAGGCTTCTGGAAACTTCATAACTGAAATCCACATGGCCAGGCGTATCTATGAGGTTAAAGACATATTCTTCGCCCCTAGAAGACTTATAGAAGATACGAACTGTCGCAGCCTTAATTGTGATGCCTCGCTCCTGCTCCAAATCCATGGAATCCAAGACTTGAGAAGACATTTCACGCTTTGAAAGCGCCCCGGTCATTTCCAAAACGCGATCCGCCAGGGTGGATTTCCCATGGTCTATATGAGCTATGATTGAAAAGTTTCTGATTCGATCGATGTTCACAGCCGGAAGAAATCTCTCTGGGAAAGCGAATGGCGCGAATGCCGAAACCGCGTGAGCCTGCTTGAAAATCTCATTGCTGTTCTTCGATTCCCGAGCATCTAGCAAATACTGCACTAAAGAAACCTGCTATATTCACAGGTCATCAAGCGAACACGCTATATCAAACTTGTCCAACCTTGGTCAAATTGATTGCTCCGGGAAATACACAATGCTAGCATATGCAAAGTGCAGTGTTTCAGCAGTTTATGCGTATTTCGCGCCCAACGATTAGAGTACACTAAGCTATGCGCTGCCGTAGTCTACATGTTTTTGCCCACCTCTCCTTAATGTCCTTCTGCTTATTTTACGCCTCACCAGTGTCGGCAGCAGCGTCTCACCCATTTGGTAGTCGCCTCATCATCGATGCCGCCAAAAGGTTGCAACCTTCAGTTGCACATATTCGAGTAAAGCCAAAAAGCATCGAAGGGAACCCGTTACTCAACCTTTTCGGGAGAGGCCGTCAAAAAGACAACCCTCCAAAATTTGATCAGGGGAATGTGCCCTTTAGCGGGCACTACAACGTGGGATCGGGAATCATTGTCTCACAAGAAGGTCATATCTTAACGAATCACCACGTGATAAAGAACGCGCAAGAAATTATGGTCAAACTCCATGAAGGGGAGGAATTTTCGGCCCGTTTACTTGGTGTGGACGATAAAACAGATCTTGCCCTACTGAAAATAAAACCGACTCAAAAACTCCAGGAAGCATCTCTCGGAGATTCCGATAAAATAGATGTCGGGCAGTGGGTTATAGCGATAGGTAGTCCATTCGGTTTGGCGAATTCCCTATCTGTGGGAATAATCAGCGCCAAGGGTCGGGACTTGAAAGAAGGTCCTTTTGATGAATACCTCCAAACCGACGCATCAATTAACCCTGGTAACTCCGGTGGCCCACTCGCAAATACGGAAGGCGTCGTAATCGGCGTCAACACCGCGATATTTTCCAGCGGATCACGCGCCTGGAGTTTGGGCATCGGATTCGCTATCCCGATCAATCAGGCCAAAGCCGTTATCGATTCCCTTCGCCACAAAGGCTATCCGGTGCGGGGTCGTCTGGGTGCGGCCATATCCGCAGTCCCCCGGCAAGAGGGGAAGAATCTGGGCTTAGCCCGCTTCGAGGGTGCCAAGCTCACGCAAGTTACTCGCGACGGCCCTGCCGATCGTGCCGGCTTGCGTAGAGGAGATGTCGTGGTTGAATTCGACGGCAAATCTGTAAGCACATGGCAGAGCCTTCCCCGCATAGTAGCTCGCACGAAACCAAATTCCCTTGTTTTGGTAAAATATTATCGGGAAAAGCGTCTCGAAAGTGTCTATATCCGCATAGGAAGTCGGCCTGAAGCGCCCCATTCTCGAAAGGTGACCAACCATAGGTACATGGGAATGAAGGTAGAAATGCTTACCCCACATCTCGCCCAGCGTTTCGGACTGACATATGAGGAGAATAAATTGGTGGTCTCCTCGATTCTCAGAGGCGGCATTGCTGAGCTTAGTGGAATCAGGCCCGGCGATGAAATAGAGGAGGTTAACCATAAACCTGTAAAGACAATAGAGGAATTTCAGTCGATTGTTGACAAATCACGCCTCGAAGGCTCCGTACTCCTCCTTTTGAAGAGAAAAGAAACAAACCTATTCGCTGCTCTTCAGATCAAGTGATATCTGCACTCAAACCAAAATGATGCAAAAGTCCGTATCGCGAAATTTCTTTGCTTTTAGGCCTAGCTCTCGAAATTCGATTGAAACGTGAATTTCATGAACCCAACCATCGCTCATGTTGTTGGAGCGCGTAGCGGTCCGTCATTCCTGCAACATAATCACAAACCATTCGATGTCTCCCATCCACTTTCTCGAGTTTGCGTACATGCTCCGGAATTTTATGGGGATCGACGATGTACAACTGAAACAATCCATTCAATGTTTTTCGAGCGCTTTTCTCTAATTTCATGACGCGCTCGTTTTTATACATCCTCGCCATCAAGAAACGTTTTAGTTCGATGTTCTTCTCATTCATCTCTTCACTGAAAACAACCACATCATGCCCAATCTCTCTGACATCCGAAATATCCCGGATATTCCGAGTCTTAATTCGCTCGCATGTGGATGTGATGATATCCTGAACTTGTGAGTTGATAATTCTGCGAATGGTGTCGTGCTTACTCTCTCGCCAGGAAGAGTCAGGAAAAGATTTTTTTGACCTGTTATAGTGTTCACGCCAAAGGCGCGCATCCAGTACATCTTGCAGCTCAAATAGCCGGGATGACAGTCCATCGTCCAAATCATGATTGTTATATGCTATCTCATCCGCCACATCGACTACCTGAGCTTCGAGGCTGGGAGAGATCGTATTCGTCAGACCGGTTGGCATTGAGCCTTCGTACCGATGGAGATATTTTATGATCCCCTCGCGCGTTTCCCATGTCAGGTTCAAACCTGGGAACGATGGATAGCGCTTTTCCAATACTTCGACGATCCGGAGTGCTTGCAAGTTATGTTCAAACCCGCCGTGATCTTCCATTAGTTCATCTAAAACCTTTTCTCCGGCATGACCAAATGGCGGGTGGCCTAAATCGTGTGCAAGGGCAACAGCCTCGGCAAGTTCTTCATTCAAACCCAGCGCACGCGCGATTGATCGAGCGATTTGGCTCACTTCTATGGTGTGCGTCAAGCGTGTCCGATAATGATCCCCCTCATGATTCACAAAAACCTGTGTTTTGTATTCAAGTCTCCTGAACGCCTGCGTATGGATGATTCGGTCACGATCACGCTGAAAGGCTGTCCTCATGTCATGCTCACGCTCCGGGTGTTGCCTTCCGAGACTATCGGCGCTATGCGCAGCATAGGGGGCCAGCAGGTGTTTTTCCCGTTGCTCGATGGAAACTCGTGTGTTGTTCATAAACGAACCTAGCTCTCAAAATCAGTCTGTATCACCAGCGGGCGAAACACCCGCGCGCCATGCGGCGAATAAATAAGTCGTTGCCAGAGAAGCCCATGGATACCACCTATCAGCTTGCATGCGTGCCGTCTTTTCGTCCACACGCTCTTCTCCAAAGCAATAACGCGCCACGACTTTCTGCACCCCTAAATCACCACCAGGAAATACCTCTACACGGCCAAGCGCCCGAAACAACATTTGCTCGGCTGTCCAGCGACCCACGCCCCGTATCTCGGTCAAGCGAGCTACTGCTTCGTCTATCGTGAGAATACGCAGTTCACTCTCATCCAAGCGACCCTCCAGAGCAGCGCGCGCCACGTCAATCACATATTCGGCTTTTCGTTCCGAGAATTGCATAGAGCGAAAAGTGGACACCCGAGCTCGGGCCAAACGCTCCGGGCGCGGAAATGCGTAATGCGTCTTCCCATCGATCCGCAACTTTCTTCCCCATCGCTTGACCATACGCCCCCGTATGGCGCCAGCGAACGTTAAATTCACCTGTTGCGCCGTAATCGCCGTAACAAGGGACTCGAACACGCTCAGGTAGCGTATTGGTTTGAGGTCCCTGAATTTGTTCACGATCGGAGCCAAACTCGCATCGTCTTTCGCCATTTTGTAAAACGGTCTCAAATCAAGATCAAAAGCCAAAATATGCTTGATCGCGTCTAAGCCTGTATTTTGGGCCGATTTCGTCATTCGTCCTTCCGTTGTCATTCGAAGCCGAATCGAGTTCCGGCCTTCGGCTTCTTTTTCGGCTTCCAACAAAACCAAATCACCATTCGCATCTTCTACAACTCTACGGTACACCCCGTCTGCGTAGGTGTTGACAAACTCCTCTCTGGAAACACGGAACCGCAACAAGCTCTCGTGAAACAAAAAAGGTTCAGGGGGATGTAGAATTTTGGTTATAGATCCCATGCTATTCCACCATCCGCCTACTCACCAGAACACAGGCGACTGTCAGGAACATGAACGTAAATCCAAGCAGAAACGAAAAATGCCAGATAAAATTCTCAACGTGTCCATAAATAAACAAACCGCGCGAAATTCGCACCGCATGGGTTAGCGGGAGGGCATCGGAAAACCGTTCCACCCACAGAGGAAGACCTTTGATGGGAAACAAAGTGCCCGCGAAGAAAAACATGGGCATGACGATGGCGGAGAAATAAAAATTGAAAAACGAAAAACTATGAGCCAGTGATGTCGCAATCAGGCCCAGTGCTGCGAACATTACCGCTTCGATAAACAGAATCGGGAGAATCGCCACCGCCCACCATGAACCCACCAGACCGAACAAACTTAAAACTACCAGCATCAATGACGAACCAATCAACGCACGGCTGGCGCACCAGAGAAGATCGCCCAGCACGATATCTCCCACCGTGAGCGGAGCCATCAACATGGATTCATAGATATTTTGAATTCTCATCCTCGAATAAGCCCCGTACGTGGATTCATACGTGGCGTTCCACATCGCCACGGATACCATCAGCCCGGGACCTATGAATTGCGCATATGAAATACCGTCCAAACTCGGCACCAACCGACCGAGTCCATACCCAAACGCCACCAACCATAAAATGTGCTCACCCAGATTCCCCGCCCACTCCGCCAAGTAGAAAGATCGATAATACACCAGATGGCGAACCCAGACGCGAAAGGCGCGATGGCTCGGAGCCTGGGGGAAAAGCATCAATCCCGAAGCTCCCGGCCCGTCAGCCTCAGAAATAAATCCTCCAAAGTAGCGGGTCTTCTCAAAAAATCCTTCCGGCCCCAGGAAATCAGATGCTCCATCACCCCCATCCCATTGTGGCTATACAAGTACAATATGTCGGCAACAATTTCGGTGGTTACGGGAAGGCCTTGCAATGAGTCGAGTAATTCTTCCGAAGCACCGCCCCTCAGTTCGTATACCTCATCGCCCACTTTTTCCTGTACCAGAGTTTGAGGCGGCCCCTCGAGAAGAAATTTCCCTCCGTCCATGATGCCGATGCGATCACACATCTGGGCCGCCTCTTCCATGTAATGCGTGGTGAGGAGGATAGTCAGGCCCTGCGCCTTGAGTTCTCGGAGCCTGTGCCAGACAAGGTGCCTTGCCTGCGGGTCGAGCCCTGTGGTGGGTTCATCCAGAATCAGGAATTTCGGCTCGTGAATGAGGGCGCGCGCGATGTGGAGGCGCCGCTTCATCCCGCCGGACAGGGTCTTGATTTGTGAATCCCATTTTTCGCGGAGCTGCATGAAATCGAGCAGGTACTCGATGCGGGACAATGACGCCTTCTTGGGAATACTAAAAAATCCGGCATAGACCCAAAGGTTTTCATATACCGTCAGATCGCGATCCAGGGTATCCTCTTGCGACACGATGCCCATCTGTGCACGGATGAGCCGGCTCTGGGTCGCCACATCCCTACCCAACACCCTCAGAGTACCTGCATCAGGCTGAACGGCCCCATGAAGCATTTTGATTGTCGTGGTTTTACCGGCTCCATTCGGGCCCAGAATCCCGAAACACTCCCCGGGCTTCACCTGCAGCGAGACACCATCGACAGCTTTGAGCGTTCCGAAGGATTTCTCAATGCCTTGGGCGTCTATCACGAATCCAGGCAACGAACACTCCACCAATGTGGCCGACTCTACAAACCGCGAAGGCGCTCGGCCTCCGCGATTCTTTCAATTGCAAGAATGAAGGCCGCCGTACGCAAAGACACTTGTTTTTCCTCCGCAAGCTCGTACACTTCCGAGGTGGCGCGCGACATGATTTTGCCCAGTTCGCCGTTCACCCGCTCTTCATCCCAGCCGAATTGCTGGATGTTCTGGACCCATTCAAAATACGAGACCGTCACGCCGCCGGAACTCGCCAACACGTCCGGGATCAGAATCACGTTCCCGCCATCGACCAGGATGTTCTCTCCCTCTTCGGTCACGGGAGCATTGGCCGCTTCCAGAATAACCTGGGCTTTCACGTTTGCCGCATTCCCGGCATGAATCGCGCCGCCGAGAGCCGCCGGGAGCAAGATGTCCACATCGAGCGCCAAAAGCTCTTCATTGGTGATCTGCTCGACCCCGCCAAGACCCTCGAGCGTACCCGTTTCCTTTCGGTACGCCGCGGCTGCTTCGATGTCTATACCATCGCCACGAAAATAAGCTCCTTTGCTGCCTGAAATCGCCACCACCTTCACGCCCAGTTCCTTCATGAATCCAGCGGCGAAAGAACCGACATTCCCGAAACCTTGAATCGCCGCCGTCTTGGCTGCGGGGTCCCAGCCTTCTCTTTTCGCAATCTCCTCAAACACCATCACGGCGCCCCGCCCCGTAGCGGCCTCCCTTCCCGGAGAACCGCCCATAGCCAGAGGTTTCCCGGTGACGCAAGCCGGCGCATACCCGTGCCGACTGCTGTATTCATCGAAAATCCACGCCATCACCTGCGCATTCGTGTTCACATCGGGGGCGGGAACATCGCGGTACGGCCCCAGAATATGGCCGATGCGCGCGATGAATTTTCTGGTCAGCCGCTCCAGTTCATATACGCTGAGCTCTTTCACGTTGACGGTGATGCCCCCTTTTCCACCGCCGAAGGGGATGTCGACCAAAGCCGTCTTCCAGGCCATCAGGGCCGAGAGCCCGCGCACTTCGTCCATGTCGACTTCGTGGTGGTAGCGGATTCCGCCCTTGAAAGGCCCCCGCGAGCCGTTGAACTGGACGCGGTAGCCTTGCCAAACACCCAGGGAGCCGTCGTCCCTGCGGATGGGGAGTTCGACTTTCATCTCACGAAAGGGGGTCTTGAGGAGAAGCTGCATCTCATCGTCTAAACCGATGAGTTCCGCCGCCCGGTCGAATTGGGCGGCTGCCGTTTCGAATACGCTGACTCGCTCGTCTTGGGACATGGTGTTCCCTCCCCTGGAAATTTCCTGAAAGGACAGAGCGCGAATCAGGCGGCGAGAGAGAAACTCAGCCCCGAGGGATCAGTGGCACGAACACATGCCTCCGCAGCCACCCCCGCCGGCCGGGTATCCGCTGAAGGTCGAGGCCGACGCAGCCGCGCCGGAAGCGGATTTGGCGAACAAGGAAAGTTTCTTGTGAACCTTCTTCGAGCCGCATTCAGGGCATTCGACCCCATCGACGGCTTGCGCGGATGAAACGATGGTCTCGAAATCTTTCTCACAACTTCCGCAAAGAAATTCATACATCGGCATGAGTGTTCTGGCCTCCCGGAGAGTCAGCGCATTTCATTGGCGCGGCGCCAATCCGCCAAAAATTTCTCCAACCCGATATCCGTCAGAGGATGCTTGAGCAACTGCGCGATCACCCCGAAGGGGACCGTCGCGACGTCCGCCCCCATTTTCGCGGCCTCGAGCAGGTGAATCGGCGTCCGCACGCTCGCCACAAGCACCTCGGTGGCGTAGTCGTAGTTCTCGAAAATCTGCACGATGTCGCTCACGATCTGCATGCCCGGGTTGGAGATGTCGTCCAGCCGGCCCACGAAGGGGCTCACGAACGATGCGCCCGCCTTGGCGGCCAGCATCGCCTGTGCGGGGCTGAAGATGAGCGTGACGTTCGTGTTGATGTTCTCCTCGCGCATGGCCTTGACCGCGCGCAGACCCTCGACGCCCACCGGAACCTTCACCACGACGTTCTCGTGTATCGCGGCCAGCTCGCGGCCCTCCTCCACCATCTCCTTCCACTCCGTGGCGATGACTTCGGCGCTCACCGGCCCGTCGACCACCTCGCAGATCTCCTTGATTCTCATATGGTGGTCAGCGCCCTCTTTCGCGATGAGCGAGGGGTTCGTCGTCACGCCGTCCAGGATGCCCGTGGACGCCGCTTCGGTGATTTCCTCCAGGTTCGCCGTATCGATGAATATCTTCATGTTCTCTCCCGCCGGACGTGTTCATTCCCCCCGCGGGGCCGCGCCCCGCTACTGTGAAGATGGCCCCACCGCGCCCAAATGTCAACTTGTCAGGGGTGGTGAGGACTTGCGGGGAAATGCGCCGAGGCGCGCTCAACGCACCGGATTTGCGGGCAATTGCGGAACGGGAAAAAATTTTCAGGGCCTTTATCTGAGCGCCCTGGACTCATATTTTTCATGAAATCATTGTATTTCAACATCTTACGAAGCATCATCCTGCGATTTATTTTCAGGAATTTATCGAATAACCCCGTGAATTTAGCGATATTTATGGAAATTCCACTCCCCCCGAAGCAACCGGCTCGCTTCGCCCTGCCCTCCAGAGAGAACCGCGTGAGGCCGGCCGCACCCATCGGCAAGATGGTATTGCTTGAGTTTCGCCTCCTCATCGAGTCTTCCTCATGAGAGCGCCGCCAGGGATTCGCCAGCCCGTCTCCGTGAAGAGGCCGTGACGCTTCGCCACCATACCTCCACGCGCCCGATGCCCCGCTACCGCAAATGCGGGCAAATGCGCTTTCGCCGTGTGAGATGAAAATATCCGGAAAATCCAGAGAAAAACCCGCCGAAAGTCGACGATAAGCCGACGAACAACGACGAATTTCCGAAAGAAAACCCGGCATAAAAAAGGGAAATTTTGCAGGGGCGGTTCGTGAACCGCCCTCGGATGGAGGCCCGCCGCAGGGACCGAGGAAAAGGAGATCGGGCGTATCCGATCGGTGTTGTGAGGCCGCCCCCTCTTCATACCGGCATCAAACCACACCAAAGGGGGTTGTTGAAAAAGCCTTCGTCGCGGAGGGCATTGCTTTTACCCCCCTGACAAGGGGGGGTAGGGGGGGGTGACGTTA
>CAYTSP010000127.1:0-4778 GCA_964440505.1 uncultured Nitrospinaceae bacterium
AAGGGGTTGCTCCTAAGGAGTTTTCCCGTCAATGGGGTTTTTCAACAACCACCCCTGGGGCGGCGATACGCCTCATCGACCAAAAGGTTTACGCTTCCACGGTATACCCCAATATGATTGACAGAACATAGCGTCTCAAGTAGTCCTATGGAATCGGTTGAATCATCATCGACCCACCCCGTACCCGGAGGATGCGCCCGAACGCCATGATGCCGGACCTGACCCCCCAGGAATCAGAGATGGTGCGCCGCGCGCGCCGGATCGCCCGCGAGGACATCCTCCCCATCGCCGCGGCGAGGGACAGGAACTACGCGCCGGGCGAGGCCTATCCCTGGCATATTGCGGATAAGCTCGACGCCGCAGGTTTGAGGACCCTCACCGTGCCCGAGAAGTTCGGCGGCTTCGGCGCGCGGCATCTGGTGCAGGCCATGGTGGCCGAAGAGATAGCGTATGGCGACCTGGGCGTCGCCGTCTCGATGGATCAGACCTACAAGTTCACCCAGCTGCTCACGAACGAGACCACCCAGGCGCAGCGCGACCTGTATCTGGAAGACTTCATGAACGACCCGAGGGCTTTGCTCGCCCTCGCCACCACGGAACCCCAGAGCGGAACCGACACCTTCCTCATGTACGACGCGCCGGGCGCAGGCCCGCGCATGACGGCGAAGCGGGAAGGCGACTTCTACATCTTAAGCGGCACGAAACACTACATCTCGAACGGGGGACTTGCGAAGTATTACTTCATCTTCGCGCGCACCGCGCCCGAGAAGAAGATGAGCGAGGGACTCACCTGCTTCCTCGTGCCGCGCGATTCGCAAGGCTTCGAGATCGGGGAGGCGCACTCGAAACTCGGGAGACGTCTTCTCCAAAACGGGGAACTCGTGCTCAGGAACTGCCGCGTGCCCGCGCACAATCTCTTCGGCGAATGGAACGGCGGCCTCTCGATACTCAAGCGCATGGTGAGCGGCGCGCTCATTCCGGTGATGGGCCCCTCGCGCCTCGCCTACGACCTCGCTCGGACGGCGGCGCAGGAAAACGGCGCGGCGAGCGAGCAGTGGGCGCAGATGGCGCTCACGGAAATGTATATGCTGATTGAAGCGGCGCGTACCTACCTGTATTCTGCGGCGTGGCATGCAGAGAAGCCGACGGACGATTCGAAACGCCGCCTGATGTCCAAGGTGTTCGCTTCAGAAGCCGGCATCAGGGTCTGCCGCACCGCAATGGAGATATGGGGGAGGACGGGCGCCACCTGGCGCGACGACAGGCCGACGCCCGAGAAATGCTGGCGCGACGTGTTGAGCTATCTGCACGGCTTCGGCACGAACGAGGCGGTCAAGCTCAAGGCCGCGCCGCTCTTGGCCCCCGCCGGTGAGGATGAATGGTAAACTGAAACCTACGACATTTTAGTCTACACCCGAGAAGAAAAAGGAGAACTCAATGCCCGCATACAAGAAATCGGACGCACGCGCCTACTGCAAGGAGAACATGAAGGGAATCTGGGCCGCCATCCCCTATCCCTTCGATGAAAACGACAACATCGACGAGGCGGGCTTTCGCGCCGACATCCGCCACTACATCGACAACCTCGACATCAAGGGCTTTTTCGTCGGCGGGATGATCGGCGAATTCTGGTGCCTCACCAAGGAAGAGCGCCTGCGCGGCCAGGCGATCGCCTGCGACGAGGCGGGGGACGTGCCCATCATCGCGCACACCGGCCACACCTCGGCCAAGGAGGCCATCGAACTCACCAACGCGGCGATTGATGCGGGCGCGACTTATGCGATTCTCGCGAACCCCTACCTCGGCGCGCAGGGCATTCCCGAGCGCGTCCGCGCCTTCTTCAAGGAATTCTGCAGCAACGTCGATATCGGCGTGTCGCTCTTCAACACGGCGGCGGCGGGCTATTCCCTCTCGCCGCCCCTGGTCAAGGCAATCGTCGAAGACAACGAGAACCTGTGCTGCATCAAGAACGCGCAGCCCAAATACCACTGCGACGAGGTGCGCGAGGCCGTGGGCGAGGACATCGTCGTGAGCGACCCGATGGAGACCCAGTGGTTCTTCAACCGGGCCTACCACAAGCAGCAGACCTACATGAGCGGCCCCGACCCGTTTCTCATCCAGCGCACGGGCAACCTCGGGATGCAGAAATACACCGACCTGATCGACGAGGGGAACCTCGAGGAGGCCTGGACCGCGCGCGAGTCCATGAACCCGATTCGCCGCGTGGCCGACAAGTGGCTGTGGGAGCCCTGGGCGCGGGGAGCGTTCCCCATCGCCGCGCTCAAGGACTGGATGGACCTGATGGGCATGCACGGCGGCCCCTCGCGCGCGCCGATGATCCCCCTGAGCGCGGACGAGAAAGCGGAGCTGACCTCGGACCTCAAGAGCGTGGGCCTCATCGACTAGCCCGGGCCGTTTCCCGCGTTCATAAGGGTTCAACGCATGGACTTCGCTCCCGGGGAGGCCACTCTCGCGCTTCAAGGCCTGGCGCGCGACTTCGCGCGGCAGGAGATCGCTCAGCACTCGGATGCGCTCGATCAGGAAAAAAACCCGGAAAACCGCTTTCCCGGAGATATCCTGGAAAAAGGCGACGCTCTGGGCCTGCGCACCCTCCCCGTTCCGGAGAGCCTCGGCGGCGGGGAAGCCGATCTGCTCAGCCTTTGCTTCGTGGCGGAGGAGATCGGCTGGGGGGATCTGGGCGTCGGCGTCATCTACGCGCAGGACTGGGCGCTCGCAAACGCCATTTCACGCCTGTGGGATGAAGCCGGCTTCGCGGCTTTCGCGGAGAATTTCGTGCAAGACCACGCGCCTCATCTGGCCCACGTGAAAATCGGCGAAACGCCCGCGCCTGAAGAGAAAAGCCCTTATCCGACGGATGCGCGCCAGGGCGCATCCATCAAGCAGGACGGAGATGACTGGCGTCTGAGTGGCGGCGCAAGGCGCGTGCTGAACGGCGCGGCCGCCGGCCTATATCTGCTGGAATCAGGCTCCGCAAATGAGAACGGGCGGCGTATTTTTCTCCTGGAAAACCGGGAGGAAACAGGAATCGAGGTCGCCCGTTATCACGACCCGATGGGCATGCGCTCCTGCCAGGACGTCGACCTGCGCTTCGAAGACGTGAAGCTCGGCAGCCCGCTCGATTGCGCGGAGAAAGATTGGCGGAATGCCACGCACGCCACTCGCATCCTCCCGGCGGCGGCGGCGGTCGGAACGGCGAGAAAATCGCATGAGCACGCGCTGGAACACGCCCGTGAGCGCATTCAGGGAGGAAAGCCCATCATCGAGCACCAGACGGTGGGCTTCATGCTTTGTGATAACCTGATGGAACTCGACGCCGCCAGAAGAAGCCTCCAGACGGCGGCCTGGGCGGCGGAGCATGGTGAGGACGCAGAGCCCTGGCGGAGTTTTCTCGCAAAGGCCTTCGCGGCGGAATCATGCGAGCGCGTCGCGCGCCGCTCGATGGAGGTGTGGGGAGGCGCGGGGTACATGACCGAAGCGCCCATGGAACGGCTGGTGCGCGACGTCGTGGCTTTTGCCCATGGGTTCGGTATGGGCCACGCCGCGCGCTCCGCCGCGATGAGGCTGCTATAAGATGATTCTTGGACAAGACGATAACTCCAACCGATGGAGGATGTGGAATTGAGTGATAGAATTGCCTACGTCAAGGGCCGGTTCGTGCCGGAATCCGAAGCGACCGTGTCCATCCTGGATCGGGGCTTCCTCTACGGCGACGGCGTGTACGACGCATCGCGCACCTTTAACGGGCAGCCCTGGCACCTGAGGGCGCACATCGACAGACTCTATCTCTCGTGCCGCTACGCGAGGCTCGACCCCGGCATGGACGCGGACGAGATGGAAGCCCTCACCATGGACCTCATCGAGCGAAACCGCGGCGTATACGCCGAGGGGGAGGAATTCCGCATCAACCACTGGGTGACGCGGGGGGGCGGCATCAGCTCCGCCGCCACCCACACGCACGGGGCGCACACGTTGGTCATCTTCACCTTGCCGATGGACTATTCGCGCTACGCCCACGGCTACAGGGAGGGGGTACCCTCGGTCGTCACCGGCGTGCGCCGCATTCCGCCCGAATGCCTCGAACCGCGCGCCAAGGTGGGCAACAAGATGAACCACGTACAGGCCGACTTCCAGGCCGCCGAGGCGGGCGCGTGGCCCATCATGCTCGACATCCACGGCTTCGTAGCCGAGGGGTCGGGTTACAACTGCTTCTTCGTGAGAGACGGCGAAATCCTCACCCCTACGGATCACAACTGCCTGGTCGGCGTCACGCGCACCCACGTCATCGACATGGCGAAGGAACTCGGCATCCCGGTCCGCGAATCCAACCTGACGCGCTACGACCTGCTGATCGCGGACGAGGCCTTCCACACCGGGAACAGCATCTGCATCCTCCCGGTCTCCTCGGTCGACGGAACCAGGATGGCGCACGGCGCGCCCGGCCCCGTCACCAGGCGCCTCATGGACCTGTGGGCGAGCCAGGTGGGATGCGACTGGGCGGCGAAATCCCTGGCCGCAATAGAGGGTTGTTGAAAAAGTCCCACAATGACGGCAATAGGATTCCACCTTGCCGAAGGGAGTGTAGGGGCCGCATACATGCGGCCCTCGTAGTGGGTGAAAAAAAGGGCCGCATATATGCGACCCCTACACGTAAATCTTTTTTCCATCTTCGGCTTTTTCAACAAGCCCCATAGAGGGGGAGAAAGCAAGACATTCCACTTCCATACAGCATGAATAGCGAATCGAGGTTTAAGGCGAGC
>CAYTSP010000128.1:0-4897 GCA_964440505.1 uncultured Nitrospinaceae bacterium
GGGGTTGTCTTTACCCTCTCAGGGACTTTTTCAACAACTCCACAGCAGGGGCGGTTCGCGAACCGCCCCTACAATTCGAGAACGCCTATTCATCCTTGAAATACTCTATGTCCTCGGGCCGGGGCTTCCAGTTCGGATTGGTGGGCCACTCCTTGTGGCGCGAGACCTTATCGCCCCCGTAGCGCACCCGGTAGAGGAGTGTGCGCTCTGCGCCGTTCGTATATTCATGCGGCTCGCCCGGGGGATGGACGATGAAGGAGCCGGGGATCACGTCGACCTCGCCGGTGGGGGTCTTCATCCTGCCGCCGCCCTTGTAGCAGAAATAAATCTCCGTCGCGTAGGGGTGGCAGTGGTAGGGACTCACCTGGCCGGGCTCCCAGCAGGCCACCGTCACGTCGCCCTCCTCGTAGCGGCCCAGAATCTTCTCCACGTGCTTTTCGCTGCTGAATTCCTTTTCCTTTTCCAGATCGAAAACGTGCATCTTCTTCTCCTGTGTGCGTGATTCCTTCGCTATGAAAACGGGCGCGCGGACGCGGCCCCATGAACTCCTTACAACCCGCTGAACTCCTCGCAGATGGCGGCCATCCACTTGGCCCCGTCGATCAGGTCCGCGATTTTGAGGTTCTCGTTCGCGCTGTGCGTGCGCGAGGTAATGCGGCCCACCCCGGTGGAGGACAGCGGAACCCCCAGGTGCTTCAAGACGATATACGTCGGCGTGCTGCCGTTGCCGAACGGGTTGATGATGGCGTCTTCCCCGTAGAGCCTCTGCGACGCCGCGTTGCAGGCCTTCACGATGTCTGCCTCGGGGTCGCTCTTCGCCGGGTAGGAGGTGAACAGAAGCTCCACGCCGATGTCCTCGAAGCCGTGCCTGTCCAGGTGCGCGCGCACGCAATCCCTGATTTTATACGGGTCCTGGTTCGGCACGAGGCGGCAGTCTATCTTGGCCCGCGCGCGGGCGGAGACGATGGTCTTCACCCCCTCGCCGGTGTAGCCGCCGTCGAAACCCGCGATGTTGAAGGTCGGATTCGCGAGATGGCGGCGGGGGAGGTCCTCGTCCTTCATGTCGAGGAGGAACTTGCGAAGCTCGAACTTCTCGATGCGCTCCGCCCCGTTGTAGGGCAGCACGCGGCGGATGAGTTCGTCTTCTATCTCCGTAATGGGCAGAACGTCGTCATAGAATCCTTCCACCAGCACGTTCTCGTCCTGGTCCTTCATGGTCGAGAGCGCCCAGGTCATCCGCCAGGCGGCGTTCTCGTATATCTGGGCGTTCGAGCTGTGGAAATCCACGTTCGCCGTCCGGCAGGTGAGCTCCATGTAGCAAAGGCCCTTGTTGCCGAGCGAGAGCACGGGGGTGTCCACCCGCGTGGTGTTGTCCTCCCAGACGCAGCCGTCCGCCGCGAGCAGATCGGCGTTTTCCTTCACGAAGGGTTCGAGCGATGGGCTGCCCACTTCCTCTTCCCCCTCGATGATGTACTTGACCGAACACGGCAGCTCGCCGCGCACCGCCAAAAACGCCTCGAACGCCGCCAGGCGGCTCATGATGTTGCCCTTATTGTCCGTAGCACCTCTCGCGATGACGGCGCCGTCCACGATATGCGCCTCGAAAGGCGGCGTGTCCCACTCGGAAAGCGGCTCGGCGGGCTGAACATCGTAGTGGTTGTAGAAGAGAAGCGTCTTGTCTCCCCCGCCCGCAAGGGTTGCGGTGAGAATCGGGTTGCCGCCCGTCTCATGGAGCGTCGTCTCGAGTCCCGATCTCGCCACGCGGGCTTCGAGCAGGGCCGCCATTTCTCTTATCCCCACGTTGGTCGTCGAGATGCTCGGCTGGCGGCATAGTTCCTGCAGATCGGCCACGGTGCGCTCCGCGTTCGCATCGATGTAGTCCAGCACTTTACGGAAGTCTTTCCCCTCGCTCATCGCACACTCCTTGTCCTTGAGACGCCCGTGGTCGGCTCATCGGTTTGATTATCAGCGTGGAACAAAGATATGATCCCGCGCGCTTACATTCAACCCGAAAACCCGCATTCGCGCGACTTGAAACCGGGCGTACATGCGCTCCGGCGCGTCCCGGATGCGGCGCAAAGGAGGCCATTCATGCCCGAAGCACCCGCGAACACGAACTGGTACACGTACTTTCCCGAGGACTACCGCTGGTCGGCCGCCATCTGCGGCATGGTGTCGAGCGCGCAGTGGGGCGGGACCGAAATCGGCGAGGTCGACAAGGTCTGCCGCCGCCTCTACAAGAAACTCGGCGACGACAACCTGTGGTTCCGCGAGTGGGACCGCATGGGCGACGTCGTGCGGGACCTGGGCCGCGCCGCAGAGCGCAAGAAGCGCAACCTCTCCGCCGCCACCCACTACAAGCGCGCCACCTGCTACTACCAGATGGGCGAGCGTTTCCGGACGCCCAAGGACAAGCGTGCGGTCGACACGTTCAAGAAATCGCTCGACACCTTCCGCCGCTTCGTGCGCCTGACGGACAGGCCCCGAATCGAGGCCGTGGAAGTCCCCTTCGAGGGCAGAAAGAAACTCCCCGGCTATCTCGTGCACGCGGAGAATACGAGGAAGAGAAAACCCCCCGTCGTGGTGTTTTTCGACGGGCTCGACGTCACCAAGGAGCTTCAGTTCACGCGCGGCGTGGAGGATCTGGTGCGCCGGGGCATGAGCTGCCTGGTGATGGACGGCCCCGGCACGGGCGAGGCCATCCGCCTGCGCAACATCTACCTGCGCCCCGACTACGAGGTCGCGGGCTCCGCAGCACTCGATTACCTCGAAACGAGAAACGACGTGGACGCCAGGAACGCAGGCGTCATGGCCGTCAGCCTGGGCGGCTACTACGCGCCGCGCATCGCCAGCATGGAGCACCGCTACAAGGCGTGCCTGGCCTGGGGGGCGATCTGGGACTACCACGCCACCTGGAAAAAGCGCATCGACGCTTCGTTCAAGGCGGAACTCTCCGTGCCGGGCCACCATATCCAGTGGATCCTGAACGCCGACTCGCTGGATGACGCCTTGGTCAAGCTCGAGGGCTTCCGGCTCGACGGCGTCGTGCAGAACATGCGGTGCCCCTTCCTCGTCACGCACGGGGCGGACGACAAGCAGATTCCGCTCCGGGACGCCAAGGCGCTCTATAACGCCGTGGGCTCCAAGGACAAGACGCTCAAGGTCTTCACCGTGAAGGAAGGCGGCTCCCAGCACTGCCAGCGCGACAACTACGCCATCGGCACGGCCTACATGTTCGACTGGCTCCAGGAGAAGCTCTGCGGGTAGGGGTAATGCGTGAACTACCGATCATGAAGGAGGGGTGATTTGCAGGGACAGGCCCCCGTGCCTGTCCTTGCCCCGCAATCGTCTTTGTAGGGACAGGTCGCGACCTGTGCCTTGAGGGATGGCAAACAAATCGGAACCACTCACCTTTGAGGGTCAAACCCAACCGGGGAGAGAGAAATTCACTCCCCCCTTGAGGGGGAGTCACAGAGGCCGAGCGGTTTGTGCGAAGGCCGATGTGGTGGGGGGACATGCCACAGAAAAAACTCCCCCCACCGATTCGGTTTCGGGTTTACACCCTTACCTCATCGACTCCCCCTCAAGGGGGGAGTGATTAGAATCGCACAAAGGGGGAAATGAACCATCTTCCACACCCACGTCATCGTCGACTGGTCGGCGCGCTCGAAGCCGAGCCCCGCCCGCCCGTCGAAAGACGCCATCTGGTGGGCCGTCGCGCGCGACGGTGCCGTGGACGAACCCGCCTATGCCCGCACCCGCCATGACGCCGTGGAGTGCTTAGCCTCCCTCATCGCAGGAGAGCTCGACGCCGACCGCAGGGTGTTGATCGGCTTCGATTTTCCCTTCGGATACCCCGCCGGAGTCGCGGCGCACCTAGCGGGCGAGGCTTCCGCCCTCGCGCTTTGGGACTGGCTGACGGCGCGTATCGAGGATACCGAAGACAACGCCAACAACCGCTTCGAGGTTGCGGCGGAGATCAACCGGACCTATCCGGGAATCGGCCCCTTCTGGGGCCGCCCTAGAGCCTGGCGATACCCGGACGTGCCGACACACGCATCGCGGCGCACGGAACGTGAAGCCCACCCGCCCGAGCGCCGTATTGCCGATTCCCAAGCCAGGGGTGCCAAGACCGTCTGGCAACTGGCCTACGCCGGGTCCGTCGGCTCTCAGGTGCTCCTGGGCCTTCCCGCCATCAAGCGCCTCATCGAGCACCCGCTCATGAAAGGCCGACTCACCGTCTGGCCCTTCGATATCGGCCTGCGCGCGCCTGAAGCGCACGCCGTTGTCGCCGAAATCTACCCTTCCCTTCTCAGGAGAGAGATTGAAGAGCGAAAGTATGAGGGCGAGATACCGGACGCCGCTCAGGTCCGCGTGAACGCCGAGGCTTTTTCCCGGCTGGACGCTTTGGGCGGGCTGGGTCCCCTGTTCGAGGGCGCACTTTTTCTCGACGCCGAGGAGCGCCGCATCGTCGAAACCGAGGAAGCATGGATTCTCGGCCTCGGCCATGAAGAGGCGCTCAAAATGGCGCTTGGCTAGTCTTTGTAGGGACGGTTCGCGAACCGCCCCTACGGATTGGCCTCGTGCGCAGACGGGAGAACGGCAACGTAGGGACAACCCCCTGTGGTTGTCCCTTTTCAGGACGAATACCATCAGGACAGGCACGAGGCCTGTCCCTGCGCTGCGTTCACCTTTTACGGCCATTCTTTAACGATTTGACCCTGCCCACCGATGACGCAAAGAACGGCGCTGTGATATGATTCTCACCACTGGAACAACGAAACGAGGAAGCATGAATTTCGAAGAACTGCCGGATGAAAAATCCGTTTTTCTCGATATTCCCGCGCCATCCCTCAATAGATTTTTGCATGATCATTTTCAACTTCCCGTAAGGAGA
>CAYTSP010000129.1:0-13828 GCA_964440505.1 uncultured Nitrospinaceae bacterium
TTTCAACACCTCCCTCAAGGGGGGAGTGAACTTCAAAAGCGTGCGCGCAACCCAAAATCACTTCCCGGGGCTTTTTCAACAACCCCTCATCACTGGCGTTTGCCCACGCTTGACGAAGCGCGCGGTGCCTCGCTAGAGTCGATGAATATGTCAGAGGACCCACTTCACTTTGGTGGGAGAAAGACGAATGACGGAATTCGAAACCGCAACCCTCGCAATCCAGCAAGCCGCCCTCAAGCTGCAGGAAGCCACCCTCGCCATCCAGAAAGCTTCCCTCGCGGCGCAGCAGGCCTCCGTGTGGGTCGCCGCCATCGTCGGGGCCGCGCAATGCTCCCTGATCGCGTACGGCCTCTACTTCATGCGCCAGGCCGCGCGTCACCGGGACGCCCAGCACCGCGAAACCATGGAGGCGATGGATCGCCGACACCGCGAAACCATGGCGGTGATCGACAGCAGGCACCGCGAACACATGGCGGCGCTGGCCGAAGAGCGCGAAGTGGAAAAAGACCGACACCGCGAAACCATGGAGGAGTTGACTGCTCAGCGCGAGACGCAAAGCGAACAGCACCGCGAATTCATGGCGGCGCTGGCCGAAGAGCGCGAAGCGGAAAAAGACCGGCACCTCGAATCTATGGAGGAACTGACCGCTCAGCGCGAGACGCAAAGCGAACAGCATCGAGAATCCATGGAGGCGCTCTCGGACCAGAGCGAGGCGCTCAGGGAACTCATCCGGCGCACCTCCGCGCCCCCGGCCCAATAGCATTTGCACGGGAATCGGACGCTTCAAGAGGCTGGGCGGCCACGGAGGCCGCCCAGTTGCAGGTTCGTCCCGAGATGCAAGAGATTCGTAGGGACAGGCCTCTGTGCCTGTCCGAGGTCGCGACCTCTCCGGGACCACCGCGCCTTTCCTTACGACCCTGCGACCGCAGTTTGCCGTCATTCCGGCGCATGCCGGAATCCAGGGTTTCGCCTTTGGTTTTTATTTTCTGATTGGTTCCCGTCGATGACGGGGATATGAAAAGCCGGAGCATAGTCATTCCGATCGGTTCTGGATTCCGGCTTTCGCCGGAATGACGATCAAATGCCGGACCCACCGTAGGGGCGGACCTGCGTGTCCGCTCGATTAGCCGAAAAGAAGAAGGGGTGTAGGTCGGACATATATGTCCAACATATATGCGACCCGTGATTTCGTATTCCCTTTTGGGGTTATGGACGCAATTCGAGCAGGGGGATTGCCGACGGGCGTGGTTTTGGTTCGTCCGCATGGGACGCATATACGCGTCCCCTACAATCCGGGGTCGAACTCTTTCCTCACTCTCGTTTGACCCGAAAGCCGCCCCTACGCATTCGGCAGAACCGCCGCATCCTCTTCGGCGGGATGGATTTCGGCGAAGGAATAATTCCTGGTCCTGCCATCGGCGCCTAAATCGATGATCTCGGTTTCCTGGATGACCTTGTCGGTCATTTCCCGGACGGGCATGCGGGATTCGAGCCCGCGCAGGTGGCCCGCGTGGGAGCGAATGGCCGGGTGTTTCGGCACGAACAGCGAGCAGCAATCCTGGTCGGGCTCGATGGAAATATCGAACGTGCCGAGTCCCTTCGCCCCCTCGATGATCTCGTCTTTATCCATGCCGATCAGGGGTCTTAGAATCGGCATCTGTATTGCATCTTCAATCGCGGCCAGATTCTGAAGCGTCTGGCTCGCCACCTGCCCAAGGCTCTCTCCGGTGACCAGGGCGCGGGCGTTCTCGAGTCTGGCTATCCGCTCACCGATGCGCGCCATGAACCGGCGGTACAATACGACGCGGTATTCGGGCTGCGTGGCGAGAACGATCTCTTTTTGCAGGTTGCCGAACGGAACCATGTAAAGCCTGCTGCCCAGCTGGTAGCCGTTCAGCACCCGGGCCAGATCCTCCGCCTTGTCGGCGGATGCGCGGCTCAAGTAGGGCGCGCCGTGAAAATGGATGAACACCACTTCACAACCGCGCTTCATGATGCGCCAGGCGGCAAGGGGGGAGTCGATGCCGCCGGAGAGAAGCGCCGCCACCCTTCCGAGCGAGCCGACGGGCAGACCGCCGGGACCCGGTATTTTCTCGGCGTACACCCAGGCTTCTCTCGGGATGACTTCGACGTGCACCGTGAGCCCCGGACGCTCCAGGTCGACCGGCAGGTGTCTTCTGGCCTGAATCGCAGCGCCGATGGTCCTGTCCCACTCCCTCGTGCTGACGGGCGTGGTCGGGAATGATTTTCGGGTTCGGACCCGGAAACTTTCGATTTTCAGGGGGGCGATCATATCGAGCGCCGTGTTCGCCGCCGCCTCGAGGTCGAGCGGAACGCTTTGGGCTCGGGCGAAATAGGCGACGCCGAATACCTTGCCGAGCGCCTCGATCAGAGCGCCGGGTTCTTCCAGGCCGTTCGTTTCCAGAATCAGCCGCCCCGTTCTTTTCTTGACTTTCGCCTCGCAGAACAAAGACGCCGCGCGTTCGATCCGCCTGGAGAGGCGTTCGATGAACAGCGGACGGTTTTTTCCCTTGAGTCCAATCTCGTCATAATGGATGAGAACCGAGACGTCTGTCGTCTCCCTGGTGCTCACGGTGTTCTCTCCAGGAGAACCTCTTCTCCCGAGCGGACATTCAGGAAATCTTTCGGGTCGCCCGCCACCTTGCCCAGCGGATTCACGGGGCTGGCCGCGCGGGGCGCGTCATCCACGCTCGCAGGGGTGCGGCCGAAAAAGATGCAGAATGCGCTGCCGGGGGGCCAGTAGGCGATCTCTCCGACTTCCATCTCCTCGCGGGCGGAATCCTCCAGCGGCGCGTCTACGGGGACCTGGAAATAGATTTCCTCGCCCCAGACGTTCGCCGCGCCCCTGATCGGCAAGGCCTCCCACAAGGCGTGCGCGGTTTCGCTCTCCGTCAGTTCCGCCTCCATACTCAGGTTGCCGGCGGCAATTCGAATTTTTCTTTGCAAGACCGTAACTCTCCCGATGGTTGGACAATCGACCTGTTTCTGGCAACATAGCCGAGCTTCGCCTTGAGGAAAAGGGGCGTTTCATCGCCTTGACACCCATGAGCCTCCTCAATAGATTGATTTGCTCTTGTGTTCGGCTGTCGGGGAAAATGGTCTGCGGAAGGAAACCCCCGATTTAGGAGATGCACCCGCAGTTCGGAGGCGAAATGAAATTTTCTGAGATAGCGGATTCAATCGCTTCCGAGATGAAGGAAGTGGAAGAGGCGATTCACGCGAATTTTCATTCGGACGTCGTTCTGATACCCGATGTGAGTGATTATCTCATTGGTTCCGGCGGCAAGAGGATTCGGCCGATGCTCCTGGTGCTCGTCGCCAAGGCGTGCGGCTACCGGGGGTCCCGCGCCACGACGCTGGGCTGCGTGGTGGAATACATCCACACGGCTACGCTTCTGCACGACGACGTGGTGGATGACGCGCAGATGAGGCGTGGCAACCCGTCCGCCAATGCGAAATGGAACAATGAGACGAGCGTCCTGGTAGGCGATTTCCTCTTCGCCAAGAGTTTCTCGCTCATGTCCGCGGACGCCGATTTGCGGATCATCGAGACCATGAGCGAGGCCTGCACCCTGCTCTCCGAGGGGGAAGTGCTCCAGTTGGTCAACATGTACAACTTGAAGCTCACCGAAGAGGAATATCTCGACGTCATCTACCGCAAGACGGCGGCCCTCATTGCCGCGAGTTGCCGCGTCGGCGCCTTGATCCCGGACAGCCCGCCCACGATTGTGAACGCGATCCATCAGTTCGGCGTTCAGATCGGGTACGCTTTTCAACTGGTCGATGACGCCCTCGATTACATGGGTGATGCGCAAAGAATCGGAAAATCAGTGGGCGAGGACCTGCGCGAGGGGAACGTGACGCTGCCTTTGCTCAGGGTTTGCGCCCGGGCCACGGATGCGGAGTTCGAGAGGTTGAACCACCTGGTCGTTCACGCGGATGAGATTCGGGCGGAAGATATGGATGATGTTCTCGAGTTGATGAACAAGTACGGCGCGGTGAACTACACCCTCGACAGGGCGCGGGGATACGTGGAGGCGGGAAAAGCGGCTCTCTCCATTTTGCCTGATTCCTTCCATGTCGACGTGTTGCGCGACGTCGCCGACTACATTGTCGATCGGGACAATTAGCCTTCCGCAGGTCTGATTCTTGCGACAGACTCAGCATTTTATTCTGGCTTCGGGCTCCCCGCGCAGAAAACGGCTCCTGGAAGATGCGGGCCTTGTTTTTGACGTCGTAGAGGCGCCTCAGGATGTGGAGGAGGAGGTCGCGCCGGGGCTTGAGGCGGAAGCCGAGGCCATGCGCCGCGCCCTGGCGAAGGCGGGTTTCGTGGCGAAGACGCATTCGGGCGCGCTCGTGCTCGGAGCCGATACCGTGGTCGTCCTGGATGGGGAAATCCTGGGGAAGCCGTCGAGCATGGAGGACGCCTCGCGCATGCTCGGGCTGCTTTCGGGGCGAACGCACGAGGTGATCACCGCGTTCACGCTTCTGGGAGCGGATTCCCGCCAGGAGGAGGCGGTCAAGACGAAGGTGTCCTTGCGTGCGCTTGACGAGGAGACCATCGGGCGCTACGCCGAAAGCGGCGAACCCATGGACAAGGCGGGCGCATACGCCATTCAGGGTTTGGGCGGGAGCCTGGTGGACAGGGTGGAAGGGAGTTACACCAACGTCGTGGGCCTGCCCGTTGCGGAAGTGTTGAAGGTGTTCATGAGGTGCGGCGTCGTGACGGACGCGCCTCTTCACTCGGCGATTTAACAAACGGGGATGAATTATGCGTTTGGCTGATCGGATGAATCTGCTCAAAACCGAAAGCGCGTTCGTGGTTCTCGCCAAGGCGAGTGAAATGGAACGCCAGGGCCGGGACATCATCCACCTGGAGATTGGCGATACCGATTTCGATACGCCCTCGAGCATCGTGGAGGAAGCGTATGCCCAACTGAAAGCGGGCAAGACGCACTATTGCCCATCCGCCGGCGTGCTGGAGCTTCGCGAAGCGGCGTGTGAGTGGCTCGGGCGCGATGGGCGGGGGGATTATTCGCCGGATGAGATCGTGGTCGGTCCGGGAGGCAAGCCGTTTCTGTACTACACCATCATGGCCACGGCGGGGCCGGGCGATGAGGTGATTTATCCGGATCCGGGTTTTCCGGTCTACGAGTCCGTGGCGCTCTACGCGGGCGCTACGCCCGTTCCGCTGCCGATACTGGAAGAAAATAATTTTCGCTTCACGCCGGACGATCTGCGAGCGCGCGTCACCGAGAAGACCCGCCTCCTCATACTGAACTATCCGCACAACCCCACCGGCGGGACGCTGACGAGAAACGAACTCGAAGCGATTGCGGAAATCGCCGTGGAAAACGACATCATCGTTTTGTCCGATGAGGTGTACGCCCACATGCTCTTCGAGGGAGAACACGTCTCGCTGGGCACGCTGCCGGGGATGCGCGAGCGCACCATCATGCTCGAGACGTTCTCCAAGACATACGCCATGACCGGCTGGCGCCTCGGCTTTATCGCCGCGCCAACCGCGCTTGCCGATCCGCTCGCCCAGCTCATCACCAACTCGGTGAGCTGCGTGCCGCCTTTTATCCAGTTGGCGGGCGCGAAGGGACTATTGGAGGATCAGTCCGAGAGCCGCGCCATGATGGACGATTTCAGGCGCAGGCGCGATATCTTTATCTCGGGCCTGAACGAGGTAGAAGGCATCTCCTGCCAATACCCCGACGGCGCTTTCTATGCGTTCCCCAACGTGAGCCAAATCCCCATGAGCGCGGATGATTTCGCCGATTATCTTCTGGAAGATGTGGGCGTGGCGACTCTGCCGGGTTCCGCTTTCGGCGTTCATGCGGACAAGCACCTGAGAATGTGCTTCGCCAACAGCGTGGAGAATCTGGAGCGGGCCGTGGACCGGATCGCGGATGCCGTGAAGCGGCTGTAAAATGAACAAGAAGGCGTCCACGGGAGAGCTTCCGCGCGTATTTCTCTCCCGAAAATTTCCGACGCATCATTTCGAAGCCCTGAAACGATCCACCGAATTCATCATGCACGGAAGAGACGTGAAGCCCAGTCCCGCCGGCTACAGGCGCGCCGTGCGCGGTGCGGACGTTCTCATCTCGATGGTGGGAGACGAGATAGACGCTGATTTTCTGGATGCCGCACCCCGCCTCAAGCTGGTCGCCAACTGCGGGGTCGGCTTCAACAATCTCGACCTGGAGGCGATCACCGGGCGGGGAATCCTGGCCACCAACACGCCCGGCGTCGTCACGGAGCCCACGGCGGAATGCGCCATGTCGCTCCTGCTCGCGGTGAGCAGGCGGGTGGCGGAGGCGGATTCGTATATCCGGACGGGGCGATGGAAGGGCTGGACGCCCACGCTGCTGGAGGGCCGGGGGTTGAACGGCCGGGCGCTCGGCATCATCGGCCTGGGGCGCATCGGCTGCGCCGTGGCGCGCATGGCGAATGCGTTCGGCATGAAGGTCCGCTACTGGAGCCGGAACAGGAAAAGTCCCGAAATGGAAAAGCAGACGGGCGTCTCGTACCGCGCTTTCAATAGGCTCCTGCGCGAATCCGATTTCCTGAGCGTGCACCTGGCCCTGAACGAAGAGACGCGCCATCTCATCGGAGCGGAGGAGTTCGCCCGCATGAAAAAAGGCGCCGTTATCATCAACACCGCCCGGGGGCCGATTCTGAATGAGGAGGCCCTGGTCGAAGCGCTCCGATCGGGCCATCTCGGTGGAGCGGGGCTGGACGTGTTCGAGGATGAACCCAGGCCGCACCCGAGACTCCTTCGGATGAAGAACGTCGTCATGATGCCGCACCTGGGGACGAATACCGATCTGGGCCGGGACGCGGTTTCAGAACGCGTGGAGAGAAACGTGAAGGCCTATCTGCTCGGCAGGCGTCCTCCTGATCTGCTGAACCCCGAAGCCTGGCCCCACAGGAGGCGGTGATGCCCGGGCGCGCGAGAAAGGCGCTCAGGATCGGCGTCGACACAGGCGGTACTTTTACGGATTTCATCTCATTCGATGGCAACCGGGTGCGGGTTCACAAGGTGCCCTCCACGCCCGATGCGCCCGAGCGCGCCATCTTGCGGGGACTGGATGAAATCCTGGAGGGCCGCGGCGTGGCTCTGGACATCACGCATGGCTCCACCGTGGCGACGAACGCCCTGCTCACCCGCCGGGGTGCGAAAACCGCTCTCGTGACGACGGCCGGTTTTGAGGACCTGATAGAGATCGGCCGCCAGAACCGGAAAGAACTCTACAATCTCGCGTATCGCAGACCTCCCGCCCTGGTGCCGCGAGAGCTCAGGTTGGGCGTGGCGGAGCGTCTGGATGAGAAAGGCGGCGAGCTTCTGCGCTTGAAGGCTTCAGACATAAAGGCTCTGAACCAAAAACTCAAGAAAGCGGGCGTCGAGTCCGTCGCCATCTGCCTGCTGCACTCTTATGCGAATCCTGCGCATGAACAGAAGGTGGCGGACGCGGTTCGGCGAAGCGGCATTCACGTGTCGATGTCCAGCCAGGTTTTGCCTGAGTTCCGGGAATACGAGCGGATGAGCACCACGTGCGTGAACGCCTACGTGTCTCCCATGATGAACAGGTACCTGAAGGATTTGGAGTTGCGCCTTGATTCGGGGCGATTGCGGGTCATGCAGAGCAACGGCGGCGTCATCTCAAGCTCCATGGCGGGCGAGGAGGCCATCCGGACCATCTTGTCCGGCCCCGCCGGCGGCGTCGTGGGAGCTTACGAGGTGGCGAGTAGAGCGGGGTTCGAGAATGCGATCGCGTTCGATATGGGCGGAACGAGTACGGACGTGTCCCTGCTGCATGGCGGCATCGGTTTCACGGCGGAGACCGAGGTGGCCGGCTGTCCGATCCGGGTTCCTCTCATCGACATTCACACGGTCGGCGCAGGCGGCGGCTCCATCGCACGGGTCGACCCGGGGGGCGCGCTGGCGGTCGGGCCTGAGAGCGCGGGGGCCGATCCCGGCCCGATATGCTACGGCAAGGGGGATCAGGTGACCGTCACGGATGCGAACCTGTTTCTCGGCCATCTCGATCCCGGACAATTCCTGGGTGGCCGGATGGCTCTCGATATGGAGCCGGTGAAGGCCGGGGTCGCGCGTCTGGCGAAGTCCCTGCGCCTGGACGATCGGCAGGCGGCCGAGGGCGTCATCCGCGTCGCCAACCAGCACATGGCGCGCGCGATTCGCCTGATCAGCGTGGAGCGGGGCCACGACCCGCGCAAATTCGCCCTCATCTCCTTCGGCGGCGCGGGTGCGATGCACGCCTGCTCCCTGGCGGAGATTCTCGGGATTCCGCACGTCGTCGTGCCGGGTGACCCGGGAATCCTCTCGGCAAGAGGCATGCTGACCGCCGACGTGGTGAAGGACTACGCCAGAACGGTGCTCCTGCCGCTGGAGGGGTTGAACAAGAAATCCCTCACGAGTCATTTTTCTCCTCTGCTGCAAAAAGGCCGGGAGGATCTGAAGTTCGAAGGATTCGCAAAGCCCGCCTTCTCGCTTTTCATCGACATGCGCTATCTCGGGCAATCCTATGAGTTGACGCTTCCCTACCTGCCCCGGAAGGGCGTGGACCTGCGGGAGAGCCTCCGGGCGGCGTTCGATACGTTGCACGACGAGCGCTTCGGCACGTCCAGCCCCGAGAGTCCGGTCGAGATCGTGACGCTCAGAGTCCGGGGCGTAGGCGAGGTGGAGCGTCCGCCCGCGAGGCGGCTTCCGAAAACCCGCAGAGATGTTTCCCGTGCGCTCATGGGGAGCCGGAATATGGTTTTTGGGGGAAAACAAGTCGAGGGTTCCGCCTATGCGCGGGATGAGTTTTCCCGCGGGAACCGCTTCGAGGGCCCGGCGCTGGTATGCGAGTTCAGCGCGACGACGGTCGTCCCTCCGGGCTGGGAATGCCGGGTGGATGAGTGGGGCAATCTCGTGTTGAAGAACGCAGGCTGAGAGGACGCGATGGCGAAAACATTCGATCCGGTGCTCCTTGAGGTTTTTCGCAACCTGTTGTTTGCGGCCTCAGAAGAGATGGGCGTGGCGCTTTGCCGCTCCTCGTTCTCCCCCAACATCAAGGAGAGGAAGGATTATTCGTGCGCCATCTTCGACGCCAAGGGCCGGATGGCGGCGCAGGCGGCGCATCTGCCCGCCCACCTGGGCTCCATGCCGATGTCGGTGGAATACGTCATCGAGCGGATGACGCTCGAGCCGGGCGACGTGGTCGTGCTGAACGACCCTTTCCACGGGGGGAACCACCTGCCGGACATCACGATGATCTCGCCCGTATACGGCAGGGAGAGGGGGCGGGAAAAACTCATCTACTACGTCGCCAACCGTGCGCACCATGCGGATGTGGGCGGCATCGCGCCCGGTTCGATGAGCATCACGACGGAGATATTCCAGGACGGGGTGGTCATTCCGCCGGTGAAGCTCGTGCGCGGGGGAGAGATGCAGGAAGACGTCTTCGCGCTCATCCTCGCGAACGTGCGCACGGCAGAGGAGCGCCGGGGGGATATCGCAGCCCAAATCGCGGCGAACCGCGTGGGCGAGCGGAGAATCCTCGAGATCATCGAGCGTCACGGCCTGGCCGAGACGCTGCGCTACACGGTGGAGCTTCAAAGATATTCCGAGCGGTTGACCAAGGCCGTGATTCGGGACATCCCCGACGGGCGGTATGGTTTCGAGGATTTCATGGACGACGACGGCTTCGGCAGCGGCTTCGTACCGATACGGGTGGAAATCACGATACGCGGCTCGAAGATGCGCGTGGATTACACCGGCTCCGCTCCCCAGACGCAGGGCAGCGTGAACGCTGTGGAGTCCATCGCCCGCACGGCGGCTTATTATGCCCTGCGCTGTCTGGTGCCCTACGACATCCCGAACAATTCGGGCTGCATGGATCCCATCGAGGTCATTGCGCCCTCGGGCACGGTGGTGAACGCCGAGTTTCCCGCCGCCGTCGCCGGGGGGAACGTGGAGACGAGCCAGAGAATGGTGGACGTGATCCTGGGCGCGCTCGCCAGGGCCTGCCCCGGCAAGATCCCCGCCGCCTCATGCGGCACGATGAACAACCTCACGGTGGGGGGCATGGACCACCGCGCAGGCCCCCGGCAGGGCCGTCCGTACGCCTACTACGAGACCACGGGCGGCGGCATGGGCGGAGGCCCCTGGGGCGACGGGGAAGACGCCATCCACACCCATCTCACCAACACCCTGAACACCCCGATCGAAGCGCTCGAGCACGCCTATCCGTTCCGGGTGAGCCGCTACACCGTCCGCCGGGGCAGCGGCGGCGGGGGAAAACACCGCGGCGGCGACGGCATCATCCGCGAGATCGAACTCCTGGGCGACGCCACCGTCTCGTTCATGACGGAGAGGCGGGAGAAGCCTCCCTGGCCGCTCAATGGGGGCGAACCCGGCACGAAGGGCAGGAATCTGCTCATCAGCGGGGGTGAGGAGAGGCAATTCTCCGGCAAGGCGCGTCTTTCGGCGAAACGCGGGGACAGGATACGCCTGGAAACGCCCGGCGGCGGCGGCTGGGGGAGGAAGGCTTGAGCGGGTTCTTCCGATTCGGGGTTTGTTGAAAAGTCCTGATGGAAGAGCGTTTATGTCTTTTGTAGGGGCGGACCCCTGTGTCCGCCCGATTTCACGGCGGCTTTCTCCGCGCAGGAGACCGTAGAGGCCGTTCGCGAACGGCCCCTACAAAATCCGGCGGGCCGGCGCAGGTGTCGGACAGGCACGGGGGCCTGTCCCTACGAGGCGGTTTGGTTTTGATCGTCATTCCGGCGAATGCCGGAATCCAGGGACTTTGTTTTTGTTTTCTGATTGTTTCCTGCCAATGACGGGGAGAAGAAAAGCCGGGGCATTGTCATTCTGATCTGCTCTGGATTCCGGCATACGCCGGAATGACGGTGAACGCTTTCGATTGGGAGCAAGAACATCCTAGGGGACCTTTTTCTACAACCCCATCGCGTTTTGCGTAGGGGCGGACCCCTGTGTCCGCCCGCCCGCGAAACAGGCTTTTTCAACAGCCCCTCGTCGGGGGCGCGGAATTTCACGGAGCGATTTTGCTCTTTGACCATTTCTTTTATAAGATGATCCTATGTAGGATGATAAATTACTTTTCACGTGGCTGTGCCCGTCCTTTCGGGCCGGCCTTTCTTTGTTGATGCGGATGGGAGGAGCGTCCGATGCCCGGTGAGCGGTTCGTCTATCTCAATGGTGAGATCATAGAGGAGAAAAGCGCCAGGATATCCCCTTTCGATCGCGGCTTCCTCTGGGGCGACGGGGTGTACGAGGTCACCCCCTGTTTTGCGGGAAAGCTGTACCGGCTCGACGACCATATCGACCGCCTCTACCGCTCGCTCAAGTACGTCCGCATCGAGGTGGGTCTCACTCAAGCGGAGATGAGGCAGGCCACGCTGGCCACCCTGGAGTCGAACCTGTGCCGTCTCGAAGAGGGCGCCATGTACCGCGTCGGTCATTGGGTCACCCGCGGTTTCGATGATCCCTCCATGGCGGCGGGCGCGGCGGGCCCCGCTTCGGTGTTCATATTCTGGCGGCCCGTGAACGTCGCGTCCTTCGCGGAGCGGTATCTGAACGGCGTGCGCCTGGCGATAACGCCCACGAGGCGCAATCCGCCCGAGTGCATCGAGACGAGAGCCAAGGTGACGAGCAAGATGAACCAGATTCTGGCGGAACTCGATGCCGCCGCATCCGGTTCCTTGTCCTTGATGCTGGACATTCGGGGGAACGTGGCGGAAAACTCGACCGCCAATTTCTTCATGGTGAAAGACGGCGCGCTCTGGACGCCGCATGAGAGGAACATATTGCAGGGAGTAACGCGCATCGCGGTGTTCGAACTGGCCGCGCGCCTGGGAATCGCCGTCGAGGAAAGAGACATGACGACGTACGATCTGGCGCAGGCGGAGGAGTATTTCATCACCTCGAGCGCGATATGCGCCATGCCGGTGCGCGAAATCGACAGCTTCAAGCCGAGCGCGCAGGTTCCGGGGCCCGTCACGAAACGCCTGATCGAGGCGTTCGTGGAGGATACGGGGTATGACTTTCGCGAGCAGGTGAAGGAAAAAATAGCTAAAGGCGCTTAAGGCGCGTTTTTCGATTATTTCAAACCGCTGGATGAGGAAGAAATGCCGTATTACATCACCAAAGCGAGCCTCGAGGGGCTGAGACAAAAGGTCGAGAAGATTCAGTACCGCCTGAAGCATGAGGTGTCCAAAGAAATCGGCAAGGCGGCGGCCCTGGGCGATTTGAGCGAGAACGCCGAGTGGGAGGCCGCCATCGAGCTGCAGGGCAACCTGAAGAACGAGGTAAGCCGGATCATGGACAAGATCCGCGAGGCGAGCGTGATCGAGGAACTCCCCATCTCCGGCGACAGAGTCACCATCGGCACAAAAGTCACGCTTTTCGATCTGGACAAGAACGAAGAGCTTACCTACAAGATATTGGGCGAGGAGGAAAGCGACCTCCCCAATGGAATTATCTCCTTCAGCGCGCCGCTCTCGCGCGGGCTCATGCAGAAAGAGCCTGGTGATGAGGTGGCGGTTCAGTTGCCCGGTGGCGTGAGGAATTTCGAGATCGTGGACGTCGTAAAAATCGAATTTCCCTGATTTTCATGAGACGACTCGATATCGGCGACAGGCTGCTTGCGTATCTCGTCTTCGCGGCGGCTGTCGTTCTGGTCACCTTCTTCGCGTTCCAGCACGAATTATCGCGTGAATGGCACCTGCCGGGATCGCCTACGCTGTATCTGTTCGGCGTCGCGGGGACGCTCCTTCTGTGCGTCTCCGTGGTATTCGTGGTCACGAAGCGAACGGGCATGGGCGGCTCTCCCCTTGGCTGGTTTTCCGCCCATGTCGTGACGGCCACCCTGGGCGCCGTGCTGGTGACGATCCATTCAGGCGGGTTGCTTCGCTATGCGCCGGCGCTGCTGCTCGTCGCCTTGTTGCTGCTGGTGATCCTGGGCGTGTGGGCGCGCGTTCGCCTGTCGAAAGACATGGCGGCCACGTTCGCCACACGGGATGAATCCTTCTCTCCGCTCAGTTCTGAAAACCGCGAGCGCCTGGCACGTCTCATCGAAGAGAAAGTATCTCTTTTATCCAGACTGGAACCTGGAGCGGATGAGGGCGTCTTTTCCCCAGGACTCAGGCATTGGTTTTCAAGACCCGGCCTTACGCTCGCCTACGCCCGGCTGGTCGGGCGTGAAAACAGGCTGCTGGGGGTGCGCTCCAGCGTATCTGCCGCGCAGGGGTACTGGCGGCTGGTTCACATCGTTTTGGCGTTTGCCTTTGTTCTCGGTATGCTGGGACACGTCGTCACCGTCACTTTTTTCGCCGGTTATGTCTCGGGCGGCGAGGAGATATACTGGTGGCATTTGACGAAGTGGTAGCCCGAGGATTTGGGTTGTTGAAAAAATCTGCCTGAGGAGGGGACGGGGAGGTTGTTTTTGTAGGGGCCGCATATATGCGGCCCGGTCGCAGGAGGCGCGAAAAACCAGGGTCGCATGATATGTCGGACATATATGTCCGACCTACAACAGGAGCTACATTAACGCCGGAATGACGGCGGTGGTCAATTCCGAGCGAGGAGGGGTTCTTCAACACCCCCATATATGCGTGTGACAACCCCGAGGAGGGCAGGACAACCCAAAAGGGTTGTCCTGCTACAAAAGCAACCCCCCCTTAACAGGGGGGTATAAAAAGACGATGCTCCTACCGGATCGAGAGGCTTTTGCTTTTTCTTGCCCCCCTGACAAGGGGGGGTAGGGGGGGTTGGTTT
>CAYTSP010000130.1:0-5015 GCA_964440505.1 uncultured Nitrospinaceae bacterium
CGGACCTGCGCCACCGCCGGCGGGTTACGGGCGCGGCCCGTAGGGCGGGCGTAGGCGCCGTGCGCGAACGGCCCCGACGGCTGCTCTACGGGGAGTGCCGGTAGCACGCGGGCGGAGGCGCAGGTCCGCCCCTACGATTACCCGGTTTTTCCACTACTAGTCCGCCGCGCACGCCTCGCGGATGGATTCCTCCAGAACGCCGACCATCCGGCTTATCTCCTCGTTCGTCACGCAATAAGGCGGCATCAGGACGATCACGTCGCCCAGGGGCCGCACGGCGAGGCCGCGCCTTCTCGCCGCGAGGATGACCGCGCGCCCCTTGCGCTCCGCGGGCGTGTATGGCTCCTTCGTCGCCCCCTCTTTCAAGAGCTCGACGCCGACCATCCAGCCGAGACCCCGCACCTCGCCCACGTGGGGTGAGTCTTTCAGTCTTTCGAGTTCGCTCCACAGGTGGGCTATCTTCGCCTGGTTTCGTTCAATCGTGTTTTCCCGCTCGAAGACGCGCAAGTTCGCAAGCGCAGCGGCGCAGGCGAGCGGATTCCCCGTGTAGGAGTGCCCGTGAAAGAACGTACGGCCCGTCTCGGGCGGGCCGCGGAAGGCGTCGAAAATTTCCTCGGTAGCGAGCGTCGCCGCAAGGGGCAGGTAGCCGCCCGTGATGCCCTTGGCGAGGCACAGGATGTCGGGCGCCACACCCTCGTGCTCGCAGGCGAACATCGGGCCGGTTCGTCCGAAGCCGGTGGCGACCTCATCGGCGATGAGGAGCACGTCGTGCTCCGCGCACGCCTCGCGCACTTTCTTGAGAAAGCCGGGGGGCTGCACGATCATCCCCGCCGCGCCCTGCACCATGGGTTCCAGGACTACGGCGGCGAGGTGCGGCGCGTTCTCCTCGATTTGGCCCGCTATTTCATCGCCCGAACACACCGAACACGGCGGATTCTCCGCCCCCCTCGGGCACCAGAAGCAATAGGGCGCCTCAGCCCTCATGGTCCGGAAGAGCAGCGGCCCGAAGATGTGGTGGAACAGGTCGATTCCGCCCAGAGACACCGCGCCGACCGTATCGCCGTGGTAGGCCAGATTGAGCGTCAGGAAGCGGTCTTTCTCGGGTTTTGGGTCTTTTCTCTGTTTTTGGTACTGGAACGCCATTTTCAGCGCGATTTCCACCGCCGTGGCCCCTGAATCCGAATAGAAGACTCTCGTGAGGCCTTCGGGCGCGATTCGCGTGAGCTTTTCCGCCAGCTCGATGGCGGCGGGATTCGCCATCCCGAGCTGGGTGGTATGGGCGATCCGCCCAAGCTGGGCGCGAACCGCCTCGTCTATCTCTTCTTTCCTGTGTCCGTGGATGTTCACCCACAGGGATGACACGCCGTCGAGATATCGATTCCCTTCCACGTCGATCAGGTACGCCCCCTCGCCGCGCTCGACGATGAGCGGGGGGTCCTCATTCTCCCACTCGTCCATGGGGGTGAAGGGATGCCACAGGTGCCTCCTGTCCGCGTGGATCAGGCGGCGCAGGCGCCCCGCTTCGTCGGTGCTCATGCGGGCCGTTCGGCCAGGATGACGGCTTCCTGCTCGTCGAAGGCGAACGCACCGTCCTCCTCGCGCGGGTCGAGCCAGTAGGCGATGGCGGGCGAGGCGTTTTCGAGATACGCACGGAGCGACGCCTTGTCATCGTCCGTGAGGTGGGGGCGCCGCACCCAGTCTTCGAACACCATCTTCTTCCTGAGCGTCTCCGAATAGAGGACGCGGAAGCCCGCGGCTTCGAGCATCTCCACAAGGTCGGGCAGGCTGTCGCAGCGGTTGTGGCTCGGGTCGCGCAGGCGCTCGAAATCGTTGTAGCTGTCCAGCTCCCTGGGTTCTTCGGGCGCGATGTTGTCGATGTAGACGAGTCTGCCGCCGGGCTTCAGGACGCGGAACATCTCGCGCATCGAGGCCGGAACGTCGGTGAAATGATGGGGTGCTATGCGCACCGAGACCGAATCGAGCGTGCCTGTCTGAACGGCGATGCTCTCGGCGTCGGTTCTGAGGTAGGAGACGTTCCCGATACCCTTCTCCGCCCCCAGCCTGCGCGCGGAATCCAGCATGCCGGCGGTCAAGTCGCTCGCGATGACGTGGCGGCACCCCTCCGCCATCCGGTAGGCCGTGTGCCCCGCGCCCGTGGCGATGTCGAGATGCACGCCGCCGCCCGGGTTCAGCACCTCGGCGGAGCGCGCGAGGGAACTGCTCCGCGCATGCGGCGCGCTGGTGACGTAGTAGTCCGAATCCTGGTTGTATATCTTCTGTACGGCCTCTCGCTGCTCCCTGGACGTGTCCATTCCTCTCCTCACGAAAACTGGAAATTCGGTTTGCGGGGGGAGTATTTCCAGAAAATCGCCGTTCAGGCAAGCGCCTGGAGGGTCAATCGCGACTGATGAAGGAGCGATTGCGCGCCTCCCATCCTTCGATACGTCCTTCGACAAGCCCAGGACTACTCAGGGTGAGGCCGATACAGCGGCATTCAAGACGGGCTTAGAGTGGCCTCAATACCGCCCGCGCGGGCGCGCCGTCCCGTCCCGGGTACAGGGCGGGCAGGGCGATGAGCTCGTAATCGCCCTCGGGCGCATCGGCGAGGTTCAGCCCTTCGAGCAGGACGACGCCGAGCGGCATCAGCAGCATGTGGACGGGCACGTTGGGGTCGGGCGCATCCACGCCGAGATAGTCCACGCCCAGAAGCGTCATGCCGTGGTCGTAGAGAAGCTGGCCGGCTTCTGCCGTCATGTGGCAATAGTCGGGGCTGTAGGGCTTCGTCCACCACTGATCGTCGGAGTTTCGCGTCTTGACGAGAAAGCGCGTCGCGCCCTCCAGGTTCTTCGTGGCGAGTTCCTCCGCCGTGATGCACTCGTGGTTTTCCACCGCGATCACCCGGGCGGGACCCATCAGGGTTTCGAGGTTCAACGTCTCGATGCCGCCCGCATCGTGGAGATAATGCATGGGCGCGTCCAGGTGCGTGCCCGTGTGCACGCCGATGACGGCCTCGGTGAGGCAGACGTCGTCGCCTGCGTCGAAAGATTTTGTAAAGCGCATCGAAAGCCCCGGATTCCCGGGAAAGATGGGCATTTTTCCTTCTACTACGGGAACGGATATGTCGATGATGGCCATGCGCTCTCCTCCGGCGGGATGGGTGGGATTGGATGAGGCTAGGATATCAAAAAGAGGCCACGCATGTCCAAACGGGGGTTTTGGGAGGAGGGGACAAAGGCGAGGGCAGCGAACGGAAAGCGAGGCCCTTTTGAATCGTATGGAGATGGTTGGTCGTATATATTATTCTTAAATTGACGGAGCAAACGTATCCCGGTGAAATTCTTGATAAGACGGAAACGGGAAGGACGAATCAATGGGTTTCCATACGGTGAAAGGCAAACGCAAGGATGAACCGCCGAACGAAGCGGAAGAAACCGCCGAGGATGCGGTTGATTTCGAGATAGCGGCGAAACGATGGCGCGATCTCAAGGAAGGCCGCGACGTACTCGTTTCGGATGAAGGGCGGGTGGTCGATTTCGATGAATTCGTGATTCTGCGTATGGATCCGACCGGGGAGATCACCTAGTAACCGTTCCCCCCTTGAGGGGGCTGTTGAAAAAGTCCCCAAAAGGGGTTGTTAGCCCCCCAATCGAGATTGTTCACCGTCATTCCGGCGAAAGCCGGAATCCATTTTTACGCTTTTTGCCTTTCATCAGGGTTCCCGTATATCGGAGGGGAATAAAATACCGCCGTTCATTCACTCGCACCCGCAAATGGATTCCGGCTTTCGCCGGAATGACGGCGGTGGTGAATTTCGACAGATGATGGAGGAATTCTTCCGAGCGAGGAGGGGTTTTTCAACAACCCCCTCTGGTCAGGTTTTCGCTGACCGGGCGGCGCTTTCCGTCGGGTGGCCGTCGCGCTTCCACCAGTCGAGCCCGCCCATGAGTTCCTTCACCCGGAAGCCCAGCCGCGTCATGTTGAGCGCGCCCTTGGTCGAGGCGTTGCAGCCGATGCCGTCGCAGTAGGTGACGATGAGGGCATCCCCGTCGAGATGCCCGGTGGTCTCGGGGTTCATCTGCCGGTGCGGTATGTTGATCGCGCCGGGGATGTGTTCTTCATCGTATGCTTCGGGCGAGCGCGCATCGATGACGACGACCTTCTCCCCGGCTTCGAGGGCGACTTTCAGGTCCCATGAATCGGTTTCATAGGCCAGCTTGTTCGCGTAATGGTTCAGTTGTTCGTTCATTGTAAATCCTTTCCGTCGGGGCATTCATCATCTTGCTTCAGGGGTCTGATACACCGGCTCGGGCGAGCGGGCAAGCGAACGTGGCTGGAGCGTCTCGGCAAGACCCTTCGCCGGGAAGGTAGTGATGAATGCATCCAAATGCCTGCCGCTGAAGGGCAGTCCCTCTCCCTACTCGTGCACGACGACGCTGCGGGCCACCTCGCCGTTCAGGAGCGCCTCGTACGCCTCGTTGATCTGCTCGATGGGCCACTCCCTGGTGAGCAGGTCGTCGAGGTTGAGTTTTCCGGCCATGTAGAGGTCGATGAGCCGGGGCACGAAGATGCGCGGGTTGGATGAGCCGTAGAGGGAGCCGATGAGGCGTTTTTCCTCCGTCACCAGGGATACGGGGGGTATCGAGACCTTCGATTTCACGTCCGCGATGCCCACGATGACCGCCGTGCCGCCCGTGCGCACGCTCGCGAACGCGGTGGACATCACCTCGGGCACGCCGATGAGCTCGAACGCGTAGTGCGCGCCCTTGCCGTCGGTGAGCGCGCGAATGGCCTCCACCGCGTCCTCGTCCGAGGAGTTCACCGTGTGCGTCGCGCCGAATTTTTTCGCCATCTCGAGCTTGTTCTGCATCAGGTCGACCGCGATGATGGGCTCCGCCCCGATGAGGGCCGCCCCCTGCACCGCGTTCAGCCCCACGCCGCCCGCGCCGAACACGGCCACGCTCTCGCCCGGACGCACCTGCGCGCCGTTCACCACGGCGCCCACGCCCGTGATGACG
>CAYTSP010000131.1:0-11420 GCA_964440505.1 uncultured Nitrospinaceae bacterium
TGTCAGGGGGGCAAGAAAGAGCAAAACCCCTTCTACCCGGGAGACGAAAAAAATCCCCCCGGCAAACGGGCAAAAACAAGACCCCTGTACCCGTCGGGACGGCGTCGCCTTTTTATACCCCCCTGACAAGGGGGGGTAGGGGGGGTTGGTTTTCAGGTCGAGAAGGGCGTCTTTCTAACAACCCCATACAGGTCACCGGCTCGGTCGACCTGTAACGCCGTAGGGACAGGCCTCTGTGCCTGTCCTGATGGAGGACAACCACGGGGGGCAGGACAACCACGGAGGGTTGTCCCTACAAACCCTCATCCCTCTTTTTTGGCAGGGACAGGTCGCGACCTGTGGGACAGCCCCGAGGAGGGGTTGTCCCTACAATTTCGTCCGCGTTGGAAACGAGACGAGCCTTCTACGTCAAATCGGGACGTTCCTCGTCCTGGTAGTGCGCGAGTCCCTTGGGGGCGGTGCCGTTGTTGCGAAGCACGTGCATGGGCGCGGGCGTGAGGGGCTTCCACTGGGTCTCCTCGGGCGGTTCCGGCCACTCGTGCGGGAGATGGCGGTAGGCGTTCGGCCCGTCGGCCGCTTCCAGGTGCGCGCAGGCGTCGTCGCACACCGCGCGCTGGCCCGCTCTGTCGCCCACGTCCCCCAGCATGCGCCCGAAGGGATACTGGATGAAGACCGCCCTCGGCACGCAGACTTTCTCGGAAACTTCCGGCTGGTTGCAGATCGAGACGGTGGCGATTCCCAACTCTTCCAGTCTTCTTTGCAGCAGGCTCACGGACCGCATGCAAAGCGGTCAGACGGGGATGAGGAAGGCCGCGTCCACGCCCTCTTCGTGCATCTTCTCGGCCATGAGGGGGGCCGTCTTCTTCATCAGGGGGTGGAAGTTGGGCGTATAGCCCATCGTGGAGTAGAGGGTGTCGGCCAGCGCGCCGATCTTCCCCTCGCGCTCGTAGTCCAGGAAGATATCGACGGGGAACGCCACGTTCCGGTCTTTTTGCAGATACTCGGTGTTGATGTGCAGGTGCGTGTATTCGCAATCGTCCTGGGCGGCCGTTTTGGGAATCTCGCGGTGGGTGGGGTCCCCCCAGTGCGGCTCGCGCCATTCGCGCTCATAATCGAAGGAGACGTCTCCTTTCATGAAGATGCCCGCCGTGGATACGAGGGTGACCTTGCATTCGGAGAGCGGTTTCGGGAGCGGCGTCCACGGCGTTTTGGCCGGATCGGCGGGGCGCATGGCGTCGATGCGCGTCTTGCTGCCGGGATAATAGACGTAACCATCGACTTCCGTGATCGGTGACATGGGGTCTTGCTCCTTTTTTCAAATCAATAATTCGTATAAAGAACGCATAAAAGTTCGTTCGCCGACTCCGCGTTTCCCTCGACTTCCAGGCGGCCGGCAGCCTCCATGGCGCTGCGCTTCGCGCGCCCGTAGAGCAGAAGGAAGTGCGCCTCGCCGTCCGCGGTAATTATGGCGTCGTGTGAACCCGATACGTCTGAGGATTCCTCCGCCTTCTCGCCGGCGACGGTGAGCGTCCACGCGCGATCCGGCGTCGTGGAGCGGAACAGGAAGCGACCGTCGAACGGCGGGTTCTCCCGCACGCCGAAAAGCCTGCTCTGGCTCGCGGGGAGGAAGGTCATGACGCCCTCCACGCCTTCTGCGGAGGCGCAGGCTTCCGCGTCCTCGCCGTATCGGATGTCCCAGTCGTGCGCCACGAGTTCGACGAGGCGGAGCCCGATCCAGGCGTCCAGCCGCGTCAGCCCCCGCGGGTGAAAGCCGAGCTTGCCGATGTCGTCCGCCGTGATGTCCGCGAGCGCCTCGTTCACCTGGGAGGCTGTGGCGTCGAACGCGTCCATCATCTCTTCCCTGGGCAGGGCCATGAGTTCCTCGCCCTTGGCGGCGCGTATGGCGAAGAACTCCTTGGTGTTGCTCCCGTAGGGCGGCTCGGGCGGCAGACCCTCCAGCGCCCGTCGGATCGAGTTCGTGTAAAAATCGGCCCCCGTCACCAGATGGGAGACGGCGTGCTGCGCCTGCCAGCCGGGGCAGAAAGTCTCCACCTCCCAGCGCGCGTCCGAAAAACCGCGCCAGCAGGCTGAGAGGCGTTCGGATTCGGATTTCACCAGGGCGACTCGGGAAAGTTGTTCTTCAGGACTCACGTGGGCGTCCTCCGTCTCGCGGGACCGCGGTTCGCCTTTGAAAAGGAAATCCCCATCTCATGAATGGGGAGAGGCCTTAAGTATTGCGAAACCAGTGGCCGCTGGCAAGGGCCGTTGAAAAAGCTCCGTGGCAGGGCAAAGGCAACCCTCCTACCCCCCTTGTCAGGGATCAATTCCGACCGAGGCGGGGCGGTTGAAAACCCTCGATGAGTGAGAGATTGTCGGTTTTGCGTAGGGACAACCCCTCATCGGGGTTGTCCTGCCCTCCGTGGTTGTCCTCCATCGGACAGGCACGGAGGCCTGTCCCTACGGTCACCATTCGAGGGGATGTGCAGGGGTCGCCCGGTCGGGATTGACCCACCGCGCGACATCGGGCTTGGCAGAACGCTTGACGCCCTCATTCCGCGCAAGCGCCCCAAGCCCTCATCCTGAGTAGGCGCGCAAGCGCCGTATCGAAGGATGGGGCGCATCTCTCCGGCGGGCGTGCTTCGCCCTTCGATACGCAGCCTTCGGCGGCTACTCAGGGTGAAGCAGAGCGGCGGGTAGCTCGGGGGGTGGGAGGTATGACGTGCAAGTGCGGAGAATGCGCTGCGCGCATTTTCCCATTGACGGGCTTTTTCAACAGCCCCTTGTCAGGGGGGCTTTTTCAACAACCCCGCAAGGGCCGCAAGCTGGCGGGGGGAGGCCGAGTTCTGCTAGGTTAGGGCCTCGTGCCGGGGAGCGCGCGGCGAGGCGGCATCTCCCGGGAGCCGCTCCTTTTTTCTGGAGACGAAAAATCCATGTCCCCGTTGATGGTGGTCGCAGACGCCGAGGGCAACCTGTTCGAACACCCCGAGTTCGAGATGGTGGGAGCACTCGGGGCCGAACCCGTGGCGCCGGAACCCGAGGAACTCTCCCCCCTGCCGGAGGGGAGCAGGTTCTTCACCATCCCGGACAGCACGCCCGTGGGCGGCGACCCGGAAGAGGACGCGCTCGTGAGCGTGGAAGAAGCGGACTGGGGCGACGGGCCGGCCACGCTGCAGGCCGCCTGCACGTTTCCCTCCCCCGGCTGGATGCGCACCCTGCTCCCCTTCTCGGAAAGAACCCCCGGCGCACCCGTCCTCCCGCTCTGGGCCTACACCGCGCTCGGCTTCGATGAGGAGAGCGGCGGATTCGTATGCGCCGCCGTTCAGGTCGACGACTGCCCGCGCTGGGAGCCCGGGGAATACGACGATACGGGATTGCCTGAGCGAATCGAGCGGATGCGCGACGCCCACCCCGAAAACCGGATGATCCCCCATCTCGCGCGATGCGCGCGCGAGTTCCACTGCTTCGCGGCGAAAAATTTCTTCGCCCGCCGCTGGGAGATGGGCCTTCCCATCGCCCCGCTCTGCAACGCGGATTGCCGGGGGTGCATCTCGCTCCAGACGGACGACCTCTTCCCGGCGAGCCACCAGCGCATCGAGATCGTCCCGACGCCGGAGGAACTCTCGGAGATCGCCGTGCCCCATCTCGAGGGTGCGGAGATGGCCGTGGCGAGCTTCGGCCAGGGCTGCGAGGGCGAGCCGCTGCTCCAGGCGGGCGTCATCGAACGCGCCTGCCGCCTCATCCGCGAGCAGACGGGGCGCGGCACCCTGCACATGAACACGAACGGAAGCCGCCCCGAGTGGATGGCGCGTCTGGCACAGGCGGGCCTGGAGAGCATCCGCATCAGCACGAACAGCGTGATTCCTGAGTGGCACCGCGCCTATTACCGGCCCGAGACGTATGACTTCACCCATGTCGAGGATTGCGTGAAGGCGGCGGTGGACGCAGGCCTGTACACGCAGATCAACTACCTGGTCTTCCCCGGCGTCACGGACCTCGAAGCCGAGGTCGAGACCATGCTCGATTTCGCCGGCCGCACGGGCCTGCACGTCATCCAGATGAAAAACCTCTGCATCGACCCCGCGCTCTACCTCGACACCCTGCCCGATATCGGAGACATGGGCGAGGCGATGGGCATGGTGCGGGCCCTGGAGGTCTACCGCCGGGAACTCCCCGACGTGGCCATCCGCTACTTCAACCGGCCCCGGGAGGAATGGCACATCGACCCCGAAGGCTCGAAGGCCGGGGCCGTGCGATGAGCGGGAATCTCCTTCAGATAAAACCCATCTCCGAGATGCCGCTCGTGCGGCGCGACGCGCCCGTTCCCATGGGGCCGGAGGCGCCCCGGGCCGCGCTCATATCGCTCGGCTGCGCCAAGAACACGGTGGATTCGGAGATCATGCTCGCCGCGCTCTCGGGCGCGGGCTACAGGCTCGTGAGCGACGCGGAAGACGCGCAGGTCGCCATCGTCAACACGTGCGGCTTCATCGAGGACGCGAAGCGCGAATCCATCGACACGATCCTGGAAATCGCCCAGCTCAAGGAAGCGGGCGACCTCGAAACCCTGGTGGTGGCGGGTTGTCTGGCCGAGCGCTACCGGGGGGAACTCGCCCAGGGCCTGCCCGAGGTGGACCTGTTCATCGGAACGCGCGAGTACGACCGGCTGCCGGAGCTCCTGGGCAGCGGACGCGGCGGCGCGCGCGAGGCGTTCTCGGACACCCTGATGGACTACGGCAGGAGGCTCCCGCGCATCCTCGCGGAGCCGGGACCCAGCGCCTATCTCAAAGTCGCCGAGGGCTGCTCGCGGCCCTGCACCTTCTGCGTGATTCCCAGGTTCCGCGGCAGGTTCCGCTCCCGCCCGCTCGACCTGGTGGTGGAGGAAGCCAGCGCGCTGGCCGAGGCGGGCGTGCGCGAAGTGAACCTGCTCGCGCAGGAGATCACGAGCTATGGCGTCGACTTGGGCCTTGGCTTCTCTCTCGCCAAGTTGTTAGCGGAATTGAACGCGGTAGACGGCCTCGAGTGGATCCGCGTGCTCTACAACTACCCGCGCGGCGTGACGGACGAATTGCTCGACGCCTACCGCGACCTCCCCAGGGTATGCGAGTACATCGACATGCCACTCCAGCACGTCGCCACGCCCGTGCTCGCCGCCATGCGGCGCGGTATCGACGAGGCGGGCACGCGAGAACTCGTATCGCGCATCAAGGAAAAAATACCCGGCTGCGCGCTCAGGACCACCATGCTGGTCGGTTTTCCGGGAGAGACGGATGAAGATTTCGAACGCCTGCTCGACTTCGTGGAGGAGACGCGCTTTGCCCGGTTGGGCGGCTTCGTCTTCTCGCCCGAGGACCGCTCCATCGCGGCGCGGCTGCCCGATCAGGTGCCCGCCGAACTCGCGCGCGAGCGCATGGCGCGGCTGCTGGCGCTCCAGGAGCGGATCATGGCCGAGGACAACGAGGCGCTCATCGGAGAGCGAACGCAAGTCCTCGTCGAGAGCCTGACGGGAGAGGGGCTCCTTCGCGGACGGACGCGGCTCCAGGCCCCCGAAGTGGACGGCGAGGTTTTCCTGCATGAAACGGAGGCCGAGCCCGGGGAGATCATTGATTGTGAGATCATCGGCACGGACGGCGTGGACCTCGTGGCGCGGGGCATAGCGGCGGGTTGAAGCGAGAAATTAAAGGAGAGGGCATGAGCGAGACATCCGGGTACGACCCCGAAGCCTTCCGCGAGTTCGAGCGCTCGGGCTGGAACGGCGCCGCGGGGGAATACAACGATCTCTTCGGCGTCATCACCGGGCAGGCGGTTCCCACGCTGCTCGACGCCGTGGATGCGCGCTTCGGAACGCGCCTGCTCGACCTCGCCTGCGGGACGGGCGTCGTCTCGGCGGGTGCGCTCATGCGCGGCTGCACGGTAATAGGGGCGGATTTCGCCGACGACATGCTGGCCGAGGCCGCGCGCCGCTGGCCGGGAGCGGAGTTCCGGCTCTGCGACGCGGAGGACATGCCCTTCGAGGATGCGCGTTTCGACGCCGTGGCGAGCAACTTCGGGTTTCTTCACTTCCCTTACCCTGAAGTCGCGCTGGCCGAGACGGCTCGCGTGCTCAAGTCCGGCGGAAAACTCGCCTTCACCGCCTGGACGCACGACGCGGGCCACAGGTCCCTGATGGCGCGGGCCATCCAGGAGCACGGCGACCCGGACGTGCCCCTCGTGGCCGGCCCGCCCGAGCCTTTCCTGGAAGACGATGAAAAATGCGCGCGCGTCATGACGGCGGCGGGCTTCACCGCGCCCGAGATCGCAGGCTTCACCCTCTACATGGAGGCGGAAGAACCGGCCCGAATCATCGAGGTGTTCGAGAAATCCACCGTGCGCACGGCGTCTCGCCTCGCCTCCCAGACGCCCGAAGCCAGAGAAAAGATACGCGCAGCCCTCGTCTCGATGCTGCGCGAATACGAGAGCGGGGGAACCATCGCGGTGCCCATGCAGGCGAGGCTCATCTCCGCGGAGAAGATGTAGCGGACAGGCCCCTGTGCCTGTCCGAGGTCGCGACCTGTCCCTACGGTCGCCATTCGAGGAGATGTGCAGGGGTCGCCGGTCGGGACTGACCCACCGCGCGGTATTGGGCTTCGCAGAACACTTGACGCCTTCATCCCAGCGCCCCAAACCCTCATCCTGAGTAGGCGCGCAAGCGCCGTATCGAAGGATGGCAGGCGCGAATTTTGCCCTTCGATACGCGGCTTCGCCGCTACTCAGGGTGAGGCGGAACGGCGGGCTGCGCAGGACGAGGAGGGGGATTACGCCGCATCGGGCTTTTGCAACAACCCCTCGCATGCGTCCCATTGCTTTTGATCGTCATTCCGGCGGATGCCGGAATCCAGAGCCGACGAGGAAGGCTACACCGCCGAAGGCTCGCCAAAACCGATAAAGCAAAACAAAAAACCAAAAACAAATTCCCTGGATTCCGGCTAAATTGCCGCTCCTGTTGTAGGGGCCGCATATATGCGGCCCTCCCTTTTCGCCTTAACAATGCGGGTCGCATATATGCGACCCCTACAAACCAACCCCCTTGTCAGGGGGCTTTTCCAACAACAACCCCTCCTCGGTCGGATCAAACCCTTATCCATCAATCAGGTTCGACCTACCAGCGCAGCGAGCCGCGCAGGGCGATTCCGTGGTCGACGTCATCCGCACCCTCGCGGCGCTCGCCCTCCAGGCTCATGCTCAAGCGCTCATCGAGATCGAATCGGCTACCCACGCGGTAGGTCTGCGCCCTCCCGGAAACCGACACCCCGCCGTAGGGGGTGAGGAGGCCGCCCACCCCGTCCAGACCGTAGCCCACCTCCGCGTCGAGACGCGCCCCCGGGTCGAATTCCCCGCTTCCGGCGAGGCCCGCCGCGCTGCGCCCGCTCAAGAGCCCATCCGCTCCGCCCGCCGGGGCGCCCCATGACGAACCGAGCCGCATGGACAACCCGCGTCCCCCCTCGCCCGGAGCGAGGCGCACCGAGCCGCTCACGCCCCATTCCTCATAATCGCTCTCCGCATGCGCCAGAAGGCCGCGGGCGTTCACCTGTATGGTGAACCCGGAACCCGCGTAGCGCAGCCCGCCGCCGACCTCTACGCCGCTTCCCGTCTCGGCGTCGCCCCCGTCGTAGCGAAGACCTACTTCCAGCGAGGGCGTGAGACTCGCGCCCGAGACGAGCCCGAACTCGCGCGATGCTTCGAGCGCGAGCCGCAGGCGGCTCGTCTGCGCTTCGGCCTCCGCGAGGTTCCGGGTCTCTTCGGAACTCGTCCACGTCATCAGGGCGTCCGAGCGAAGCGCGAGCTCGAAACCGCCCTCCCCGGAGGCGGGCAACAGAACGCCGCGCGCCCCGACCGACGCCATGTTCATCTCGATGTCGGCTTGGGCGGCGCTCCTTCCCTGCGCGTCGAGCGTCATTTCGCCGCGACCGTGGCCGAGTATTCCCCAGGCCGAGAGACGCTCGCTGAAGCGATAGCGCGCAAAGGGATACACGCCGGTGAGCGTGCTCTCGAGTTCGCCGCCGCAGCCCGAAGCGCAAGCTCCCCTGATGCGGAACCCGCCCTCGCCCACGCTGCGCGAGAGCGCCACGCCGGCCAGCCACCGCTCCCGTTCGAAGTCGAAGCCCAGCGTCGCCGTGGTGACGTCGCCGTCGAGCGCGAGCGAGCCCTCTTTCGCGTCGAAGCTCGAACGCGCAGCACCGCCCCAGAACGACCAGCCCCCACCGGTGTCTTCTCCCCCTGCAGAAGCCAGATGAAAGGAACTCGCGAGCAGCAACTCACTCATCGTCATTTCGCGCCCTGCGAAAACCTCCCCACTGCGCTTATCGAGGATGCCTTCGGCGAGGCGCGCGCCGGCGTCCGCGTCCGCCAGGGGGAGGGGGGAGGCGCCCAAGTCGATGTCCTGACCGCCCAGGGTTACGCGCGAGCTCGGCGCGCTGCGCGGCCTGTCGCTGATGGCGTCGGTGACGTGCTCCGCCGCCGCGCGCCCGAAGCGGGCGAGCCACGCCTTGTGCGGCGAGGGCGATTCACCGTCCGTGAGCAGGTTCGTATCCGTGACCACGCCTGTGTTCATCCACTCGACGATGGCATCCACCACCTCGCGCTCCTTGCCCAGGAACCCATGCGCGGTCTGCGCCTGGCAAACACTGGGGCTTATCTGCGGATTCCCTCCGCTCACGGAGACGAATTCCTTGCGCGGGCTGTTCGTGATCGCGTTGAATGTAGTCTGCGCATCCGAAAACTGCGTACCGGGGCACAAGTCGTCCGTGTGATGCACCATCAGGACGGGGTCTCTGATTGCGCTTGCATAAGACACGATCCCCCTCCCGCTTGCGGTGAGAACATAGCCCGCAACTCTCGGATGCGTGACCACAGAGGCCAGATATGCGACGGACGTCGAGCCGTTGCTCGTGCCGATCAGGTACACCTCGCGCGCGCCCTCGCTCACCAGAAAATCCACCGCCGCACGCACGTCCGCATGATGCTGACTCGACCACCTGAATGAAAATTCCATGCCTGCGCTTCTGTCCGAGGGAGCGTCGATGATGGCCGTGACGAAGCCCGCCTCGGCGAAGAGCGCGGAGCTTCTCACCAGGAAATTGCCGCTTAGTCGGTTGTCTCGCTCACGGGTAATCGGCGTTCCCGGACCGCCCATGAAGAGAATCACGGCCTTATCACCCGCATTCCTCGCCCTGGCGAGCAGAAGACGCTGCCGCACGCCCGGCCGCGTGGGAAAGTACACGTCCTCCCAGGCGAGCGACGCGACGTTCCCGACGCCGCGCGGGTGGGACAGGACGCTGGCTCTTGCCCGCTCGATCCCCCCGGGTTGCGGTTGGCCCGGCATGGTGGCAGGCGGGGCGACCACGGCCGGGCCGCCGCCCCCACCGCCGCCGCAGCCGGCCGGCCCCAGCGCCAGGAGCGCCGCCAGGGCAAAAGCGGAGAGTTTGTTCATGGGCGTGCTTTTACGAAAAAACATGGTGTGAGCCCTTCTCGTCGTGATACTGGAAAATCAAGCGAATAAAGAGCTTCGCATTATATGGTAGGGACAGGTCGCGACCTGTCCCTACGCCGGCCCGGGATGAATTAAAGCGCTCCCCCCCTCACTTGAACGGCATGATGGAGCCGGTGCGCTCCATGGGCTTTTCCATGCGCCAGAGCTGTCTTTCGAGCGCATCTTCGGAGCACGTCGCAAGAGCCAGGGAGCGTGCCATGTGGCGGCTCGGCAGCCTGCGCCCGCCCCGCGTGAGTCGGGAGGGTTCCGCGCCGATGGTGAGGCACTTGTCGGGATGCGCTTTGAGGCTCAAGCGGTAGTTCTCGAAGCGCCAGTTCTGAAGGGCCGAGCCGTCGCACTTCTTAAGCATGAGCTTGGCGCCGTCTTTAGCGGCGGACGCGGCGACGCAGAGATCGTATTCGGGCATCCGGAGCATGCCCTTCTTTACCGCGGCGGGGTCGAATTGCTCATCGAGATTCCAGATGCCCTCCTTGCAGGTGTGTACGAGGAGGGCGGCGGAGGTCCTCACGCGGTCGCGGTGTCCCGGGATGTCGATGCAGTGAAACCTCGGCTCATCCAAGGGATAAAAGGCCTTGATGAAGACGACGTCTTTCCCGGCGGCCACCGCTGGGCTCAGAGCGAACGCGAACGCCGGAAAAACCGCCAGACACGCCACCACCACACACCGACCGATACGCAGAAGCATCTTTTCTCTCCTTTGAGCGAGGCGGGAGGCGACAAGAGCGCCCGCTTGTCTGATGAATGTTTCCCGCGATGCTTTCATGCGGGGGGAGTGGTGTCAATGAGGGGCGAACCCGACCGGGGAGGGGCTGTTGAAAAAACCTTTGCCCGACTTTCGAGATCGTTCGCCGTAGGGACAGGTCGCGACCTGTCCCTACAAGAGGCGGTGCGGTTTTGCTCGTCATTCCGGTGTCGGAGCCGACCAGGGCGGGAGGTTTCGACGGAATCCATTTTATGATTTTTGCTTTCGTTTTTGCATTTGATTCCGACTCGCGGGAGGGAGCGCCGCGCCCGAGTCCGGAACGGATGAGGCGGATATATACCGTATCTTCCCCGGCAGGGAGCGAGGACGTCCGGGCGAAGGGCCAAAGACAAAGGCGAAAATGGATTCCGGCTTTCGCCGGAATGACGGTGGTTTTCCCGCATCGAGGGACTGTCTCAACAACCCCGGGGAGGGAGAGTTCACTAACCGAGGAGGGAAGGTTTGCGGCCAGCGTGGCTAAAGCGCCTTCAAAAAAATCGCGCACCTCCTCGAAAGCGTCATCATCGAAATCCCAGACGCCTTGTTGAGCCGCCACGCCTGCGGAATGGTGGGGGTTGGATGTAGTCGTCAGATAGGCGAACGCGCGCGCCTTGCCCAGGTTCGTAATGGGGGCATTCGAAGCAGCCTGTGCGCACTCGAAGAAATCGTCGATGCAACTATCCAACTCCGTACCTTCAACGGTTCGGCAAAGGAGCGTTTCGAGCATCCCCGGAGAACTCTCATCGGGCAATATGAGCACGGTAACATTCGGGTTCCCGCTTTGTCGTTCATTCGCTTTGGAGGGGACAGGTAAATTCGCGTTCCGAAGCGAACCCTGAATGCTCTGGAACGCGGATTGCGCGGGACCACCTGCGTCCATACATACCCGATCCACGACGGCCATACACCGGATTCGGCAGCAGCCCGATTTGAAAAATAGCTCATATCCGTCACTTCATCTATACTTGGACAAGGCAATGGGCCGATACCAACGAAAGTGATGCGGGATGATACAGCCGGGCGCGGAATCTTTACAGAAGATCGCGGTTGTCGGGCAAGGAACCGCAGGTTCCCTTGCAGCCGCCGGCGTGGCGCGCCTTCACCCCGACGAGGACCATGAACTGCACCACATATATGACTCGCGCATCCCCGTCA
>CAYTSP010000132.1:0-16728 GCA_964440505.1 uncultured Nitrospinaceae bacterium
CTTTCGCCGGAATGACGGTGGTTTTCCTGTGTCGAGGGGCTTTTTCAACAACCCTATACACAAACGACTCAAGATGCGGCATCATGCTCTCCCGGCACTCAATCATCAGGAGATAAAAACGTGGATGCGGCCACCGAGGCGCAAGCCGTCTCACTCACCAAAGAGCTGATCGAGATTCCCAGCGAGAACCCCACGGGCGATGAGTTCGCCATGGCGGACAGGATGGAGGCCTTTTTCCGGGGCATCGGTCTCGAGGTAATGCGCGAGCGCGTCGCCGAAAGGCGGGAGAACGTGACGGCGGAGATCACAGGCTCAGGAGACGGCCCCGCTCTCGTCTTTCTCAATCACATGGATACCGTGCCGGCGGGCGAGGGATGGTCGCGCGATCCGTTTCTCGCGACCGAGGAGTCGGGAAAAATCTGGGGCCGGGGAAGCTGCGACATGAAAGGCGGCATCTCCGCCGGCCTCGCAGCGATGGAAAACCTTAAAAAACGAATCGACGGCGGCGCGAAGGCGAAGGGCACTGTTCGCTGCTGCATGGTGGTGGATGAGGAAAGCGGCTGCATGACCGGCACAGAGGCGGCCATCGCGAGCGGACACATCAATGCGGATGACATCGTGATCTCCTGCGAGCCGACTGAACTCGCCCTGGTGACGGCGCAAAAAGGCGCCATGTGGTTCGAACTCGTCTTCAGCGGAAAGAGCGCCCACGCCGCGACGCCCCACATGGGCGCGGACGCGATTCACGCCGCATCCCACGCCGTGGTGGCGCTACAGGAAGCGGTGGCGCAACTCCACTACGAAGACCCTCTGCTGGGACGATGCACCATGATCACCAGCATCATCGAGGGAGGCCACAAAACCAACGTGGTCTCCGAGAGATGCGTGATGCAGATAGACTCCCGTTTCGTCCCACCCCTCCGGACGGGGGACATCCAGGGGATCATTCACGAGAAAGCCGCCCAGGCCTGCGCACAAGTGAGCGGGGTCGAATTCTCCCTGCGCGCCACCATTGCGGACCGACCGCCCGTGACGGCGGACACCGACAGCGCGGGAGCGAAACTCATTATGCAGATTCTGGAAGAAATCCTGGGCGCCGAACCCGAACCCGCGGGGGTGAGCTATTATTCGGACGCAGGCATGGCCGCGGCCCAAACCGGAAGCCGAAACTGCTTTCTCCTGGGTCCTGGAAACATCGAGCAAGCCCACACGCCCGATGAATTCATCGAGGTCGATTCGCTGAAAAAAGCAGCCCGCGTCTACGGCAGGCTGCTCGAGAAATTCGCGCTGGGCGAAGATTCGCCGTAAATTTCGCCATCACGCATCGCCGCGCCTGTCCAGCGTCCGGAGCATCTCCTTGATGCTGTCGAGCGCTTCCGCCGCGCCAAGGTCCTCAAATATCCGGCGCGCTTCGATCAAACACTCGCGCGAGGCCTCCCACTCCCGACCCTCGAAATGAACCCGGCCCAGGCTTCCGAGCGCCACTCCCTGGGCGAGAACGCTCCCTTGCTCGCGGTTGATCTCCAGGGCCGCTTCATACGCCTCGCGCGCTTCGGGCAAATCGCCTCGCGCGTAGTGAATGTTCCCCATTCCGCTCAGATTCGCCGCCTCGCCTCTCCTGTTTTCGAGTCCGCGATTCAGGCGCAAGGCGTTCTCGTAATACCGAAGCGCGCGCGTAAATTGCTCCTGCGCCGCAAAGCTCACCCCCATCTGACCGTACACCAGGGCTTCACACGCCTTGTCCTCGATTTTCTGACAAAGGTTCAGGGCCTCATCCAGACTCACCTGCGCCGCTTCGTATTCGCCCGTCTCGCTCAGGACGGAGGCCAGCACGGTATGCGCCCGCGCCTCGTTGCGCCTGTCTCCCGATCTGTGGAACAGGTGCGCCGCCTCGGAAAGATGCTCCCTGGCTTTTCCCTTTTTCCCCAGACGACGGAACAACCGACCGACCCGCATGCGCAAGATGGAGAGTTGTTCAAGCTCTCCCTGCGGCCCGATATAGCCAAGCGCCTTCTCGTAGAATTCCGCCGCCTTTTCGTCATCGCCCCTTTGCTGGTAGAAGTACCCCAGATTCCTGGAAACCACCGCCTGCATCGGAACGTCCCGACCCGCTTCGCGGAAAGCCTCGCGAGAATAGGAAATCGCAGGCTCCACTTTCTCCCGCATGCAGGAAGCCACGGCCAGCGCGTTGAGAACGGGCGCGAGTCGACTCGTGCGGCGCAGCGATTCCTTGAGGTGCTCCGTCGCATCCTCAAAGCGCCCCAGCATCATCTCCAGAATGGCCAGACGCAGATATTCCTCGGCCGCGGGCGTCTGCCGGGCGCTCTCGCGCTGGCCGAGATCGATGCCGGCGGCATTTACCACGCCCGGGGTCCAGGCGGGAAGTTTCTGCTCCATGTTTTCCGCCAGAAGCAGATCTTCCGGGCAAATATCCGCCACGAGTTCGCGTATCAATTCAGAGGGCGTGTTCGCCGGAGGCTCATGCGAGGCGGCTGTTGACGGAGCGGAGCCGGAGACAAGTTGCTCCCCGTCATCTTCCAGCGGAAATTCAAACGCTTCGGCGTCTTCTTCTACCCCGATTTGCTCATGCGCAGCGTCGCTTTGCATAAAAGCGTCATCCTCTGCGCGTTCGCGCTGGATGAGGGAGATAATATCTTCCTCGGCAGCGGCCTCCCCTGCGGCTTTCTCCTCCGGATCCGGGAGCGAGGACGCTTTTTCGGGTTCACCTTCCGCGAGGACCGCCTCGTCAGCGTACTCTTCGAGCCGTGGTTCCGGCTGCGATTCCCGAGCGGGTTCCGAGGGAGCATCCATCACGCCTTCGCCCTCACGCGTGAGACGAAGCACCTCCGCGCCTTCTTCCTCCTCACCAGGCGCATCATCGCCGGAAGCCACATCATCGCGAACCTCGCTCACGGCGGGAATCCGCATGCGCAGCGGGGCGTCGGCGCCTTCGATCGTTTCGGAGATTCCCGTATCTCCCCCTTCATCGGCGAGAACATCCCCCACCGTGATCTGCGTTTCGCTGTCGAGTCCGCCAGCCACCCGGGCATCTTCCACCGGCTGATGAGAAGGTTCGTCTTCCACCGCCGACCCGGACGGCTCATCCAGGGCGGCCTCCGGCGGTTCATCCGGCGGGCGGGGGTGCTCCGCACCTTCGAGCGCGGGCAAACCCTCCCACCAGGCAACACCCGGTTCTGCGGCAGGCGCGTCACCCACGCGAAGCGCAGGCTCTTCGTCATCTTCCGGAAGAGACTCGCCTTCAGGGGGGAGAACCTGATCCTCCGGGAGAACCTCGCGGCTTTCCTCCCCGATTACCCGCACTCCTTCTTCCACGTCATTCAGCGAGCCCGGGGAATTCCCGGTCACTTCCCGGGCGCTTCCGCGATTCGCCGCTTCTTCCTGATCCTCGTCGACGTCAGGAATGAAATCGTCGATGAAGCGCGAGGAAACATCCTCCCAGCCGTCAGGCGTGCCGCCCCCGGACCCGCTTTCCAAAAAGCCGTCCCATGCATGCGCAGAACCTTTTGCGCGCCTCGAGGCACGGAGGCGCATCCATATAACGACGGGGATGCCCAAAAGGGCGACCACGCCCACTGCGCCGAACACGGTCTTCCAGACAGCCATCTCAAACATTCGCCATCTCCCGCCGCGAGGGTTTACGCAGGGCGCGCCCGGGACGCGCTCCTGTATGGCCTCCACCCTCCACGACGATCTTTCCGTTCACGAGCACCATCTCGATTCCCGATGGGTAGGCAATGGGACGCTCATAGGTGCACTCATCACGTATCCCTTCGGGATCGAACAACACGAGGTCGGCCTTCATCCCGACCGAAAGGCGTCCCCGATCCGCTATGCCCAGCCGCTCGCATGGAGCGGAGGTCATCTTCCGGACCGCCTCGGCGATCGGGAACAGGCCCTCGTCCCGCGCCAGCGCGCCCAGGACGAAGGGAAAGGTTCCGAAATTCCTGGGATGCGGCCTGCCCGCGCCCAGGGGCGGTTCGTGCGTGAGCGCGCCCGCGTCCGAACCCACCATGACGTAGGGCTTGCCGAGAATGCGGCGCATGTTCCCGGCGCTCATCATAAAAATGAGAATCTCGACGTTCATCCTCTCCTCGATCAGCAAATCGAGCATTGCATCCACAGGAGCCGTGCCCCGGGTCTCGCCCAGGCGCGCGAGGGTAAAACCCTCGCAAGACCGGTTCGCCTCCGTGAACACCCGGCTGATCAGAACCTTCTCCCAATAGGAGGACTCGGGATGCGAGCGCATGATTTCACCCCTTATCTTCGCCCTGGTTTCCGGGTCCGCGAGGCGTTCCATTTTCTCGTCGAAGGCGCCGTCGTGCGCCCAATCGGGCAGCAGCGCGCTCAAGTGGGTGTTCGAGGCCGTATATGGATAGCGATCGCAGGTCACGTCCTCTCCCCTCTCTCGCGCATGCTCGATGCGGGCGAATGCCTCGTCGAGCTTGTCCCAATTGCGCTCGCCCGCCGTTTTCAAGTGGCTGATCTGAAGCGGCAACTTCGCCGATGCGGCCGTGCTCATCACCTCGTCCATCGCTTCGAGCAAACCGTCTCCCTCGCTGCGCATGTGGGTGGCCAGCAGCCCCCCGCCTCGCGCCGAGACCCGGCAAAGCGCCGTGAGTTCCTCCTTGTCCGCAAAACAGGCCGGCGCATATACCAATCCGGTGGACAGGCCGAAAGCCCCTTCCTCCATGCCGGCGGAGAGCATCTCCTCCATTGCGGCGAGTTCCGCCGCGCGGGCCGGGCGCGCCTCGCCCCCCATCACGCTCGCGCGAATCGTGTTGTGTCCCGCCAGATGCGCGTAGTTGATCGATACGCCCACCGCGTCCACGTGATCGAGGTGCTCGCCTACGCCCTGAAACGGGAGGTCCAGGTCGAATTGCTCCCGATACCATTTCTTGCGCTCCTCGAACTCGGACCCGCAAATCGGGGAGGCGGCGTAGCCGCAGTTGCCTCCCACGTCGGTCGTCACCCCCTGGCGGACCTTTGCGTGCGCTTCGGGATTGATGAGGAGGTAATAATCCGAATGACCATGGATATCGACGAACCCGGGGCTCAGGGCCAGGCCCCGCGCGTCGACTTCGCGCCGGGCGGAGCCGCTCACTCCGGGCCCCACCTCCGCAATGGTGTCTCCGAGAACGGCGAGCGCACCTTCATACGGGGGGTCGCCCAAGCCGTCGAATATCATGGCATGGTGAAATATGACGTCATACATCGTGGACTGCCCGGGGCGGATTCTGCTCGATCGTCGAGAGCAAAGCGAATTATGGGCGAATCTTCATCCGCCTGCAATCGGCGGCGCGTCCGAGGCCCAATTTCCGTCTACCATTGCGGCGATCAGTTCCAGGGAATCGGGTTCGAGAACACAAATATCCGCGCGCAGACCCGGGGCGAGACGGCCCTGGGCGGATTCCAGGCCAAGGACGCGCGCGGGGTTTCGCGTGGCCGTCGCCAGGGCACAGGCGACATCGAGCCCGCACCAATGCCTGAGCCTGGGGAGCATCCCCGAGAGCGAGAGACGGCTGCCGCTCAACACACCCCCGCGCATCACCGCGTCGCCCGGCATCTCATCTCTCGTCTCGTGCGCGGCGCCTCGAGGCCTTAAGCCTCCGTCAGCCACAAGGTCGGAGGTGAGTACCGTCCGCTCCCAGCCCCTGGCGCGAACGAACGAGGCGAGCGTACGGGGGGCCACGTGCACACCGTCCGCTATCAGGCCGGCGGAGAGCCTCGCGTCGTTTTGCACGTAATCCATCGGCGAGGCGCCCCTGTGCGCGGGCGTCTCCGGATGCCCGTAGCGATTGAACGCATGAACCGCGAAAGCGCCGCCCGCCTCCAAGAACGCCTCCACGCAACCGGCTGAAGCCCGAGTGTGTCCCATAGCGGGAACGACGCCCTTCTCCGCCAGCCAGCGGGCGAAGTCCGCAGCACCCTCCGATTCCGGTGAGAGCGTGATCATCGCAAGTCCCGGCGCGCCGTCCACACCCCAGCCCCCGGCGGCCTGCGCGATCGCCTCGACCTCCTCTTCCGAGGGCGCGCGGATGTGCTCTTGCGGATGCGCCCCCCTCATCTCCGGCTCCAGGTAAGGGCCCTCCAGATGAACGCCCAGGATGCGCGCCCCGGCAGCGTCTTCTTCTTGCTGAAGCGCCCACGCCTCGCTCACCGCGCGGGCCGCGAGAATCAACGCATCCACGGAGGCCGTGGTGAGAGTGGGCAGAAAAGCCGCCGTTCCGCGCCTCGCCAACTCCCGCGCGATTCGCCGCACGCCGGCGGCGTCGGCCGTCAGGAGCGCATCCCCGCCCAGGCCGTTCACCTGAATATCCATGAAACCGGGGCTAACCAGCGCGCCGCCCAGGTCGAGGGCGCGCGCCCCGGCCGGAAAAGGATGCGCGCCGCGCGGACCCACATAAGAAAAAACGCCCTCCTCGATGACGAGGAGGGCGTCGGCTATCCTCTCAAGCGGCGTATACGCCGTCACACCCGCGAGGCACAGGGCCATGGCGCGGGCCTACTTCTTCTTTGCGCTTTTTTTCAGTTCCGCGCGCACCTTCGCGTTCGCGTCGATGAGCGACTCGATGTTCCCTTTCGCCACCTCATACAGGGAGGATTGCACGCGCTCAAGAATCAGGCGGCCCGCCAGGGTGGTGACACCCGGAACCTTGGGCGGCTCTTGCTTATCATTCGAGCCTTTTGCAATTTCCTCGATGTCCTTGAGGATGTCCTGATCGTCGTAGAGTTCATTCTCCCCGTACTGATAGGTGAGCTTCACGTAGTCTCTTTCTTTTCTCTCCTGATCGCGCGTTTCGCGGACGATGTTCTCCATGTCGGCGGAAACGGGTTTTTTCGCCGAGGCGTTGCGCTTCTCGATCTGCTTGAAATACTTGGCGTGATCGTAGGCCGCGGGCAACTCCTCACCCGGTATCTTCGAGCTGATCTCGAATCGAATCGCCCTTTCGGCATCCACGAATTTCGGCGGGCCGATCTCGTAGGTGATGCCCTCGACGTTGAACCGGTCTCCCTTCTTGGGCTCGAATTGTTTCTGCAAGTCTTTCGTTAAGCGGTTCAGCGTGACGGAAGCGGTTTCCACGAAAAGCTGCGACTGAAGTGAAGACATTTTTTCGATCTCCTCGGCTTCGAAGAACAAATCAGAGGGTGGAACATGCACCAGCGCGGCGAATGCGTCAAGACCCCGGGAAGTGTTCTGGCGACCTGTATAACGATAATAAAAGCATTTGTATTCCCATCGGCGAAGGGGGATATATGTGATATGGTCTCGCTTTTCAAGCGCGCTTCATCTCTCGATCTCTGATAAGGAGCGATTTCAGATGGCAGGGCCCGTCCACATACGCGTCGGGGGCTACTCCCCGCCGGATACCTCCCACAGCCGCGCGATGGTTCTCTTCAGGGAGAAGATGGGCCAGCGGCTGGGCGATGACGTCAGGACAGACATCTTCTGGAACGTGATGGATTTCGGCTATGGCGCGCCCGACCTGCTCGCCATGGTGGAATGCGGGATGCTCGGCATGTGCTATTTCTCGACGAGCTATCTCGCCGACAGGGTGCCGGAGCTTGAGATCGTCGACCTGCCTTTCACCTTCGAGGATTCCGCCCACGCCTACGGGGCGCTCGACGGCGCGCTCGGTGCGCACTTGAGCGAGCGAATCGAGGCCCGGACCGGCTACAAGAGCCTGGGTTTTTGGGACAACGGCTTCCGCCACCTCTCGAACAGCGTCCGCGACGTGAGGACGCCCGATGATTTCCGGGGTCTGCGGGTCCGCCTGCAGCCCAACGAGACGCACGTGAGGACCTTCGAACTCCTGGGCGCCGAGGCCGTGCCGGTGGAACTCAAGGAAGGAATCGCCATGATCGAATCGGGCGAGGTGAACGCCCAGGAAAACCCGCTTTCGAACACCGTCACCTACGGCGTCACGAACCACCAAAGGCGCATCACGATGAGCGGCCACTTCTACGGGGCGCGCGCCCTGCTCGCCCACCGGGAGAGCTTCGACGCCTGGCCCGCTGAAGTCCAGGAGGCGGCGTTAGCGTGCATCCGAGAAGCCATCGATTACCAGAGAGAGGCCGCCCAGGCGGGGGAGATCGCGATTCGAAAGCGTCTCGAAGAAGAGGGCGTCTCTTTCGTGGACCTGACGGATGAGGAGCGCGCGGCGTTCACGGATGCGACGGAACCCATCCGCGCCGAGGCGAGGGAGAGACTCGGGGGAGCGTTGTTCGATCTGGCCGGGAGAACATAGAAAAGAACGCCCTCCGGCGGAGCAGCGCCCGGCCCTCCTCGCAATCGCACCCTCACTCCGGTTAAAATCCATCTCCAGACAGCGCGAATCGAGAACAGGTTATTCATAGAAGGCACGGAAGACCTTGCGTATAGGCTACATTGCCGCATCTGTGGTCGGGATCACCATACTCGGTACGGCCGGCTATACCCTGATCGAGGGATGGTCGATCGTCGAGTCCTTCTATATGACAATGATCACCGTCACGACCGTAGGCTTCAACGAGGTGCGTGAACTGAGCACCGCAGGGCGCATGTTCACCGTGGCGCTCATGATCCTGGGCGTGGGCACCGTGTTCTACGGAATCGCGATCATCGCCGAAATCAGGTTCGAAGAGCGGATACGTCAGATTTTCGGGAGGCGAAAACTGGTGAAAGAACTCGATAAACTCGAAAACCATCACATCATCTGCGGGTACGGGCGCATCGGCTCCACCGTCGCGGGGGAATACGCCAGAGAGTCGCTGCCCCACGTCGTCATCGAGAACGACGAGTCGATCACCTCACATATCGATCAGGAGGGGAAACTCGTTATCCTCGGCGACGCCACGCTGGATGAAACCCTGATCGAAGCAAACGTGAAGACGGCGAAGAGTCTCGTCTGCGCCCTGCCCACGGACGCGGAAAACGTGTTCGTCACACTCACGGCGCGGGCGCTGAACCCGAATCTCTACATCCTGAGCCGCGCCGCGCTCGAGAGTTCCATCGGCAAGATGGAGGCGGCGGGCGCGAACCGCGTGGTCTCGCCCTACATCATGGGCGGCATGCGCATGGCGCAATCCGTTCTGAGACCCAAGCTCGCCGGCTTTCTCGACGAGGTGACCAGCCACGCGACGACGGACCTGGACTTCGACGAGGTGACCGTGCCCGAGGGTTCGGACCTCGTCGGCATGGCGCTCAGAGAATCGAAGATCAGCCAGGAGACCGGCGTGTACCTGCTCTCCATCCGCCACAACAGCGGGGAGATGCGCTTCAACCCGGGGGCCGATTTTCAAATCCAGGCGGGAGACCACCTCTACGCCCTGGGCACGCCCGCGCAAGTGGAATCCCTGCGCAAGCGTGTTCACGCGTAGCAGAGATTCACTCCGCTAGTCGAGCGCGTCAAGCCTCAAGCCCTCCGCCAGACGCAGGAGCCTGCCTGCGGCCTTGGTGCCCGGTGCTGCGCGCGCAATAATCCCGTCCACTCCCGCCAGATGGGGAATCACGCCCAGAAAAGGAGCGTCCGCCCCGCAAAGCTCGGCGACCGCCGCCGGATTCCGCTTCGCCGCCGGCGTGGCCTCCCCCGTCGCGTCGGAGAGGATGACACCCAAAAGGCGAAGGCCCTGCCTCTTCGCCTCCCGCACGCTCAAAAGCGTGTGATTGATGGTCCCGAGACCCAGCGGGGCGACGAGAACCAAAGGCAAATCACCGAGACGCGCCAAATCGCTCATCAAGACCCCATCGGCCAAGGGGGCGAGAAGACCGCCCGCGCCCTCTACGAGCAGGGGCTTCCCTTCTTCTTTCAGCGCTGCCACTTGCGCGACGATGCGCCCTGCATCCGGCGGCTCGCCCTCGCGCTCCGCCGCGTGAGCGGGCGTCAGGGGAATTTCGTATCTGTAGGGGCAAATCTCCTCCAGAGATCGCGGGTCGCCCGCGGCCGTCTTGAGGGCGAGAGCATCTTTTGGAACGAGACGCCCGCCTTCGCGCGCGCAGCCAGATTCGGCCGGCTTCATCACCCTTGGGTCCAGGCCCTGTGCCGCCCAGCGGGCCGCGATGACGCAGCCCGCCACCGTCTTCCCCACGCCGGTTCCCGTTCCGGTCAAAAAGATGGCAATATCGGACATCGGACGAACCTCATGAGGAGCCAATAGTGACGCCCATCAAAACCATCGACCTCACGGGCGAACTCTGCCCCATGAACTGGGTGCGGACCAAGCTCGCGCTCGAGGCGATGGCGCCGGGCGATACCCTCGAAGTATGGCTCGACGCGGGCGAGGCCGCCACCAGCGTCCCCAAAAGCGCCGCCGCCGATGGCCACACTATCCAGAGCGCGACGCCGGATGTGAATGGCCGCGTGCGTGTTTTGATAAGGAAAGTAATGAAACAGCACCCCTTATAGACCTCTTTCCCTGCATGCCGTCAGAAATTTCTTGCCTGAGAAAATATTTGCCAGAATGTTGACTTAAAGCCAATAATAAGTGATATTCAACAAGGAGGGTATTGATTGACCCAGCAAAGACTTTCTCCTGAACTTGCGAAAGAAAATGCAGCTATTTTTTGGGAGCGCGGCTCGGCAATCATCACGCCGCACTGCCAACGAAGAATGGGCGAGCGGAATGTTTCCTTTAACGACATCACCTATCTATTCAAACACGGGAAAGTCATCAGCAATAAATCGAAATACGATGACGACAACATGGCGTGGGAGTATTTCATCGCCGGCGTGGACACCGATGGTGAAGGGTTGGCAGCCATATTTTCCATAGACCTGGAAGATGGTGAGATCATCCTGATCACGGTGCGAGATATATAAACACTCAAAGGGGAAAAATCATGAAATGCAGGGAATGCGGACAAGTCTACATGGAAACAACGGGAGACTACCACTTCAAGTCATCGGGGCTTGATAACGCATACATCGAGGATGCGAATCTCATCAAATGCGGATGCGGCGTCGGGCTTAAAATCAAGGCCATGGGTTCCGTGATGGATAAACTCGGCAACGCCGTCATCAACAAGCCGGGTCCCTTGAACGGGCAGGAAATCCGCTACTTGAGAAAAAATGCAGGCCTGAGCGCCCGGGAGTTCGCCAGATTGCTGGAGGTGGACCACACCACGCTATCCAAATGGGAAAACGGAAGAGCGCCCGGACGACCGAACGACCTGTTGATCCGCCTCGCCTATGCGGCATTGAAAGGGTACGAACACCCGAAACGGATTTTCGATATCTTCGAAAAGGTGCGCAAACAGAGAAAGCGGAATATCGGCATCAAACTCATCCCCGCCGCAAAGGAAGGCTTCGATATCGAATATGCCGCGTAGATTATAGCGCCGATTGCTTAGAAAAACTCCCCGGAAACCTGAGCCGTCCCACCCTACACACTAGCGCCAAATAGCGTGTCAAATAGTGCGTCAAATAACGGAGATTTAGACGTGAATTTTGGGGATATAAGATTATAATTATATTATATTCAATGTGTTACAAGATCACGCGCGTTGCCAAACAGTGTGTCAAATAACGTGTCAAACAAGACGGGCATCAGATCGGAAATTTATGTATTGAAAGTCTTTTTCGTTTCTAAGTCGTCTCCCTCAGGGGTTGTTGAAAATCCACTCCTCGGTCGGAATTGACCACCGCCGTCATTCCGGCGAAAGCCGGAATGACGAGCACAACGACCTCGGACAGGCACGAAGGCCTGTCCCTACGGACTCCCGGGTCAGCTACTTAAGCCGAATCATGAATTCTGGACTTCTTCAACAATCCCCCTCAAGGCAGGGGCTCATCCCTCAGCCAGCGGACGAGGGCTTTCTCGGGGTCTGCGATCTCATCGAGCGAGGTGTAGAAGTAGGCCTCCCAGCCAACCTCGGGCAGGCCGGTGAAGATCATGAGGTTCAGCGGATAGGCTTCGCAATCCGTCGAGCGCCTGAAATCGTCGCGGAACAGGAACACGGGTTTTCCCCAGGCGACCGCCATGCCGAGTTCCACCATCACGCCCTCATCGGGCGGACAGCCGTTCACCACGCCGAAAAAGCCCGCCGCATCGCGCACGTCGCGCATGTCGTCCTGGCCGACGCGGTAGGCCCAGCCGGGCTGTGATATTCGCTCGGGCTGGTTGTTGCGTGTGAACGGCTCCCACACTTCGGCGCCTAGAACCTCTAACGCCGCCACGAGCTCCTTTAGCGGCCCCTCGCGCTGCTGTAAGGAAAAACCGTAGGAACTCGCCAGATACAGGGTCTTTTCGGTCATTTTTTATCCCTCGCCTCCCTCGTTTCACCTCGTGCCGTCGGTAAGGGAGCGCGCGCCATACTCCCACACGATGAGAGGGGCCGTCCAGCGAAGACCCGGCTCCGCCCGAACCGCCTGCCCATTCCCCGCGCCTCTCCTTGAGAGAGACCTGGAGAGCGTCCGGCCTCACTCCACGTTCTCGCCAAAAGCGGCGAAAGCCAGCCCCGCGCACAGCGCCATTCCTGCGGCGACGTGTAGCAGCGTCACGAACCCCCATATCGGGAGCAGCCAGCCCGCCAGCAGCGCGCCGAGCGTGGAGCCGACCCCCCAGGTGGCGGCGCTGTAGAGGGACTGCGCCGTGTTCTTCGTCGCCGCGCTGCTCAGGCGGTCGACGTACTGGATCGCGCCCGCGTGAAAGACGCCGAAGGCGACGCCGTGCAAAAGCTGGATGAGGATGAGCAGAAAAGCGTCCGTCGTGAGGGCGACGAACTCCCACCTCAGTCCAGCGGCCATCATGCCGGCGGCTATCATCCACTTGAGGCCGAATCTTCGCTGTATGGCCTGCGCGTAGATGAGAAAGACTATCTCGCTCAACACGCCCACCGTCCATGCCAGGGCGATCAGGTCCGCCGAAAGTCCCAACTCTTTCAGCCTGATGCTGAAATAAATCCCGAAGGGCCCCGCGGACATCGAGGCGAACGTCGTGGTGAGGAGGAAGACGGCGAGCGGGCTGCTTCGGAGCAAGAGACCCAGGTCGGCCCGGAAGCGCGGCCGCGCGCGGCCCGTCTCTCCCGGCAGATGAAAGATCACGAAAACGAGCGCAACGCCCACGCACGCCACGAACGGAAAGATGGAGGCGACCCCGGTGGTCTCGACCAGACGGCCCGCGCCCATCGCCGCGACGATGAAACCCAGCGACCCCCACAGGCGCACCCGGCCGTATTGCGCGCCCGTGGCCTCGATCTCTCGCAGGCAGAGATTCTCGGCTATCGGCACGAGGGGGGCTCTTAAGGCGGAGAAGAGCGTGATCAATACGAGCAGGGCGATAAAACCGCTCGCTCCCCACAAGAGAAGAGCTAAAAGAGAACTCGCGACGGCGCACGTGAAGGCCACGCTTCTCCCCAGGCGGAACTTGTCCGCGAGCGCCCCGAACAGAGGGGGAGCGAGCGCGCTCGAAAGACGCGGCGCGGCGTTCAGCAGACCGAGCTGGAACCCGCTTATTCCCACGGAATGATAAAAGATGTTCAGGAACGGGAGCATCACGCCCACGGCGAAAAAATGCAGGAAATAAAACGCGGGCATCCGCCAGAAAGGGATCGCGCCGGGAGCTTGCGCGCTCATGGGCGCGCGCCGGGAATACGGGGCACCTGGAACCTCTTCACTAAGGGCAGGAAAGCCCCATTCGACCACGATGTGAAATTGATTTCCACCCGCGCGGTGGTTTCTTCTTCGGCATGGTTTTGTTATCCTCCACGCGCGATGGGCTGTTTTGTTCAGAACAAGAATATCGCGCGCCGAGCGGACCGGGATTTGGCGTCCGCGACGGCGAATCCGTAAGCGACAAAAAGCGGGAAACCCCCTCGGGTGGGGGAAAATTCTTATTACTTTTTCACCTCATGGCAATATTTGCAGGAGCGAAATCATGAGCACGAATAACCTGGCGGAAATCGCCAACCAGATGGTGGCGCCCGGCAAAGGCATCCTCGCGGCGGACGAGAGCTCGGGCACGATTCAAAAGCGCCTCGACAGCATCGGCGTCGAATCCACCGAGGAGAACCGGCGCGCCTATCGCGAGCTTCTCTTCACGACGGAGGGAATCGAGGAATACATCAGCGGCGTCATCCTCTTCGACGAAACGCTGCGCCAGAGCGCTGCGGACGGAACGAACTTCGGCGCGCTGCTCGCCTCGCGCGGCATCCTGCCCGGCATCAAGGTCGACAAGGGGGCGAAGGACCTGGCTTTCGCCCCGGGAGAGAAGGTCACCGAGGGTCTCGACGGCCTGCGCGAGCGGCTTAGCGAGTACGTCTCACTCGGCGCCACGTTCACCAAGTGGCGCGCGGTGATCACCATCGGCGAGGGTATTCCCTCCGCCTACTGCATCGACGCCAACGCGCACGGCCTCGCGCGCTACGCGGCGCTCTCCCAGGAAGCGGGCCTCGTCCCCATCGTGGAGCCCGAGGTGCTCATGGACGCGGACAACACCATCGAGGTCTGCGAGGAAGTGACGAACGAGACGCTCGAGAGCGTCTTCCACGCCCTGCACTTACACCGCGTCTCGCTCGAGGGCATAATCCTCAAGCCCAACATGGTGATATCGGGCAAGGGATGCCCGGTCCAGGCGGGCGTGGAGGAAGTGGCCGAGGCCACGGTGCGCTCCCTCACGAGAAACGTGCCCGCCGCCGTGCCCGGCATCTGCTTCCTCTCGGGCGGGCAGAGCGACGCCGTCGCCACCGCGCACTTGAACGCGATGAACGCGTTGGGCCCCCACCCCTGGGAGCTCAGCTTCTCCTACGGCCGCGCGCTGCAGGCGCCCGCCCTCAAGGGCTGGGGCGGCGAGGCGGCGAACGAGCCCCTCGCCCAGAGGCTCTTCCTCCACCGGTGCAAGTGCAACGGCGCCGCGAGGACGGGAGCGTATGAGGAGGCGATGGAAGAAGAAGTCGCCGCGGCATAACCGTAGGAGCGACCGCCCGCCAAGGAACAGGAGAAAGGATGCAGCAGGAAGCCGCCGCCGTCGGCACCACGAACTTCAAGGGCATGACGCTCGAGCGCCACATTCGCGAGGAAGAGAGAAACCATCCGGGCGCGCGGGGGCTCTTCACCCGCCTCGTCACGCAGATCACCCTGGCCGCCAAGATCATCAACGCCGAGGTCAACAAGGCGGGCCTCGTGGACATCCTCGGGCTGACCGGCGAGGTCAACGTGCAGGGCGAGGAAGTCCAGAAACTCGACGAATACGCCAACGACGTGATGAGAAAGGCCCTCGACCACACCGGTTCGGTGGCCGCCCTGGCGAGCGAGGAGATGGAGGACGTCTACGTCATCCCCGGCGAATACATCGAGGGGGGCGAATACGTGGTGCTCTACGACCCGCTGGACGGCTCCTCGAACATCGACGTGAACGTGAGCATCGGCTCGATTTTCTCCATCCTGCGCCGCAAGGGCGGGAGCGGCCCCACGGAGCTCGACGACTTCCTCCAGCCGGGCGTGTCCCAGATTTGCGCGGGCTACGTCATCTACGGCTCATCCACCATGCTGGTCTACACCACGGGCAACGGCGTAGACGGCTTCACGCTGGACCCATCGGTGGGCGAGTTCTTTCTCTCCCATCCCGACATCCAGATTCCCGAGCGGGGGAAGATATACAGCATCAACGAGGGCAATTCCTCGAAATGGGACGAATCCACCTCCCGTTACATCACATACCTGAAAGAGGAGGACGCCGAATCGGGCCGCCCCTATTCGGGACGCTACATCGGTTCGCTGGTGGCCGATTTCCACAGAAACCTCCTCAAGGGCGGCATCTTCCTCTATCCGGGCGACAAGAAAAACCCCCGCGGCAAGCTGCGTCTTCTCTATGAGTGCAACCCCATGTCCTTCATCGTGGAGCAAGCCGGGGGCGCAGCGAGCGACGGCCACCGAAGGATCATGGAGATCCAGCCCGAAAAGCTGCACCAGCGCGTTCCTTTCATCGTCGGAAGCAAGCGCGACGTCGCCGACGCCATTCGCTTCATGTCCAGAGGGGGAAACTGAATGCAGACGCATCGCCTCGCTTTTTTATTTCTCGTCACCATCCTTCTCACCGGCTGCGTGGGCATCGAAGACTATGAGCGGAAAACGGATGAAGCAGCAGGTCTCAGAGGCGAAATCGCGAAGTTCGAGGGTGAAATTAACGAACTTCGCCGGAAAATCGAGGAACTCGAAGGGCAAATCAAGCAGAAAGACCTCGATAATCAGGAACTCAGCCAGTCCCTCACCATGGCCAGGCGCCACAGCCAGCAGACAGAGACGCGCGTGGCCGACCTGCGCGCGCGAATGACTTCCCAGCAATCACAGCAAACCGAGAGCGCCAAGAAAGCCCGTCGTTTCGAGCGCGCCTATGAAAACTCCCGCACGCGGGTCCGTGAACTTCAGAAAAACCTCGTCGCCGTGCAAAAGAAACTCCTGCGCTTCGAGGACCGGATTCGCTTCCAGATCCAACTCGAAAAAGACATGAAGGCGCAACTCTCGAGAGAACGCCGACGCGGAATCGTTCAGGTTCGGCGCGAAGGCGACCGGGTGTTGATCAGCATCGCGAGCGCCATCCTTTTCAAGTCGGGAAGCGCCAAGATCCGCTCCGAGAGCAAAGCCCTGCTCGTCAAGTTCTCGAGCCTTCTGCACCGCTACGCGAACCGCGAGGTGCAGGTGCAGGGCCACACCGACAACGTGCAGATATCCGATCGCCTGGCGGAGCGCTGGGAGACGAACTGGGAGCTTTCCGCCGCGCGCGCCACGCGGGTGC
>CAYTSP010000133.1:0-3581 GCA_964440505.1 uncultured Nitrospinaceae bacterium
GAATCCAGGGACTTTGCTTTTGTTTTTTTCTTCTGTATTCCCGCCAAAGAGTGGGGGATGAAAAACCGGAGCGTTGCCATTCTCCTCGGCTCTGGATTCCGGCATTCGCCGGAATGACGATCAAAGGCGAAATTCACAACCCCCTCGTCGGGGGTATTGCTTTCCCCCTCCCAAAAAATATCAATGTGGCGGAAACGCCGCCGGGTGGGGTATCCTCCCCGCACCTGCCCGGGTGGTGGAATGGTAGACACTAGGGACTTAAAATCCCTTGGCCGAGAGGCCGTGCCGGTTCGAGTCCGGCCCCGGGTACCAAGCTGCCTTTTCTCACGTTTCCGTGAATGTCCGAATATCCGCAATAATCATTGAAAAAAGAGATTAGCCGGGTCTTGATTTTCGGTTTTGCCCGCCAGAGACATAAAAAACTTGACAAAAAATATAATATGTTCTATATACTATATATGACACATTTTGGGAGCACTATCCGAACCCAACGTGAAAGCCTGAGACAAGAAGACCGGCGCTATTCGCTGCGTCAGGTGGCGCAGCGGATTGGAGTAGAGCCGGCCTATTTGAGCAAGATCGAGCGCGGCGACGTAGCGCCGCCTTCTGAGGCCACGACGATAAGGCTGGCGCGGGAACTGGGCGAGGACCCGGATGTGCTGCTGGCCCTGGCGGGGAAGGTATCGAGCGACCTGCAGGAGATTATCCGCAAAAGGCCCAAACTGTTCGCGGAGCTGATCCGCCAGATGAGAGAGGCGCCCGATGACGCCATCCTCCGGGTGGTGCGCGAGGTGCGGGACGGAGACTGGTAAAGGAGGATTCTGATGATCATTCTTGAAAACGATTGCCTGGATATCCGGTGCCCCGAGGTTCATGACCACGCCCGGTGCTCGATCGAGTTCCAGCGCACCCTTCGCATCCCGGACGACGGGGAAGATCACTTCCTGCCCCCGGGTCTGGGTTGTTTCCCCTTGCGGCATCTGGACGACTACGCGGAGCGCCTGCCCGGGGAGTGGCTCAGCCGAGGCGGCGTGATCATGCCGATGTTCCAGGCCGAGGCCCTGTGGATCAGCTTCGATGCAGACTCCTACCCGTTCGCGATAAAGATCGCGACCGGAAAAATCTGCGCGCTCACCGGCGAGAACTGGGTGGACCACCTGAATACCGACCCGCAGGACTACCTCGTTTTGCCCGAGCAGCCCTGGCTCGATGGCTACTGCGTCGAAAAAGGGATAGTCCGCCAGTTCGTGGCCATGCCCCTGGGTGAGGGTTACACGGCCGAGGAGCAGTTGCAGGGCGCCGCGCAGCATGGCGGTCTGCAGATCGTGGCCTATCCCATGAAGCGTGAGCGTTATGAACTGCTGTTGGACAGGGACGAGGCGGAACAGAGTATTATTGTGGAGAGCCCCTCGGAGATGGGCATGGGACTGGCGCCCGGCGGCAGGATGCAGCAGGAAATCTATGAGGACCCCTATGGCCTGGATGCCTGGGATCAGCGGCATCCCTGCCGGTGTTTCGTCACCATCGCCAATTCCGTCCAGTGGATGGCGATCACGGGCGAGCGGCCGCCGGTTGAGCCGCCCACGGCCAGGGACTACACCGATGCCGGTCTGCCCTGGTTCGATTATTATGACGCCGACGCAAAGGCCGTTTCGGGGAGCGACGTTCTGAATACCCTGAAGAGTGTAAAGCAGACCGGCGAGGCGAAAGGGGAAGCGCCGCTGCCGGAGAACGAATCGCTCGGCGTGAGCCGAGTCGTCAGTCTGCGGGACACCAGAGGGCGCAAAGTGCGGGAGTATGCCGCTGGTGAAGCTGTTGATTCGTGATGTGAATGAGAAGAAATCGATCAATGCCGTCGCTATGACGGGTAAATTCTAGGAGCGGAGGAAGCCCCATGATTACACGCGATGATTTTTTAATCTTCATGGAATTGTCGGATGAATGGGAGGAAGTCTTCGGCGAGGAGTTGAAGGAAGACCCGATGATCAGTTCCGATCAATTCCCGATGCTGCGCGAATGCCTGCGGCTGAAGAGCCAGGAGCCCTGGAAAGCCTATATCAAATCAGAACTTGCGAAAGGCAGGATATATTGAAAGCGAAGCAACAAGCCCATAGCTTGATATTCCGTAAAATATAAATAAAATCAGTGGTTTATAGCTATGGTTTCATGCCGGCCCCGGGTACCATGCGTAAACGCTAAGCATTTGAAAATACGTTCTTTATATTCATCCGTCATTGAAAAAGCCTGCGCGTTGAGGTGTTCCGCCCTTCATCGCGCCGGCGCCATCCGTTGAGGGGAAGATGTCCGAATCGCAAGGCGCAGCGCCTTTGAGCGGTTTCCGGGTGCTGGATTTCACCCAGGTCGTCGCGGGTCCGTTCTGCGCTGCCATGCTGGCCGACATGGGGGCCGAGGTGGTGAAGATTGAGCGCCCCGGCCTGGGCGACGACACGCGCCGCATCACCCGCTATAAAGACCGCGAGGAACACGAGGATTATTTCTATGCGAACAACCGCTCGAAAAAGAGCGTCGCCATCAACATGAAGACGGACGCGGGCCGCGCCGCCGTCCGCGCCCTGGCGGGGGAGGCGGATGCGCTCATCGAGAACATGGCGCCCGGCAAGCTGGCCGAACTCGGCCTGGGCTTCGAGGACGCCCGCGCGCTGAACCCGCGAATCGTCTACTGCTCGCTCTCGGGATTCGGGCAGAGCGGCCCCTACCGCGACCGCGTGGGGCTCGACCCCATTCTCCAGGCCGTCTCGGGCGTCATGAGCGTGACGGGCACCGAGGATCCCACCCAGATAGGAGCACCTCTCGCCGACGTGCTGGCGGGCATGTTCTCCGCATACGCCATCGTGAGCGCCCTCCACGCGGTGAAGCGCGAGGGCGAGGGCCGCCATATCGACGTGAGCATGCAGGACGCCATGGTGGCCGCTCTCGGGCCGCGCATGGGCGAGACCCTCCAGGCGGGCGTCTCCCCCGGCCGTCACGGGAACGAGAACCCCATGCGCGTGCCCGCGAACACCTACCGCACGAGCGACGGGGAGTACGTGACCGTCATCGTGCAGCACGACGGCTTCTGGCCGGGCTTTTGCCGCGCTTTGGAGCTAGAGGACTGGCTGGAGGATGAGCGTTTCTCGACTGCGCGGGCGCGCGTGGCGAACCGGAACGCCATCAACGAGCGCGCCTCCAAAATTTTCGCCTCGCGCACGATGGCCGAGTGGGAGCGGCGCCTGGAAGCCGAGCGCGTGGGCTTCGCCGTGGTGAACGACTACGCGCGCGCTCTCGCAGACCCCCAGGTCGCGCACCGCGGCCTCATCAGGCGAGTCGAACACCCCGTCTCGGGCGGGATTCGCGTGGTCGGCGCGCCCTGGATCATGAGCGGCGCGCAGGCCGACGTGAAGCCGCCGCCCCTGCTCGGCCAGCACACCGCCGATGTGCTCAGGGAGTGGCTCGAATGGCCGGAGGAGGAAATCGCGCGCTTCATGGCGGGTGAGGGGGTAAGGTAGGGCAAACCCGACCGATGAGGGGCTGTTGAAAAAGCTCCTGAGAGGGTAAAGGCAACCCCTTTGAAAGGGAAACCC
>CAYTSP010000134.1:0-18555 GCA_964440505.1 uncultured Nitrospinaceae bacterium
GGGTTTCCCTTTCATCGGGGTCGCCTTTTCCCTCTCGGGGAGTTTTTCAACAACCCCTTCTTCCGCCGCTGTTGAGTCGTGAAAACACCGGAGCCGGTCGATCTGCACAATGAATCGCTAACAGCACCCCCGGCACCGTTCCCCAATCAACAGATTTCGAGTCTGTTGTCTTGCGTCTATTCACCGGAAACCGGCCTTGGGGGCTCCACGCTGACGGTCACGACCTCCACGCCGTGGTATTGCTGGTGGCGAACCGAAGACGCTCAATGGACGCGTTCAGTGTATCGGCCATTGCATCCACCATATCGTCGCTGCGCTGAATGCCGCGAACGTTCGTACGATAGCGAGCTGTTGTGGTTACGGAGAAATGCCCGGCCGTATTGACCTCGAGGACGGCCGGGCACTGATAATCACCGATGCTCCCGATCAACTCGTATGGCATGCCCGAGAACAGAAAAAACAGCCATTGACCTGATTGTAATATCGCCTGGCTTCTCTGACGGCTGGACGGCACGAATCATGATCGCCGAGGTAGATTCTATTGTCTGCATTCGGCAAAAATGTGCATCCGGTTCTGTGGACCTCATGATCTCCGTTCGATTGCGCGTTCTTGTTCACGTAGTACCTAGCCAATTTCCTTTCCCCTTTCTCGATGGGCACTCTCATCCTGTTGACAGAACGTGGGGAAATCGCTACAAGGAAAGTCAGTCTCCATCTGATCTTGCCTTGCAGAAGCCGCCCCACGCACCATTCGGGCGGCGTTTCTGTTTCCGAAATCCTTATATCGTATCAGCGGTTTACTTCACCATATCCGGTGATCGCAGGCACCTCGCCAGGACGAAGCTGTATAGCTGGCGCCTGTTTTTCAAGGGAACATGGACGGACATCATTGCGCGGATTCCCTTCGTGAGTTTCTCCAGGTCCTTCCCAACCATCCTTCTCATGATCTCGCGGCTTCTGCGTGGCCGCTTGGGGTCATACAAGCCGATTCTCTTTGCGAGACCAACCAGGCAAGGATTGATGACGTATGTTCGGACCTCTGCTCTGTAGTTTGGGCGGCCCCGTATCAAGCGCGTGCGCGCCCAGTCGGTTTCGGAGGGCGTCTTTCGACTGCAAGCGCATCCATGCCCGAGGCCTTCCGTCCAGCAGAAGCGGTTCCTGGGCTCGCAATGCCATCCGCGCTCCTGCGCGAAATATCCTCCGGGCCTGCCCAGGTATCTCGTCCAGGGATCGGGGCAGCGCTCTTTCGGAAAGCAAGCCTGACCATCATAGGTTCGCAAGGGAAGCGGATATGCTGCATGGGCCGCGCCAGTCCATGCCGTGCTGATGATTGCCGCAAGAATCCATAGCGTCTTTAATTTTCGGATTTTCATCTTCTCAGTCCTTGAACGGCGTCCAACAACTTCCTCCTGAGATAGCTCTCCAGGTGGCACAAGGCAGAAGCCTCCCCCGCTTCCCGCCGCCCTCCATCATGATGTAGTCCCCGCCGCCCTTGCAGCGAACGGTGATGTGGACGATTCCCTTCGCATCGACGCCCCGGATAAGCGAATGCGTCACGCTGGGGCAGGTTTTTCCGGCGGCCATAAGAGAAATAGCGAATGCCTGGTTCCTCTGTTCCTCGCTGATTCGCTTGACCTTCTTGTAGAACGTCTCCGCGTCGGCGAATCCGCCCCACAAGGAGCAAGCGAATAATGCTACGCCTAATCCCGCCGTGAATTTTCGCATGAAAAACCCCTCCCGGATTGAATAAACGGGTGGGGTTTTGGTAAGCCAAGGAATCAATTGCGCGATTGCATGGTGGCCAACCCCACCATGTGAGGGCCTCGCTGACAGCCGGGGCCTTCACTCTTTTTGGCATTTTCGCCCTGGCCCTTCTGTCCGGGCCGGTCGCCAAACAATCCATTCATAAGTTGATGGGTTCCCGCTTATTCCAGCCCCTGGCGGGGCCGTATTGTATTCGCGGGCGACCCGGTGATGCTGGGCCTATGAATGAATCGTTTGGCGTAGTGGGATTCTAGCGAAAATGGTGGGCTGGATGCAAGAAGCGATTATTCGCCTCAGTATGGTTCAAAACTAAAGGGCTTGCCTTTTCAAACTAGGAAATTCCAAATTCAAAAAACAAATATCGCCAATCGTTTCGATAAACTACAAGAAATTCATGATGTTCAGAATAAACCAATGCCTTTGAACGGGCGACAGGAGGGAGGGCACCCCCGGTGCCGTTCCCCAATCAACAGATTTCGAGTCTGTTGTCTTGCGTCTACTCACCGGAAACCGGCCTTGGGGGCTCCACGTTGACGGTCACGATATCCGCGCCGTGGTACTGCTGGTGGCGAACCGAAGCCGAGTGATGGCGCAGAAGCCGGAGCGACACCTCCTGATCGAGTGAGGCTTCTTCCGTCTGCTCGCCAAGCAGCGCGACTTGATCCTCCAGGTTCTCCGCCTCGCCCGCAGCGGCAATGAACTCGAGAACCGCTGCGCCGCCCGCTTTTTTCGCGAGCAATACCAGGCGCCTTCCGCTTTGCTCCCCGCCCTTGTCCGGCCCGATCAGCGTCAGCAAGACTTCCTCGCAGACGCCGCCCAGACGATGCGCCATCGCCTCATCCCAGCCGCCGCCCGAGGCGAATCCGCCGAGAAACTCCTTGAGCTCCGGCAGGGATGAGGTGTCGAGCGCCGCTTCCATACGGCTCGAGCGGGGTTCGGTGATCTCCACGAACAGGGTCATGATGATGGCGACGAGGCCGCCGGCCGTCATCCCGTTGTTCATCAGGCCGCCCGCGAATTCCGAGAAAAACTCCGGGAAGACAACCCCGCTCTGAAAAGCCACGCCGAGCCAGAACGAGACGCCGACGATCAGGCTCTTGCGGTAGTCGATCCCGTCCTGAACGATCATCTGCACGCCGATCATGAAGAGGATCGCCATCATCACGACGAGATAGGCGGCGAAGACCGGCCCCGGTATCGCCAGCACCACGGCGAGCGCCTTGGGCAGAAACGCCAGCGCCGCGAACAACCCGCCTGCGGCGATACCGACGTATCGGCTCGCGACCCCGGTGAGTTGTGCCAGGGATGCGCCTGTCGTATAGGACGTGTTCGGCACCGTTCCCGCGAGGCCGGAGAGGAGATTGCTCAGACTGTCAGTGGCCACCGCGCCCTGCACCGCCCGGAAATCCACCGCCCGGGGCCTGCGCCAGGAGACGCGCTGAGCGGCGGCGGCGCTGCTGATCGTCCGGATGGCGCCGATCATGGCCGCCAGCAGGAACCCCGGAAGAAGCGACCAGAAAAGCGGTCCGAAGTCGAGAGCGAGGCCGGGCCATTCGACCCGGGGAAGACCGATCCACGAAGCCTCGGCTACGCGGACGGTGTCGTAAATGCCGAAAAAGACGGCGACGAGCGAGCCTGTGAGGACACCGAGGACAGGCGCCCAGAGGCGAAGCGTCCCACTCGCCTTGAGGGTGAGGCCGCAGATGACGAGCACGGTCGCCAGAGCGCTCAACGGAGCGCCCAGGGGCGGGCTGCCCTGCGGAACGTCCTCGAGCAGCTTGAGGACGGGCGACATCACCGAAACCGGGATCAGCATGAGCACCGTTCCCGATACGGACGAGGTCAGGACCCGCCGGAACAGCGAGAGCCGATCGGATATCAGGAACTGGAAGAGCGCCGCGACGACGACCAGGGTGGCAAAGGTAGCGGCTCCTCCCTCGGCGAGCGCCTGAATGGATACTGCGATGAAAGCCGCGGAACTGCCCATCATGAGCACATGGCCCATCCCGAAACGCCCGAGCCGGAGCGCCTGAAGCATCGTGGCTCCGCCCCCGATAACGACGGCGGCGAACACGGCCCACGAGAGATAGGCTTCGCTCTGGCCGGCGGCCCGCATCACAACCGTCGTGATCAATATTGTGGCGGACACGCTGATGGCGGTGAGTTGCAGGCCGAGGATCAAAGCGACCGTTACCGGCGGTTTTTCGTCGGCCTGAAAGCGGAGGCCCGAATCATTCGAACTCATGCCGCAACCGACCTCCGGCGATTGAGGTTCCCGGCGGCCAACCTTGCCGTTCTCATCCGTGAATTCCCGGATCCAGGAGGTCGTGAAACTCGAGAAATTCCCGCACCACGGCTACGCATTCCTCGGGTTGTTCGATTTGAAGAAAATGCGTCGCCTCGGGCAGGAAATCGTAGTCCATTGTCGAGATATGACTCAGGTCGAATGTCGGCAGGAACGAGTACGGCAGCATGGGGTCGGCGCCGATGACTTTCGTGGGACAACGAAGATTTTCCAGATCCACCCAGACAGCGAAAGCCCTGGCGTGGTTTATGATTTGCGCTTCATAGTCACGGGGGCACCTGAGTTCGTAATCCTCTCCGCTTGCGGATTCACGAAGCGTCGTCCGCGCGAAGAGATCATGAACCCCGGGGACGACGCGGCTGAAAGAAGGCATGTACCTGAGAAAATCCACGCACTCATCAATGGAATTGAACCTTTCCGAGCGGCGCAGGGTCATCTCCGTGCAGCGCCGGGTGGCCACGTCGAATTCTTCGGGGTAATCATCGGGCTTGCACACCGGCGGATCGAACAGGACGCGCGCCGCGAATCCGCTGCCATGGGTGGGCGATAGAAGTGAAGTCAGTGCCGAAACCGAGTGAAACAAGCCTGTTTTCGGCTTCTCGCCGTACTCACGGTCTATCGCTTCCAGAATGTGGTCGTGGTCATCGACAAAGGAAGGAAGGTTATGCCCTCTTTGGGGGCCGAGGGGGTTCCAGCCATGGTTCCTGAGGTCATAGACGATGAGATCGAAATCCTCGGCGAGCAATGACCAGAAAGGGTAGTAGAGGTCGATGGCGAGGCCGTTGCCGTGGCTCAGAACGAGCCTTGGACCCGCCGGATTCCCGTGGCGCCGCAGGATGATAATGGTCCCGTCTTCCATGCGGACTTCGTGAACGGACAGCGGTTCGGGTATCTCCCAGACTTTGTCTGAAGTCGTCATCGGGTCTCGATCTTTCCGGAGAGTCGTCTATCGGGCAATGGCGTCTCCCATATTGCAGGAAGTGCAGGGGTTCATCAAATGGAAGGGCCCGGCTTCGGGATCACACCGGACCCATGAATCCTCACGCACCCTTCGTATCGAGAGCCGGGTCTAGTTCGTGAGCGACGGCGGCGGCGAAATCCGCGTTGCCCAGATATTCGAGTTTCCATCCGACATCCGGCATGTGGGGGAACCTGAATATGCCCTTTCTGGCGCCATGCCGCATGGGCGATGGAATCTCGAACCGGGATGGGTCCAGGGAAAAGCCCGTGCCGAGCGCCTTGATCAGCGCTTCCTTGAGCGTCCAGAGCGTGAAGAACAGGTAAAGTTTTTCCCGTCCCCGCGCCGATGCGAAGTCGGCCTGTTCGCCCGGGCCGAACACGATCCCGCTTACGCCATCGATATCGATGCGGGCGGCGCGCTCCTCCACGTCCACGCCGATTCGCCCTTGCGGCGCAAGCGCTATCAATCCATGTTTGCCGCTGTGAGTGACGCTGAAGCTGACGGGAGCCGCCTTCCCGTCCACCAACCCGAACGGCTTGCCGTGCCCGGAGGCGCCGAACGCGAGTTGCGCGTTCCCGCAACCGAGTCGGCAACAGAGAATGGAGCGCAACGCCGCGCGGCAAAGGGCGAATTCGCGCCGGGGGCGTTCGTATCGAAATCGACGCAGACGGTCCTTCTCTTTCTCGTCGAGCCACGAAAAGGCGTTCGCCTCGCGCTCCTGATGAGGCGTCAGGTCAACATGCGCGACGAGAATATCGTCGATTTCACGAAACGTGCGGAACCAGGAATCGAGGGCGTCAACAGACATGGGAACTCAGTCTTTCCGCGAACGCTGGAACCGTCGCCAATGCGCCTCGAAAACAAGGGCCAGCCCAACAGGACTGGCCCTTGTTTTCGACCGATACTGGTTGCTAAATCTCCAGAAATTCGGTGTTCTTCTCCGCAGTTGCTTACATTTTCCTGATTCCGGGACTATGCGCAACCGGCCGTCGGCTTCAAGAGAGATGGTTAATCAAATCTCTCAACGTGCCGAAGCCTGCAGCCTGTTCGGGAGAAAGATCGACTCCGAATTCCTCGTTGACGGTTTTCAGAAAGTTCACGGAGTCTATCGAGTTCACGCCGAGATCACTGACGTTCGCATCCAGCTGGGAGCGATCCGAAATACCCAGATGTTTCTCTACGAGATCTCCAATACGTTCTTCAACACTTGCCATAGTCGCGCCTCCCTTGTTGTACGAATCATATAGCGGTGATTGATATGAAACTGAATCATATAGCAAAATGCATTGTTGTCAAGTTTTTCAAGATGCATCGAACCAGAAGCGCCGGCGCTGAAACGGGTAACCCGGCAGCGAAATCCGGCGTCTTTTCTCTCCGGCGAACAGCCCGACAAAGTCGATTGCGAGTCCCGCCTCATACGCCCGCGCCACCGCCTCCACGAACCCGGGTTCACTTGCCGAAGCTTGTTTCAGGCTCGAAAGAATCACCGTCGGCGCAGCGCCGTTCCCGCTCACTCCTGCATCGCCCGGAAGTTCCGGCCAGGCCGTAGTCACCCGCTGCGTTAATATCGAATCCGCGCCGATCTCCACGACGACCTCCACCCCCAACTCCGCGAGCGTCCCTGCGCATCCATCGAGCGCCGCCGGCGCGAGCGCCTGCCTGCGCCAGTATGCCCCGTCGAGCGTCTCGCCCGAACCGACTACCCGGCCCGTGACTTGATTCAGCAGCGTGAGCGAAGGCAACGCCGTCACGACGCCTTCCAGCGCCGTTTCCAGATCGTCCAGGGCCGCCTCCACGCCTTCGCCTCCCGAGATCGCCTCCATCAGCGCGCCCCGCCGCGCCGCGAAACGCAAGCCCTCCTCCAGCGTGAACACGCCCGCCGAATACGCCGCCGCTATCTCTCCTGCGCCGGCGCCGAATACGACGTTCGGCCGGATCCCGACGCTCCCCCAAAGCGCCGTGAGGGCGCTTTCGAGCGCAAAGGCCGCCGGCTGCGCCCATGCCGGATCGCTCAAGCCGCCATCGGCCTGCCCGAACATCACGCCCAGCAGCGAGACGCCGCGTTCCGTCCGGAGCACCTCGTCGCAGCGATCCAGAACCGCCCGCGCCACCGGCTCGCTCTCATACAACTCCTCTCCCATGCCAATATGGCGGCTGTCTTCTCCGGCATAGGCGAAGGCCACCTTCATCGCCGCCCGCGGCTTCTGGTTCCCTTCAGACTCCGCGAGCGCTCTCAAACCTTCCCGCAACGACGCGGCGTCCTCGAACACGACGCCCGCGCGGTGTGCGAAATGACTCCGCCCCACGGCAGTCGTCCAGGCCACATCGGAGAGCAGCGGCTCGGCCGCAATGCTCTCCGAGGAAAGCTCTCCGGCGCACTCATCCAGCCAGGAAAGATACCGCCCCGCCAACTCGCGAAGCGCATCGCCCGATTTACCCGATAGCGGAAGCATCCGCGTCCGGCGCGGGCGCAACTCGTCCGCCGCCTGAGACTCCGGAACCGAATCCGGCAGCGAAACGGCGATGGGCCGCGCTGAACCCGCAGGGAAACCCCGCCCGATGTCTGGCGCGGCGTCTTCCTCCGGCGCGCCGTACCCCTCCACCAGAACGTGCGCGTTCGTCCCCGAAAGGGCGAAAGCGCTTATCCCCGCCCGGGGCGGGCGATCAGGAGCAACCGGCCAGTCCATCGCTTCAGACGTCACCCGAACCGGAAGCGCGTCCCACTCCATGTGCGGATTCGGGTAATCGAAATGCAGGTGTTTCGGAATGATTCCGTTCTTCATCGCCAGCATGACTTTGATCAGGCCGGCGATCCCCGCCGCCGATTCCAGATGGCCGATGTTCGTCTTCACCGTGCCGAGCAGGAGCGGCCGGTCCGGAGCGCGTCCTCGCCCGTATACCGCCGCCGCCGCGCGAACCTCGATCGGGTCGCCCAATTGCGACCCCGTCGCATGCACTTCCAGGTAATCCACTTCGGAGGGCGGAATCCCGGTCCGGGCGAGCGCATCCTCGAGCACCTGCTCCTGCGCCGTGCCGTTGGGCACCGTCAGCGCGGCGCTCGCGCCGTTCTGGTTGACCGCCGAGCCCCGCACCAGGCCCCAGATGCGGTCACCGTCCGCTTCCGCGTCGCTCAGACGCTTCAAGACCACCACGCCGCACCCTTCGCCGCGAACGAAACCGTCCGCGGCCGCATCGAAGGTCCTGCACCGCCCGCTCGGCGACAACATCCCGAACTCCACCATGAACCTCGTGATCGGAGGGGAGAGCACCGCGTGCACGCCCCCGGCCAGGGCCAGGTCCACCTCGCCCCCCCGGAGGGCGGCGGCCGCCTGATGCACCGCCACCAGCGCCGACGCGCAGGTCATGTCCAGCGGAACCGCAGGCCCCATCAGACCCAGCGCGAAGGCGATCCGCCCGATGGCCACGCTCGGGGCGGTGCCGAGATAACTGTCGTCCAGACCGCTGGCCGCAACCAGATCCCGGTATTCGCTGCCGCCCAGCCCGACGTACACCCCGGCGCGCGCGCCTTTGAGCGGAGCGGGGTCGATGCCTGCGTCCTCGAGCGCCCCCCAGCACGTCTCCAGCAGCATCCTCTGGCGCGGGTCCATCATCCGCGCCTCAATCGGCCTGATACCGAAGAAATCCGCGTCGAACCGGTCGAGTCCTTCGATGAACCCGCCGCGCCGGTAGATGGTTTCATCGGCGGCGGGGTCTCCGAGAGCACCGCTCCAGGAGCCGGAATCGCGCCGGCCCTCCGCCACCGCGTCGGCGCCCGCTTCGAGCAGACGCCAGAAGGCGGAAATATCAGGCGCGCCCGGGAACCTGCACGCCATGCCGACGACGGCGATTTGCTCCTCCTCGCGCGGCGCCGCAGGCCGCCGCTCCGGCTCGGGTTGCGCCTGTGGCGCGGGCGCGGGGCCGACATCGCCGATGTCGCCGAGTTCCTCCGCCAGATGGCGGGCGAGCACCGCGATGTCGGGATAGTCGAACACCACGGTGTTCGAGGCCGTGTAGGCATCCGCGAACGCGCGGTTCAGCCGGTTGCGCAACTCCACGGCCATGAGCGAATCCATGCCCAGATCGAAAAATCCCACCGTGGGTTCCGGCGCGCTCGGCAGCCGCAGCACCGCCTGCAGTTCCTGCTGCAGGAACGACACCAGCAAGGCTTCGCGCTCCGCCGCGGGCGTCTGTCCCAGACGGGCGATCAGGTCGTCCGACAGGGCGGGTGATTCCGCCTCCGCATCGGTGGTGGTGGAGAGCAGATCCTCCAGGAAAGGCGGGCGGTCCTCGACGGCTTCTTCGAACACCGACCAGTCCATGGACATCACCACGGAATTCGTGACGTCCTCGCGCACCAGCCGGTCGAACGCCCTGATCCCCTGCTGCGGGGTGAACCACCGGCCGCCGCGTGACGCGCGTTGCCGCTCGATACGCTCCTTCTGTTCCGCCGCTTCGCCGATCTCGGACCACGCCCCCCAGGCGATGGCCTGTCCCGGAAGTCCCAGCGCGCGGCGGTGACCGGCGAGCTGATCCAGAAACGCATTGGCCGCCGCGTGGTTCGCCTGGCCCGGATTTCCCATCACGCCGACACGACTCGAGAAGAGGACGAACATGTCCAGATCCCGGTCCACCGTCGCGCGGTGCAAGTGCCAGGCTCCCAAAATCTTCGGCCCCAGCACCTCCTCGAATCTCTCCCAGCTCTGGTTCGTCAACGCGCCGTCGGAAAGCACCCCCACGCTGTGGATCACGCCCCCGAGCGGCGGCAACTCCAGGTCCATCCGCTCGAGCATTTCGTCCATTGCGGCGGCGTCCGTCACATCCGCGAGTTCCACCTGCACGGTGAATCCGCGTCCGCGCAACGAGTCGATGGCCTTTTGGACTTCCGGATCCGGGGGCCGCCGTCCATTCAGGACGATTGTCCCCGCTCCGCGCTCGGCGAGCCAGTCGGCCACCGCGCAGCCGATGCCGCCCAGGCCGCCGGTCACCAGGTAGGTCCTGTCCCCCCTCAAGCGGCCCCTCACCAGCGGCGGCGTCGTCACGACGATTTTCCCGATGTGACGGGCCGACCGCATGAACCGCAACGCGGCCCCCGCTTCGGCCAGCGGCCATCTGCTGTGGACGATCGGCTTCAGTTCTCCCGCCGAAATACCTTCCATCACCTCCCGGAGAACCCTTCCGACCCAGGCCGGGTCGGTTTTCTTCATGACATCGAGTTCCAGGATGTGGTAGGGCACGTCGGGACGCGCCTCCGCCATCTCCTCCTCGCTCAGGATGTCGCGCCTGGCCATTTCCACGAACCGGCCGCCCTGCGCCAGGCAGGACAGACTCGCGTCGATGAAGCCTTCTCCCGTCAGGCTGTTCAGCACCACGTCGATGCCCGCGCCGTCCGTGGCTTCCAGGATTTCCTCCCCGAACGCGGTCGTGCGGCTGTCGAACACGTGCTCCACGCCCAGCGAGCGGAGATAGGCCTGCTTCGGTGCGCTCGCGGTCGCGAACACTTCCGCGCCCGCGGCTTGCGCCAACTGGATCGCCGCGAGCCCCACACCGCCCGCGCCTGCATGAATCAACACCTTGTCGCCGGGCTCCAGCCCGGAAAATTCGTAAGACAATGCGGCGGAGACGAACGCGCTCGGTATCGTGGCGTATTCCGACACCGAGAATCCCGGCGGCGCGGGCGCCACCAGTTCCTCGTGCGTAACCATTTCCGCCGCGAACGCGCCGAACCCCAGTCCGACCACGTGGTCGCCGACCGCGACGGTCGACACCTCGGAACCCGTGTCGAGTACGTGGCCGCACATCTCCCTGCCCAAATCCCCCTCTTCGATGAAGCCGAGAGAACGAAACACGTCCCAGAAGTTGAGCCCGGACGCCTCGACCGCGATGCGGACTTCTTTCGGCTCCAGGGAACGCGGCGGCAGGGGCTTGACGCAGGGTTTATCGAATACGCCGCCCGGGTCCGGCGCCAGCACCCATGCCGGCTCATCCGGCAAGGTGAGCCGCTCCGGCCCGGCATCCGCCCGGACCAGGCGCGCCACCTGGCGGCGTCCCAGGCGGTATGCGATGTGGTTTTCGGGGTCCGGATACAACAGTTCATTGACCAGGTCGGGCGCCGGCGCCGCCTGAGCGGGGTCGAGATCGATCATCCTCGGTTGCAGATGCGCCGCTTCCAGGGCCACCGCCTTGCCGAAACCCCAAAGCGTCGCGCCGATGATCTCCCCCGAATGCTCCCGCTCCAGTATCTGCGCCCCGCGTGTGAGAAACCACACGCCTTTCTCGGGAGTCGCATCAGCGTCCGCCATCCCCTGCACCATAGCCAGCGCGCTCGCCACCGTTCGCTTCACGTCCGCAGCAATTTCCCCGGTGGTCGCATCCGGCCCGCTGCCGTCCAGCGTCGCGAGATGCATGAAGCCGCTCAAAGGCAAGTCCTGCGGCAGGTCCTCTACCAGCGCGCGCCACGACTCGCGCCGCTCCATCTCCACGGCCGTCCTGAAGACACCGGAGCCAACCACTTCCGGCCTCTCGTCGTTCGGCGTTTCACCCCCCGCCAACAGGACGGTCTGGTTTCGGGCCGCCAGATCGGTCGCCAGCTTCTCCGCCATGCCGCTATCGTCCGCCGCCAGAACCCAAACGCCCGGAGGCTCCATTACCTTCACCGGACCCTGCGCCACGATCACGCCCTTGTCCGGCATCCCGGTCGAGTCGGACTCGTCCAGCCCCAGGACTTCCACTTCCCCGAATCCCGCATCCCCGAGTGCGCGTCGCCATACGGAGGGACTCGCCAGTGCATGATGGGGGCGGTAGTCGTCCGCAAACCGCCACCAGCCGTCCAACTGCCCGAAAGTCAGGTCCATCCAGCCCTGCCCGCTCAAGTTCTCGAGCGCGACAAGGTGTCCCGACGGCGCGAGAAGCTCCCGGCAGTGTGCCAGCGTTTCCTCCAGGTAGCGCGTTGCGTGCAACACGTTGGACGCTATCAGCAGGTCATAGCCGTGAGCGTCGAAGCCCTGGGCAACCGGGTCCTTCTCGATATCCAGCGGACGGTATTCGATGCTCCCGCCGCCGTCTCCGAACCGCGATTCGGCTTCCGCAAAGAAGCCCGCCGAGATATCCGTGTAGGTGTAGTCGAACCGTCCATCGGGAAGCTCCGGCAGGATGGCGGCGGTCGCCGACCCCGTGCCCGCCCCGACCTCGATCACCCTGAGGCGTCGTCCGTCGGGCAACCCGGCCACGAGCGCCTGGACCGTCTCTTTGAGTATCCGGTTCGCCGCGCGCGCCACCGGCGCCTTCAGATAGAGATCGGCCGGGGTCGGTTCCCCGCTGCTGAACAGGAGCGCCAGCGGGTCCGCCTGGCCGCGAAGCGCGTCGGCAAGAGCGCCGCCGCACCTGCGAAACAGCCCGATTTCGGTCGAACCGTGCGGGTAGCGCTCGATCATCCCGGAAACGAATTCCTCGATGTCGCCCGGCATTTCATCCGGCAGCGGATCCCCGGAGCCGACCTTCACGAGGAAACCGCCGTCCGCCTCTTCCAGGACACCTGATTTCGCCAGCATCTCGAGCATCCGGCGGAACAAGCGTCCATGCTCCTCCCCGACTCCCAGACGCCCCCGTAAATCCTCGGAATCCACAGCCGCGCCTGCTTCGCGTTCCCATCCCAGTTCCTCCAGGGTCGCGAGCGCGCGTGAGCGCGACCACCGCTCCAAATCCCTCAGCAGGGCGCTTCTGTCTTCGGGCGCGACTCCTTCTTCGGCCAGATATCCGGAGAGCAATCCCGAGCGATCTGCAATTATCCCCGGAGACGGGAAGAAATCCGCGGGCATGATTCCCTGCGCAAGAGCGCTTTCGCGCCACACGACCTCATAGAGCAGGTCCTTCACCCCCTCGACTGCGGAGAGAAGCGCCGCCCGCGTCGCGCGCTTCACCGTGTAACCGCTCAACCCGCCGAGCAGAATCCCGTTCGTATCGTAGATGCGCAATTCTCCGCTCAGAACCTCCGGCGGCTCGCCCGTTTCCGCCTCCGCCCCCCGGGCAGCCTCACTCATGCGCACACGGCAGACGATTCGCTCCGGCAGCCGCCCCGTCAGCCACAGCCGCTCCCAACCGAAGGGCAGATAGGTGGTTTCCCCTTCTACGCCGCCCGGATTTCGCGCCGCGGCCACGACCTGAAAACAGCCGTCCAGCAGGAGCGGATGGACGTCCAGCTCGTTCTGGCCGAGAGCCTCCGGGAAAGACACTTCGCCCAACGCCTCGCCCGGCTGCGACCAGACCCGCCCCAGCGTGCGGAACGACGGGCCGAGCTCGATTCCCGTAGCAGCCCTGGCGCGGTAATAGCCGGAAACATCGACCGGCGAGAGGCCGGCTTTCAAACCTTCCAGATCGACCCGCTCACCGGCTCCCGGCACCGGAGCGCCCTGCGACACGCGGCCTTCCACGTGCACCGTCCACCCCTCCTCATTCCCCCGGCTGAATATCTGGAGGCGACGCGACGCCGCTTCGCCGGGAGGGTCGAGCACGACCTGCACCTTCCGGCCCCCTTCACCCGAATCCTCCCCGGCGTCTCCTTCCGCGAAGACCAGGGCGTTGTGCAACTGCATGTCCTCCACAACCACCGATCCGCTTCCCTCGGCAATGGACGCCGATGCCGCCATGGCTCCGTAGAGCGCACCCGGAGCGATGACCCGGCCGAACACCCGGTGGTCGCTCATCCACTCCGGATCCGATGGGAACACTTCGGTCTCGAACGTAAGCTCGCCGCTGGCAGACTCGTGCCTCTCGCCCAGCAGGGGATGGCCCGCGCTCTGCCGGCGCCCCTTCGCCGCTTCGAGCCAGTGGCTCTCGCGCTGGAACGGATAACTGGGCAAAGAGATGCGACGCCGCGTCTCCCCGGCGAAGAGCCCCTCAAAACGAATCGGGAGCCCCGCCTCGTACGCTTCCGCGACCGCCCTCATGAAACCGGCGTCACCTGCGGGCGCAGGTGCGTCCTCCGCCGGCGGGCGCAGGCTCGACAGCACGGCGGGTGCAGGCGTCTGCGGTGCCTCCGGCCAGGCCGATGCCGCCATCGACGCCAGCACCGGGCGCGGGCCTATCTCCACCACCATGTCCACCCCGAGTTCCGCCAGTGTCCGGACGCCGCCGGCGAACGCCACCGCCTCGCGGGCGTGCCGCCTCCAGTAGGCTCCATCGAGCAACTGATCGGGCTCCACCGCCCGGCCCGAGAGGTTGCTGACTACGATGAGGGAGGGAGGCGCAATCGCCACGCCATCCAGGGATGCTTCCAACGCGTCCAGCGCCGGGTCCAGCAGGGCGCTGTGGAACGCCCGGGTCGTGTTCAGCCGCCTTGACCGGATACCCTCGGATTCGAAACGCTTCATAACGGCTTCAATCTCCGGCACCGGGCCGCTCACCCCCTGATGGGTGCCGTTGTCTGCCGAGATGCTCAGCCCGACACCGTCAGACGACGCGTTCAGTGCTTCGACTATCGCCGCCACCCGTTCCGCCGGAGCGAAAACTGCGGCCATGGCGCCCGGTCCGGTTTCAGAGAGCAGGGCGCCGCGCTTCGCGGCAAACCGCATCCCGTCCTCAAGACTGAACACTCCCGCCGCCTGCGCCGCCGCAATTTCCCCGACGCTATGCCCCATCACCACACCCGGACGAACACCCAGGCTCGCCCAAAGCGCCGTCAGCGCGCACTCGAGCGCGTACAGGGCCGGTTGTTCCCACGCCGTATCGCTCAGGTCGCCTGCCGCTCCGTCGCGACCGAACATCACGTCCAGCAGCGAAGCGCCTCTTGCGTCCCGGAATACCGCCTCGCAGCGGTCGAAAACCGCCCGCGCCACAGGTTCGCTATCGTACAAGTCCCGCCCCATGCCGACCCACTGGCTTCCCTGTCCGGTATAGGCGAACGCCACCTTCGTCGCTGTCCGTTGCTGCGGCGCTTCGTCTCCTTCGGCCAGCGCGCTCAGCCGCCCGCGCAACTGCGCGGCGTCGGCGAAGAGGAGGCCCGCACGGTGGGTGAAATGGCTCCTCCCCACGCCTGCGGTCCACGCCGCGTCGGAGAGCAGCGATTCCGCCGTGGCGCTTTCGGGAGCAAACTCCTCCACTTGCTCGTCGAGCCATGAGAGATAACGCTCCGCAAGTTCACGGAGCGCACCCTGCGATTTGCCGGACAGCGGCAGCAAACGTCCTTCGCGCCGACGGAGCCCTTCCTCCGGCAATTGCAGATCCGCCGCGGTCTCCGGCAGCGAAACCGCCACCGCCCGGGCCGAACCCGCCACCCGGCGCCGGCCGTAGGGCGCCCCGTCCGGTGCGCAGTATTCTTCCACCAGAAGATGGGCGTTCGTGCCGGATATCCCGAAAGAGTTCACGCCCGCCACCCGCGGCCGCCCGTCGCGCTCCGGCAAGTCCATCATGGACGACGTCACATGCAATGGCAGCCGGTCCCAGTCGAGGCTCGGGTTGGGGTCCCGGAAATGCAGGTGTTTGGGAATCACGCCGCGCTGCATCACCAGTACGGCCTTGATGAGTCCGGCGATTCCGGCGGCCGACTCCAGGTGGCCGACGTTCGTCTTCACGGAACCGATGAGAAGCGGGCGGTCGGCTTCGCGTCCTCTGCCGTATACGGCGGCTACGGCGTCGATCTCTATCGGATCGCCCACCGACGTTCCGGTCCCGTGCGCTTCGAGGTAATCCACATCCAACGCCGAGATTCCCGCCTGGGACAGCGCCGCTTCGATCACCTGCTCCAGCGCGGGTGTGTGGGGTACCGTGAGTCCACTGCTGGCCCCGCCGTGATTCACCGCCGAGCCGCGAATCACTCCCCAGATGCGGTCGCCGTCCGCCTCGGCATCGCTCAGCCGCTTGAGGACGACGACGCCGCAGCCCTCGCCCCGCACGTAGCCGTTCGCGGAGGCATCGAAAGTCTTGCACTGGCCATCCGGAGAGAGCATCATCGCATCCGCGCGCAGTTCGAATATGCGGCCATTCAGGATGGCCTGCACACCGCCCGCAATGGCCAGGTCCGCCTTGCCCTGCTGCAAGTCCGCCACCGCGTCGTGCACAGACACCAGGGACGACGCGCACGCCGCGTCCACGGCCTTCGCCGGTCCCATGAGACCCAGCACGAAAGAGACTCGTCCGCTGGTGCCGTTCAGGTTGGTGCCGCTCAGGGCGTAGAGGCAGGAGGCGGCGTCGGCGGGCTTGCTCGACTCCACGACCAGCATCCTGTACTCGTCGTTGCTGATTCCGGTGTAGACCCCGGTGAGGCTGCCCTTGAGCCGATCCGGGTCTATCCCCGCATCCTCGAGAGCCTGCCAACTGGTCTCCAGCATCATCCGCTGCTGCGAGTCCAGCAACTGGGCCTCGACCGGCGAAATCCGGAAGAACCCCGCGTCGAACTGGTCGATATCGTCGACATAGGCGCAGAAACGGCAGGCGTCGCCCGGGTTCGCGACGTTCGAGAAGAGCTCGTCCACGCGCCGGTTGCCCGAGCCGGGCATGATCTCGGCGACGGTGTTCCCGCCCTCCTCGAGCAGACGCCAGAAGTCTGAAATACTCGGCGCGCCGGGGAACCGGCAAGCCATGCCCACGATTGCTACGGGCACTGCTGGCCGGGAAGTCACCGGTGTCCCGGATTCGGTTTCTTCGGATGGATCGAAATTCCCGTCTGCGCGCATCCAGTTCTCCTCCAGGTTCGGAATTCCCCTCGTTCAAGCCCGTCTTGCCGCCTTCATGTCGCTCTCGAACAAGCGCATCATACAATGTGCTTTCGGGGCGGCTCAACTTTTTTCGGGAGAACGGAGACCTAATTTTCAGACCAACTTGGTTTCAACATGGTGGTGCTCGTTGCACCGGAACCATGACATCTAATCCATCGCGACCTGGAAAAACGTTTACCATCGCTTACCGCCAGGGACGCCCCGGGATACGTACGGGTTGTAACGAATCCGCTTTCGGCTTGATTACGGATTTGAGAAGACGAATTCCGACAGGCATCTGCAATATGGTTATCTGAAACAATATCAATAGGTTATATGGGTTCTGTCGCCGATGAGAACGGCCCGGAATATCCGATGAATCTGATTTATCGGAAAAACCCCGTGAATTTAGCGATATTTATCGAATTGTTGGGAAACTTTCAGGAATTCCGCGTCACGTCAGCGGGTCGAGGCCGAGCACGGCGCGGCGCACGAGTTCCATCCCGTAGATCGGCGCGCGCGACTGCACGAACTGCTCGTTCCCCCCGAAGCTCGCTGTGAAGGTGAACACGTCGCTGCCCGTGTCGAGCGCCATGTGGGTGTCGCCCAGGGCGGGCGCGCGGCGGGAGTTTTCCGGTTCGATGTTCTCGGGCGGATTGGGCCCGAAAACGGCGAGCCCCATGTCGGCGCCGGATTCTTCGCGCACTCTTCTGGCGAGCGCTTTTGCGAATCCCTCGGGGCTTTCGTCCTCATCCACACCGAACATGCGCGCGAGCTCCTCCGTGTGCAGTCCGACGACGCCGCGCTTTAAGAACCGCACGCGCTCGGGCCAGGCGTTCAGCCTCTGGATCAAGGCCCCGCCGGTGTTCGACTCGACGACCGCGATGGTCCTGCCGCTCCGGGCCAGCACGCGCGCCAGCGTCTCCTCTAACGTCGCGTTCCCGGTGGCGTAGACGGCGGAACCCAAAATCTCGCGCACCTTGACCTCCAGGCCCGCGATCAGGTTGTTCGCCTCTTCGATGTCCTTCGCGCGCGCGGTGATGCGCACGTCCACCTGGCCGGGGTGGGCGAGCACGCCGATGCTCGGGTTCACCGATTCGCGGAAGAGTTCCGATATCATCTCGTCCACCCTTGATTCGCCGAGGCCGCAGGTCTTCAAGACCTTCGTGCGGATGACTTCGCCCAGGTCGAATTTCTCCTGCAGGATGGGCACCGCGCACTGGGTGATGATGTAGCGCATCTCGTGCGGCACGCCCGGGCTCACGATGATGACCCCTCGCTCGTCCTCGCACATGAAACACGGCGCCGTTCCGCGCGGGTTCTCGATGGGCGTGGCGCCCGCGGGGATGTAGGCCTGCTTTTTGTTGTTGTCGCTCATGTGGAAACCGCGGCGGCTGAAATAGGCGCTGATGTAGTCGTACAGGTCCTGGCGGAATTCGAGCTCGACGCCCATCACCTTGGCGCACGCCTCGCGCGTCAGGTCGTCCACCGTGGGGCCGAGTCCGCCCGTGGTGATGACCACCTGGGAGCGCTCGTGCGCCTGCTTGATGACGCCCGCGATTCTGTCGAGATTATCCCCGACGGTGGTCTTGAAATACATGTTGACGCCTATCGACTTGAGCTGGTCTGCGATGAAGGCGCTGTTGGTGTCGATGAGGTCGCCGAGGAGCATCTCGGTGCCGATGGCGACGATTTCGCCGCGAACAGGCTCTGCCATGAAAGGTTCCTTTATGTCGAAAACCAGAAAATGATGACCCCCGCGGGGACTCGCATCTTAGGCAAGCGCTCCCCCGCCGACAAGGGCGGGATGTTGAAAAATCCGCCCCGCTCACCCTCCC
>CAYTSP010000135.1:0-3981 GCA_964440505.1 uncultured Nitrospinaceae bacterium
GGGGGGTGAAACGCGCTTTCTCGCCACCCCGGTTTATACCCTCGACCGGGTCGCTTGCGGGCTTCGCCCTTACCTCACCGACTCCCCCTCAAGGGGGGAGTGAAATTCGGTGCGCTCCTTCTGTGGATTTTTTCACCCTCCCCTATTGCGAGTACTGTCCTAGGTCCACTCCCAGGGCCCCGCCCGTCATGAAGCTCGAAGCGTCGCTCGCCAGAAACAAAATGGCTCCCTTGAGCTCCTCGGGCCGGCCGATACGCCCCATCGGGATGTGGGCCTTGATGAGCCGCTCCCCCGCATCGGACGCGAAAAACCTGCTGTTGATGTCGGTCAGGAAATATCCCGGCGCCAGGGCGTTCACGCGCACGCCCGTCTTCGCCCATTCGAGCGCGAGCGTCTTCGTGAGCTGAATCAGGCCGCCCTTGCTCGCCGAATACGCGGAGAGCATCTTCACGCCGATGAAGCCCGCGACAGAAGCCACGTTCACGATCGCCCCTCCGCCGCGCTCGATCATGCCCGGCGCCACGGCCTGGCACATCAGGAACGCGCCCCGCAGGTTCGTTTCCAGCACCTGGTTCCACCGTTCGAGAGGCAGATCCGTGGCCCAGCCCTCCCCACTCACACCGCTGTTGTTCACCAGGACGTCGATGGCCCCGAGCGCGTCCTCGGCCTCGCGCGCCGCCTTGCGGATGGCATCCGGATCCGTCAAGTCGCAGGCGACAGCGTGGGCCGTGCGGCCCAGGGCGCGAATCTCATCCGCCGCTTCTTCGAGCTTCTCTTTTCGCCTCGCCGCCAGAGCGACGTCCGCTCCCGCCTCGGCCAGCGCAAGAGCCATCGCGCGTCCGAGGCCCGTGCCGCCTCCCGTGACCAAAACCCTCTTTCCGCTTAAATCAAATAGTTGTGGCAATTCACTTTCCCCTGAACATAAAGTTTCCGTAATTTTTGCCCACAGAATCCGTGAATAACTTGTGGATAAGTCTGTTGAGAGGGCCTCTAAACCCCCTATTTTCCGTCACTTAATACACATTGACACTTTTTTGAGCAAACCTTCTAACGCTAATAATATCAACAATATACACTAAATTTTCGCCTCATCGGGCCTTGCACTTTCGTTTTAAGCATTGTTTTTGCACAAGTTTCATGGACGAAATCCCGTTTTCGCATTGCATCACGCCATCAGAATTTCTATTTTCATCCGAAGGCGTCACCCGATTTCTCCTCTCATCCCGCCTCGTAGAAGAGCAGGCACGTATCGCCGTAGCGCCTCTCGCGAACGAGTTTCGGCTCGCCCGCCTCGCTTCCCCGCTGCGCGCCCCGGGGCGCCTCCATCACCAACTGCGCGCATATCGGCTCGGGCGTGAAGACGGCTTGAAGAATCTCCAGACGCAGCGCGTCTTCTCGCCAGGGCGGATCGGCGAAGGCCAGATCGAAACCGCGCGGGCCTTGCGCCCGGATACGCGCTATCTCGGCGATCGCGTCCGCGCAGCGTACCTCGAAGCCATCGCCAAGACCCAAGGCGTCTGCGTTTCGCCGCATCGCCGCGCAAAGGCGCGGGTTTTTCTCTACCGCCACGACGCCGGCGGCCCCCCGGCTGAGCGCTTCTAAAGATATCGCGCCCGAACCCGCGCACAAATCGAGCACGCGCGCACCGGCGACCGCGTTTCCCCAGATGCTGAACAGCGCCTCGCGCACGCGATCACCCGTGGGCCGTACCCCCTCTTCCCCAGGCGAGGGGATTCTCCGGCTCCTTGCCGCGCCGCCGATGATCCTGAGCGACACCGTCCGGCCTCAGAGGCGCTCGAAACGGGCCAGTTCGCCGAACGCCCGGTAGCGCGCGTCGATCTCCTCTGCCGAGAGCGCGCGCATGCGATCGTAGCTGAACGATTCCACGTTGAACGACGCCATGACGCTGCCGAAAACGACCGCCCGGCGCATTCCCGCCTCGCTCAGGTCGCCCGTGGCTGCGAGGTGACCCATGAAGCCGCCGGCGAAGCTGTCTCCCGCCCCCGTGGGGTCGCAGACGTCTTCAATCGGAAGCCCGGGGGCGGAGAACACGCCGTCCTCGTGAAAGAGCAGCGCGCCGTACTCGCCTTGTTTCACCACCAGGGTCTTTGGGCCTATTTCTCTGATGCGGCGCGCGGCTCGCGCGATGTTCGCCTCGCCGGAGAGGGCGCGCGCCTCCGCATCGTTGATGACGACCAGATCGACCATCGAAAGCGTCCCCAGCAACTCCTCGCGCTTGCCCTCGATCCAGAAGTTCATGGTGTCGCACGCCACGAGCCTGGGCGAGTTCGCCTGGCCCAGGACCGCGGCCTGAAGCTCAGGGTCGATGTTCGCCAGAAAGACGAACGCGGTGTCTTTGAAATTATCCGGCAATTTGGGCGAGAAGCTCTCGAAGACGTTCAGCTGCGTGTCGAGCGTGTGGGCGGTGTTCAGGTCGAATCCGTATTCCCCCTTCCAGCGGAACGTCTCCCCATCGCTTCGCTCGATGCCCGATATGTCGATTTTACGCTCTTCCAAAAACGCGAGTGTATTTTCGGGAAAATCCGACCCCACGACGGCCACGAGCCGCACGTCCGTGAAATAGCTCGCCGCTACCGAGAAATAGGTGGCCGAGCCCCCCACCGCCTCCTCGCGCGCGCCGAAGGGCGTCTTCACCGAATCAATCGCCATGGAACCGACCACCAGAAGACTCATCTTTCCCTCACTTCAAAATATGAAACCGATCGAGCAAAGTTGACAAAAACAAAGGAAATATATGTATATGTAGTAATATATACATGTCAAAACCGCCTCCATCACTAGAATTCATATAACTAAATCTAAAAATGTTGGATGAAACGTTAAATCCTTACGGAGCTTTAGAGGAACTTCAAGAAACAAATGAATTCCAAGGATTAAAGACATGAAAATTACGAAATCCTTAAGAGACACTACGATTAAAAGACTTTCAGATGAAGAAGACAGATTGGCCCTTCTGGAAATGGCCAAAAAAGAGAACAATCCAAAACATTTCGAAGCCGTCGTCAAAGTAGTGGACGCCGCTCGAAAATATCACAAGTACCAGGAACAAAAGAAAACCTGCAGATCTACTCCAGTTGCATAATCCAGCCCTGAAACATCATCTCGCCAACTGCGCTTCATTCGACTCTGAGATTTTTCTGCGAACATACGTGGGGTTGTTGGAAAAGCCCGTTTTCGTGATTCTGTGTATGGAGGCGACCGAGGAGAGAGGAGACATCACTCCCCCCTTGAGGGGGAGTCGATGAAGCCAAGCGGTTTTTGCGAAGGCTGAATCGGTGGGGGGTAAAACGTGTTGGCTCGCCATTCCGAATTTTACCCCCCACCGGTTCGCTTGCGGGCATACGCCCTTACCTCACCGACTCCCCCTCAAGGGGGGAGTGAACTTCAAAAGCGTGCCGCTCCACAGGACTTTTTCAACAGCCCCACGCGGGCCGTCTCTTGAATCAAAAACACCTTCCGTATATAGGGAACCCCGGCGATAGGCGCGTCCATTCCCCCTCCCTCTCTTCAGGAGGCCAACTCTAACTACAAAGCGCGCGCGTTTCAAAGGGTATATCCATTCCGGGGCGAAATATGGTTTAATCGCCTAAAGAACAGGAGACGACCCCGAAGACGCATCACGACGTCTGTCGTTTTCTCCGGTCACGCGCAAGGAGAGCCGCATGGACGCGAATCACCCCCTCGCCACGCGCGAGGAGCTGGCGAACCTCGATTTTTATTCCGACCTGGCCGATCGCTACCTCGCCGTGGACGGCCTCGAAGCGCGCTGGGTGAGTTTTACTAAAACAGAAATTCTCCCCGACAGAAAAACCGCCGGGCGCATGCACTACCTCGTCTCGCTGGCCCGCGCGGTCGAGGAGACGCTCGATTCCGCTTTCCGCGCCGGCCACATCCCCGGCACCGCCTTTTTCGGCAGGGGGAACGAGGGAGCGAGCGTCGCGAGCGCGATGTGCTTGGAAG
>CAYTSP010000136.1:0-9480 GCA_964440505.1 uncultured Nitrospinaceae bacterium
CGCCGGAAACGCCCAGTGGACTCGCATCGAACGATCCGCCGTCGGGGTTCGGGAAGGCTCCCGTTGCGAACACGTTTCTGAGACCGGCTTGTATGGTGGCCGGGCTGGTGACATCGATTCCAAGCGCGTGGAGGATCGCTCCATAAATCACGGGGTTGAGCAACCTGCCCCCCGTCGACATATCCTTTGCGTTAATGAACACCCTGCTGTCGAGAGTCAGGGCGACGGAGTAGGTGGAGCCGGAAAAAAACGGCCCTCCCTTGAGCCTGATGAGGCATGCAGTGTACGCCAAATCATCCAGATTCCTTCCGCTTGCAGTAGAGTAATTCAGCGTCGCCAGTGCGAAATCCCGCAGGCTGCCGCGGCCCGCCTCCACGTCGGCCGCCGTCACGGCGGGAGGCGGGAATTCCACAACGCCGGGCGCGCGCGGGCACTCCTGCGCAAGAGCGGGCCGCGCGGTCGAAACGACGCCGATGAGCGTAAGGATCAGGGCCGCCAAAAGTATTCGTCTTGGAAATTTCATCATGGGTCCTCCGTTGTGTAAGCTCTTCTCTCATGCAATCCCTCCCGCTTCGGTCGGGACTGCCCTCGTGTCTTGGGCCGTACGCGCCGGGAGACAGGAAGTCTCACCGTTTTCTTCATTCCAATATGAAAATATTAGCAAACCAGAAGTCGGTTTTGCTAGTGGTAATGGATTTTTCCGGCAGGCTCCATTCATTTCCTAAACTACTGATATGGCGGACATGGTCAGCACGCGGCTCGCAGGCACCGGGGAGGCAGGCGGGCCCGCTCCGGCGGCTTGAGCGCCCCCGCCGCTCTTGCGCCCCAACATCTCGTGTTCTCCCAAAGCCAATCACAAGAAATGAAGGCATGGAATCACAGGAGCAGAGTTTTTCAGCAACCCCACTATCAGGCGACTCTCGCCAGCGTCTTGGGTGCTGATGACTGTATGACACCCGTCAACAGAAGTGAACCGGCAAGTTGCGCAAACTTTTGTTTCCAACCGGCAACATGGGTTCCGGCTACGATCCGCCACAGGGTATTGAATGAGGCAGCTTGTCAACTTTCCTTGATGATTCCCCATTATTCCGGTCCCGGAAATCCGGATAATAAAGCCGGTGGAAATTCGGCGGGAGGGAAAAGGCCGGCCATCACCTTCACTCCGAATCATAGGCCGCCACCCGTGAGAGTGGGGTCAAGCGTTGAGGGGCGCATGTGTGTGCGGGACTATTGGGCACCGAAAGAATTATTGTCCGGGATGCCTAGGTTTTCCCCTTGGCCGAAGACAACATCCGACCCGCCGATATGGCGAGGGGGCCAGAATCCCGCGGTGCCTGAGAACCCATGCACGTACGTAGAAACTTCACCGGGACTTGGGAGGTCTCCATGTCATGTCGCCGTCGTGGCGGGGCCGCTGAGGGAAGGAGGAATCCGTAGCCGTAGATGAGCGACATGGAGAAGTCAGACTCAAGAATAGTAGCCGTGAAGCCGACAAACGGGGGGATACCCGTCCCAGTGGAGTCGATGGCACCAGGGGCCGGGCCAATGGGTAATCCGGGAATCCAAAACATGCGCCAGACACGGGGCCGGGCAAGCGTGTCACAACACAACCCGCCGTGAGCGAGGACCTCTGAGCCCAGTTGGCCGTGTGAAGTATGGCTGATCTGTCGGTGTACAGAAACCGGTCCGACCACGTTATCCGATAAGCTCGAAAGACGGTGTTAACGCGGCCGTTTGCCGCGGGCATGGCCGGGCCAGCCTTAACCGTGGCGGGTCTCGCGGAAGGCGCCACACCGAATTCCTGAGGGGTGCCTGGTGCTTGAAGCCGTACCCGGAAAACCGGACATACGGAATTTCAGGGGGGACGCTGAAAACGTGGTCTATGGTGGAATTGTGTACCCACCCGTGATCGAAAGAGCGAGATCGGACAAGCCTCCACCTAAGGATGCGCGCGTCAGTGTCCTATCCGACGAATCTGGAGAGTGGCGGGACGACCTGCGTGGAATGCCGCAAGGCTCGGTGGTGACACCCTGAGCGCAAGAGATTACTTTGCTCTTCGTCGCCGTCGTCGGGTTCCGGCGGGGCGGACTACCACCGGATGCCCCCGCGACATGGCCACGTTGGGAGTGCACGGTGATTGAATCACAAGTCTGTTCTCGGCCCGATACCACGGCCAGTGGAGGGCGTTTTGAAAGAAACTCTTGGAAGCGATCAATCGCCATAGCCGGGAACGTTCCCTGCGCTTGCCGGCAAGTCCATCGTCAGTTCGCTGGTGGCCTCGGGAAGTATAAGAAGTACGAGGGAACTGGTATCGAAATAACGCATTCGAACTTCCCGTCGGAAAAGGCTCCGATTCTCCCGCTGTGCCCCTTTCAGGAGCGCTTTAATGTGAGTTCCACATCGTGGACAGGCCTTCCCCACTGCAACCAAAACAGCTCCTCACCCCCGCCGCGCGTCCAACGAGGAGGTGAACGAGAGAGAGCCCTTTCGGGCTAATCGGTCGCGATGCGAAGCGTGTCCCTCACCCTACATTCCTCATGACCCTCCTCCTCGTGGGTGAGAGGGTCCTGGACGAGTAGACCCACCGTCAAGCTCAAACCCCGGTAGCGGAGCACCGCGGCTGCCTCAACGCTCCAGTGTGTATCCGCATCGTCCGAATCGAAGTAAAGTCCCAACTCGACGGAGGATGAGAGTTTATCGCTTCCGATACCGAATACCCTCGAACCCTACGACCCTCCAGAAGATGACGAACGTTCCCATGAAAATCTGCGCCAACATGAACTGGCCCCTGATAGAAGCCGACGGGCGGTTGCGCCCGTCGTGGCGCGAATCCTCGACAACAAGTTCGTAGAACCAACGCCGCGCCTGTGTCTTCAAGGCGTCATCGCGTGCTTGCAATGTTTCGTGCGTCAATTATATAGTTTAGTTCGTTGTTTTCCGTCATGTGCGAAGGGAAGGCTCAAGGCCATTTCACAACGACGTCTACCGCCGCCGCCCGTCCAGAGAGAAGCATTCAGATGTCACCCAGAATCCGTTTCAGCTCATACTGCGCCGTATTCCTAGCCCTCTCCCTGTCCGCCTGCGACAACGCCCCGGAAACGAAGAGCAGAACCCGGGTCGCGCGTCCGGTCAAGCTGATTACGGTCAAGGCGGCAAGCGCAATGCGGGTGAATCGCTTCCCGGCGGTAATCGGCGCAGGACGGCTCTCCGAGTTGAGCCTCCAAGTGGGTGGCATGCTGAGAGAATTCCCGGTGAAGAAGGCGCAGAGTCTTAAGCGCGGCGATCTGATCGTCAGACTGGATCAGCGGGATTTCAGGTCCACCCTCGCCTCGGCCAGAGCGCAATACCAAAACGCGGAAAAAGAGTATCGGCGCGCGGTTCGACTGGCGCGCCAGGATGCCATTGCGCGCACCGTTCTGGAGCAGCGCAAGACCCAGCGGGACGTGACCAAGGCGCAGCTGGAACGCGCCGAAAAAGCGCTGGCGGACTCCGTGCTGCGCGCTCCCTTCAAAGGTGTGATCGCACAAACAATGGTAAAGAAACTACAAAACGTGAAGCCGGGCCAGGTCGTCGTAAAATTCATGAGCGACGACGCGTTCGAAGCCACCATCGATCTGCCCGCGCGCTATTTAGCCAGGATTCCCAAAAATCTTGCTAAGAACAAGCGCCCCCGGGCCTTCGTTATCCTGGACACTCTCCCCGGGCAACCCATAAAAGCCGTCTTCAAGGAAGCGTCGCTTCTGGCGGATCTGATATCCCAAACCTATGCCGTCACGTTTGCGTTTCACCCACCAGAAAACCTACGAGTGCTGCCCGGCATGAATGCCACCGTGGAGTTACGGGCCGAAAACAAAGCGCAGACGCCGCGTGTGGCGGTGCCTCTAGCCGCAGTGACCAATGACGGGAAGAACAACTACGTCTGGGCCGTCGATACAAGAACGATGAAGGTGTCCAAGCGCGTCGTCACTCTCGAAGAAGGCGTCGGTGAGACGGTCGTCGTTACCGCCGGGCTTGCGGCCAACGAAACCATCGCCGGGGCAGGCGCAGCCTATCTGTCGGAGGGCATGAAGATAAGAGAGTGGAAATGACGCGCCGGAATCAACCTCGCGGCTCGGTTCAAGCTCTCGCGTGCGCCGCGTAATGAACATCGCCGAATTCACCATCAAAAACACCGTATTGAGCGTCATCGTCATCGCGTTGACGATCGTTGGCGGTTGGTCGGCTTTCCGGAACATGGCGCGCTTTGAGGATCCCGAATTCACCATTCGCAAGGCTCTCATCGTCACGAGCTACCCGGGCGCCAGCCCCCATGAAGTCGCGCTTGAAATTACCGAACCACTGGAAAAAGCCATTCAGCAAATGGCGGAAATCGATACCATCGAATCCGTATCCACGGCGGGAAAATCCGAAATCAGCGTGGAGATAAAATACGAAGCGTCACCCACCAAAGCCGACCTCCAGATCATCTGGACCAAGCTGCGCAACCGGGTAAACGACGCCGTCCGGGCACTGCCGCCCGGCGCGGAAACGCCTTACGTGGCCGATGATTTCGGAGATGTCTTCGGTTTGCTCTACTTCATCACGGGTGACGGTTATTCGCTCGCCGAGCTGAAACGCTACGGCAAATCCCTGCAGCGTTCGCTGCTGCAGGTGGAAGGCGTCGCCCGCGTAACGCTGGACGGACTGCAAAAGGAAGCGATCTTCGTCGAGATTTCCAGGCAGGACGCGGCCGCCCTGGGGCTTTCCATATCCAACATCTACAACATTCTCGCGCAACAAAACGCCGTCGTCGCATCGGGGGACGTCAAAATCGGTGACCGGCGCATCTTGATCGATCCCACCGGGGCCATTGACTCCATCGAGGCGATACAGAATCTTCTGGTTTCTTCCGACAACCGAGGGAAAGTGATTTTTTTGAAAGACATCGCGCGCGTCTGGCGGGGTTACCAGGAGCCTGCGCAAAAACTTTATCGGTACAACGGCAAACCGGCGATTGCGTTGAGCGTTTCAGGCGTATTGGGTGGAAACATCGTCAAAGTCGGCGCGGGCATCGACAACAAAATCATGGAGGGCGAGAGATTCCGCCCACTGGGCATCGAGTTGCACGAATTCTATCATCAGGGAAAAATCGTCGACGAATCGGTGCGCGCCTTCGTCGCCAACGTGATCGCCGCGCTGGTTATCGTCATCGTCACGCTGCTGATCTTCATGGGGCTGAAATCGGCCATCGTGATCGGTGCGATTTTGCTGATGACGATTTTCGCCACCCTGGCGACGATGCATGCCGTTGATATTCCCATGCACCGCATCTCGCTCGGCGCACTGATCATCGCCCTGGGCATGATGGTGGACAATGCGATCGTGGTGACCGAGGGCATTCTCGTGGGCCTGCAGAGCGGCGCCAAGAAGCTGGAGATTGCGAACCGTGTCGTCAAACACGCCATCTGGCCGTTGCTGGGCGGCACCCTGGTCGGCATCATCGCCTTTGCGCCTATCGGCTTTGCGCCCGGCTCCACCGCCGAATTTACCGGTCATTTGTTCTGGGTGATACTGATTTCGCTGACGTATAGCTGGGTATTCGCCGTCACGCTGACGCCGTTGTTTTGCACTTGGCTCTTCAAGGAGTCTGCGGAACCCTCGGGAGGTCGCGAAAGGTCCGAGGGCGGCTTGTTGCGAACATACAAACGGTTCCTGCGTTTCGCGCTCAGAATGCGCATCTTCGTCATTGCAGGCGCAGTGAGCATATTTCTCGTTTCGGCGTGGGGATTCCGGTACGTCAAATCCGGATTCTTCCCCGCATCCACCACGCCGCTGCTCGTCGTGGACTATTGGCTGTCCGAGGGGACGGACATCTCCAAAACCGCACGGGACATCGCGGAGCTTGAGGAGTTCGTCGCGGGCCTCGAAGGGGTCGATGCAGTGCAGGCGTCCATCGGGGCCGGCGCGCCGCGATTCATGCTGGTCTATTCCCCCGAATCCAGGAACCCGGCTTACGGACAACTACTGGTCCGCACGGGCGACTACAAGATCATCGACGGCCTGATTCGCAAGATTCACGAATACATGGAAGCCGTCTTTCCCCAGGCCCAGGGGAAAGTGTGGCGCTTCGTGTTGGGGCCCGGCGGGGGGTCGAAAATCGAGGCTGCGTTCAGCGGCCCCGAACCGGAAACACTCCGCGCTTTGGCGGACCGGGCCAAGGCCATCATGGCGGCTGACGGCGGGGCGTTATCGATAAAAGATGACTGGCGGCAACCGGTCAGCGTGATCGAACCCATCTATGCGAAAAGACCGGGGCGCCGGGCGGGCATCTCTCGCGAGGACCTTGCGCTGGCCCTGCAAAGAAATTTTTCCGGACGCGCCGTCGGCGTCTATCGCGAGAACGACGAACTGGTTCCGATTATTTCCCGCGCTCCCGAGCACGAACGCGTGAATATCGACAACATCCACAACATTCAGGTGCTGAGTTCGGTCACCGGCAGAGCGGTTCCCATCGGCCAGGTGACCGATGGCTTCCGGACAGTATGGCGCGATGGTTTGCTCCGGCGCAAAGACCGCGTCTGGAGAATCAAGGCGCAAAGCGACCCGTATCCGAACGAACTGCCCGCGGATCTCTTTGCGCGCCTTCGTCCGCAAATCGAAGCCATCGACTTGCCCGAAGGCTATCGGCTCGAATGGGGCGGAGAGTACGGCGATTCCAAGGAAGCCAGTGAAAACCTGGTCTCGACCCTCCCGTTGGGTTTGCTCGCGATGGTCCTCGTCGTGTTCATCCTGTTCGGCAGTGTCAGGCAGCCTATCGTGATCTGGCTCGTCGTGCCGTTCGCAATCATCGGTGTGGTGGTCGGACTCGTGGCGACGGGCACGCCCATGGAGTTCATGGCGATACTGGGTTTGTTGTCGTTGTCGGGGCTCCTGATCAAGAATGCGATCGTGCTCGTCGACCAGACCGATTTGGAAATCAGCGAGGGCAAAGCGCGTTTCGATGCCGTGGTCGATGCGGCGGCCAGCCGCGTGCGACCCGTCATACTGGGGGCACTGACGACCGTGCTGGGGGTAATGCCGTTGTTTTTCGATGCGTTCTTCAAGTCAATGTCCGTGGTTTTGATATTCGGACTCACCTTCGCCACGCTGCTGACGCTGCTGATCGCGCCGGTGCTCTACGCCGTGTTTTTCCGTATTCATTCGGAGGAAATCGAGGGAGCGTCAAACCATGCGGAATAAATGGACGTCGTTCCCCGTTCTGGCGTTATCGGTCTGTGTTCTGGTCGCATTAGCCGGTTGCGGTCGCGCCAAAGTCCGAGACGATGAACCCGTCAAAGTAAAAATTACGCGTCAGACCACGTTTACGCCACAATCGTGGGCGACGAGCGTGGATGAATCACAGCTGCGAAGCGCGAGGCGAGTCGATTGGCTGAAATCCTTTCAGGACGCCATGCTGCGTGATTTCGTCGCCCAGACTCTTGCCAACAACCACGACCTCATGGCTGCGGCGGCGAACGTCGAACGCGCGAGAGCATTGGCCGTTCAAGCTGGCGCTCAACTGAAACCCCAGGTGAATCTGGCCTTCGCCGGTTTGCGTTCCGGCTCGCTTGAGGGCGTCGCGCCCGAGGTTTCGAGTTTCTCGCCCTCGGTTCAGTTGAACTGGGAAGCCGATCTCTGGGGACGCATCAGTGCGGGACGTCGCGCCGCCGTCGCCAGCGCCGAAGCCGCGGCCGCCGACTACAAGTATGCGCAACACTCCCTGGCGGCGGCGACCGCGAAAGCCTACTTCATCTCCATCGAGGCGGGGCGGCAAACAGCCATACTGAAGGAAATCCTCGCATCGCTCGACGAAACCTTCCGCATCGTCAAAGTGCAATACGAGAACGGACTCGCCTCCGCTCAAGACGTCGCGCTGGCGAAATCTGATTTGGCGTCCACCCGCGAACAACTGCTCGCGCTTGAGGCGTCGCAGAGAGAAGCCTTGCGGGCGCTGGAAGTGCTGCTGGGACGCTACCCCAAAGGCGAGGTCGCCATACGCGCGTCGCTGCCGCCTCTGCCGCCCATGCCGCCGCCGGGCGTGCCCTCCGACATACTGGAGCGACGGCCGGATCTGATTGCCGGCGAACGCCGCGTCGCCGCCGCCTTCAACGCCCTGAAACAGGCGAAGGCCGCGCGCTTGCCGCAGTTGAGCCTGACCAGCAACATCGGCGGATCCTCTAATTCCCTGTCGAATATTACCGACCCGGCCAACATCGCCTGGCGTCTCGTGGGCAACCTGCTGGCCCCCGTATTCGACGGCGGCGCCAGAAAAGCGCAGGTGGAAATTGCGACGGCGGAGCAAAAACAAGCCCTGGCGTCGTATGCCCAAACCGCACTCAAAGCATTCAGCGAAGTAGAAACCAATCTTGACCAGGCGGGCACGCTCGCCCGGCGTAAAGAGGAGCTCGGCGTCGCGCTCGCGGAGGCGGAAAAAGCCCACCGGATCGCGCAACTCAGATACAAGGAAGGCGAAATCGCCCTGATTGAATTGCTGACCATACAACAGCGTGTGCTCTCGGCGAAGAGCAACATGTTGTCCGTCCAACGTCTCGCGCTCGAGCAGCGCGTCAATCTCTATCTCGCTCTGGGCGGCAATTGGGAAAGGCAAGAATGAAATTTAGGCAAAAAACTTGTATGTAACTTGCTGAATGAACACACAATAAGATATTCTTTAATCTGTAAAATGCATTTTGTAATCAAGTCGCAAGCGGGTTCATTCCAACCTCTATGCATCCTGACGAGCGAGTGTCGGTCGTAAGTGGCTGGCAATCCGGTATCCAAACTCTCTAAAATATTCTCAGAAATTCCAAAAAGGTTTTTAAGCGTACATCATGAATATCCATGAGGAGACGCCGCGCACCACATGAGAGATGGGAACAATCACAATCACGAAATGAAATCGATGATCCTGCGCGCCGCCTCTTCGGGGGATAGGCTCGTGGTATCAAGGCGCATGTCGGGACTCTCAGGCGCTTCGTAGGGTGAATCGAGACCTGTGAAGTTCTTGATCTCGCCCGCCCTTGCTCGCGAGTAGAGCCCCTTAGGGTCACGCGATTCGCAAACCTCGATCGGCGTATCGACGAAGATTTCGACGAACTCCCCTTCGACCACCATCTTTCGAACCATATCGCGCTCCGCCCGAAAGGGGGAGATGAACGAAAGCAGCACAATCAGTGGCATCGCCGACACTGGCGAACATCTACCTGCACTACGTCCTCGACCTGTGGTTCCAGAAGAAGGCAGGCGCGGCGACGATGGCGGTGCTGGCGACCAATAGCGACAGAACGGAACCCAACCCATATTCGTGATTCACCCGACTGCAAGCGCCCGATTCGGGTTCGGCCGGGGGGACGGCCATCGGTCTCGGGCTCTTCGCTGACTGACCCCGGCCGTCATATCGTGCGCGCCCGCCAGGTATCGAGGAATTCGCGCAGGCGCTCGCTTCGCGGCCGCTTGAAAATC
>CAYTSP010000137.1:0-46199 GCA_964440505.1 uncultured Nitrospinaceae bacterium
GCTTGCCGACACGGGCCCGACAGCCTGCGCTGGCATTATAATGAATCCGCTTTCGTTTTGATTACATTTACTTTAATGAATTTCTAATTGGCTTAAAAACAATAACTTAATTTTTATATTCCAGATAATACGATAAATTCACGGGGTTTTTCGCTAAATAAATGAAGGATTTTTTCCTGGGATATGACGCAGCAGAAGCGCAGCGCAGGAGAATTCTGCCATGGCCCGCTAGGCCTGAGATAACGGCAAATGCGGGGAATTGCGGGGGCGAAAATCCCCGTCGCGCGGAAGCATCGCGCGGATTCCGCGTCTCCGGAGGCGTGCCCCCGGCGGTAAATGAGGGGATTCGCGCGGCGAGGCACCTCCGTAGCGAACGGGATGTCATTGCAACCGTTTGATAAAACATGACTTATATCGAAGCCCCCGAAACATGGCGCGAAAGATACCCACGGGCCTCGTTTTATGTTTTGATGGGGCGTCACCTTTGGAGTACGCAGGAGGGCTACATGGAAAAAAGAGTGGTTCATACGGACAAGGCCGCATCCGGCAAAGTGCCGCTATCCCAGGCCATCCAGGTGGGAGAATGGCTTCACTGCTCGGGACAGTTGCCCCTCGACCCGGCGACGGGAGAACTTGTTCCGGGCGGCGTCGCCGAACAGACGCGCCGGATCATCGAGAATCTCAAGGCGGTGTGCGAGGCGGGCGGCACATCCCTGAAAAACGCCGTAAAAGTAACCATTTTCATGGAAGATCTGGCGGATCTGGGGGAAATGAACGCCGTCTTCGAGGAATACTTCGGAACGGAAGACCCCCCGGCGCGCACGACTTTTCAGGCAGCGAAAATCATCGCGGGCGCGAAACTCGAAATCGAACTGCTCGCGTTCATCCCCCAATAAGAAGAGGAGAACCTTTTGGCCACAAGAGCACCCTTGGTCGGGATACTGATGGGAAGCGCATCGGATAAACCGGTAATGGAAGAAGCCACGAAGGCGCTCGAAACATTCAACATTCCCTCTGAAATGAGAATCTTATCGGCCCACCGTACACCCGACGCCGTTCATGAATATGTGAAAACGGCGCCTGAGCGCGGAATCCGGGTGCTGATCGCTGGCGCTGGTATGTCTGCGCACTTGGCGGGCGTCGTCGGAGCCGCTACGGATCTACCCGTGATAGGCGTTCCCATCGACAGTTCCTCGCTCGGCGGCCTCGATTCTCTCCTCTCCACGGTGCAGATGCCTCCCGGCATACCCGTGGCCACGATGGGGATTGGTGGTCCAGGCGCCAGGAACGCCGCCCTACACGCCGTACGAATACTCGCCTTGACCGATCCGAAGCTGGCGAAGGAATACCGACGCTTCGCACAACAACAAACCGAGAAGGTTCTGGCCGCAGATACCGCTCTCCAGAAAGAAATTTCCCCTCTGCCCGCCCTGGCGCAAAAAGACGGCTCGAAACAAACACAAAATGATTCCAGAAAAAGTTCCGGGCAAAAATCAAGGCCTAAGCGTAGCCGCGCTAAAAGGACTTACCGGAAAAAATAGACAGTGAGCAGAGTCCTCCCGGTCAATCCTGATTCACCAGAAGAAGATGTAATTCGACAGGCCGGCAAAGAACTGAATTCGGGAAACATCGTCGCTTTGCCCACGGATACGATTTACGGTCTATGCGCCCACGCCTTAGATAAAGAAGCCATCAAGAAACTCTACGAAATCAAGGGAAAAAAAGACGAGAAAGGCGCGCCCGTACTCATCGGCTGCCAATCCCAGTTAAATGGACTCGTCCGCGACATCTCCCCACATGCCTTAAGCCTGATGGATTCTTTATGGCCCTCGGGCCTCACTTTGGTTCTACCGGCTTTTCCAAAACTGTCTCCCTTGTTGGGCGAAGGCGGTTCGTCTGTCGCCGTTCGCATGCCTGCTCAAACGCTTTGCCGTACCCTGGCCATGCGGGTCGGTCCATTCGTGGCGACTAGCGCGAATCTATCCGGCGAGCCCCCACTCCTGAGCGCTCAAGCGATTTCTTCTCGATTCCAAAACAAAGTAGCGCTGATCCTAGACGGCGGAACTACAGAAGATTCCCGGCCTTCCACCGTAGTGGACGCGAGAGGGGAGAAGCCAGAACTCTTGCGTGAAGGTATGGTTGATTTCGATTCGGTGGTCCGCGCCTGGAACAAAGCCAGAGAACAAGCACCTTAATTTTTATTCAGGTTCAGGCATATTCAAGACGATACGGCCCTCTCCTTCAATAATGCATTGACAAGCCAGACGATATTCATCCGGATTCCATCCATAGGCATCCAGTGTATCTTTTTCGTCTTCCTGCTGTGGAGAGAGCAGTTCGGCTCCAGAAATCACGACAATCTTGCAAGTGGAACAGGCGCAATTGCCGCCACAATCGCAGGTATGATCGACACCATTATCCAAATCCGCGTCAAGAATGGAATCTCCGATCTCGGTCTCATATTCGACATCGAGATTTTCATATCGAATAGTGCTCAAAAACCAACCTCCCGAAAAAATGATGTGCCAATCTTTCAATATCGCTATATATAAACGTAGCTCACGAACATTAGAATTTTACAGAATCTATTCCGTCAAGGGCAAAATCTATATCTTTTTTTGCCCTCTTCAACAAGCGTGTTTCTCATTTTTGGGATTTTATTTCAATAGACGGTAAGCACGAATAATCTGATTCACTGAGTGAAGAGGGTGCGCTAGACCATGCCTTTCGGGGGAAGAACCACCATCGATTCCGTCCAGGCCCTGCGGGATTGAGAAAGCAAAAACTCTATGGCTTCCGCCACCAGATCAGGAGGGATCATCGCCTCAACATCGAACTCCCCTGGAATGGATTTCCACATGTCCGTTGCGCAGGCTCCGGGCCGGAGAATGGTAAGACGTATGCCCCTGGGCCTCAACTCCTCCACCAATGCTCTAGACAGACCTTCGAGACCGGCTTTTGCGGCGCAATAAGCCGAGGCTCCCGGAAAACCCGATACCGCACTAATCGAAGATATGTTTATAACCTCGCCATTCGCCGCCGAAAGCAAGGGACAAAGGGCCCGTGTCAGCATGAAAGGGGCTGTGAGACACACCGAGACCGTCGCATTGAACTCATCCACCGAGAGGTTTTCGATATCCTTGAAAACACCTGAACCCGCATTGTTTATCAGCGTATCCACGCCTTCCAGTCTTTTTTCAGCCATTTCGCTAAGCGCTTCCACTTCGTCGGCTTTCGTCACATCGCAACTGTGCGGAAAAATATGACCCACGTACCCTTTTGAATCAAAAGCCAGTTTCGCCAGGGCTTCGGCATCTCTCGAAACGGCAAAAACCTTCGCGCCCGCTTTTGCGAGACGAAGCGCGCTCACACGGCCTATTCCCCGAGAAGCACCGGTGAGAACGATTCGTCTTTTCTCCAGATTTTTGGGCTCACCGAACGCCATCGGGACTTTCTCCATAATAATCCACGAAATTCCGCTCGTTTTCATACAAACGGACGCGAAAAAGAATCTCCGTGTCTATATATTCCGCCAAAGATTCCCAAATCGAAATCGCGATGTTCTCCGCTGTGGGGATCCTGTTTTTCATGAATTCCGCCGCATCTTCATTCAAATTCTTGTGATCAAGCGCTTCTACGACTTGCCGCTTCATGACTTCCTTGAGATCAGCGAGATTATAAGCCATTCCCGTTTCAAGGTTTACGGAACCTCGCAATGTCACCTCAAAAACGTAATTATGCCCATGATAGTGCGGATTAGCGCATTTTCCGTACATGGCCTTATTTTGCTCATCGCTCCAGTCGGGTCGAAACAAACGATGCGCTGCGGAGAATTCTTCTTGCCTTGTTATTTCAATCATCCACCTTTCATCCTACGCTTAAATCGGATCAATCATAGAAATATTCGTTTCTACCATATCCGCATACTTTAAGCCCGTGGCCGTATTAAACGTCACGATGCGCTCATCGCGCTCGATATCGCCCCGTTCGAGCAAAGCCTCCAATGCCGCAATACACGCCCCGCCTTCTGGACAAATGAGAATTCCCTCGGAAGCACCCGCTTTTCTTTGCGCCTCGAACATCATCTCATCTGAAACGGCAATAGCCGTGCCCCCGCTTTCCCGAATCGCCTGCAAGCACAAAAAATCCGCCAGAACCTTCGGCGCGCGCAAGCCGGATACCATCGTCGTAGGGTTGTCCCATAAGGATGAGACGTCGTCGTTGTTCTCATATGCCCGAACGAGAGGTGCACAGCCCTCGGCCTGAACACAAATCATGCGCGGTCTTTTTACGCCAATCCAGCCCAACGCCTCGAGTTCGCCAAAGGCGCGCCACATTGCCACCAATCCCGTCCCGCCACCAGTTGGATAGAGAATCACGTCCGGAATATCGCCGCCGAATTGTTCGACGAGCTCATAGGCCATCGTTTTTTTACCCTCGGCCCGATACGGCTCCTTGAACGTAGACAATTCGAACCAGCCTTCCGCCGGTGTTCTTTGCGCCACAATTTCCGCGCAATGGTGGATATAGCCGCGAACAACGGTCACATCTGCTCCCGCCAGCACACATTCCACTTTATGTACGCTCGGCGCTTTTTCCGGGACAAACACAGACACCTCGATTCCTGCTCTCGAAGCGTAGGCAGCCGCCGCGCCGCCGGCGTTGCCGGCCGTGGGAATGGCGATCTTTTTTGCTCCCAGATGCCGCGCCATCGTGATGGCTGCGGACAATCCCCTGGACTTGAAACTTCCCGTCGGATTCACGCCTTCATCCTTCACGAACAGGTTCGAAAACCCCAAAACCTTTCCCAGGCGAGGCGCCCGCAACAAGGGAGTCATGCCTTCGCCGAGCGTAACGATGGCATCTTCATCGGGAGCCGGAAGCATTTCATGATAGCGCCACATGGAATGAGCGCGACCCGCCATATTTTTAATGTCCAAAGTCCGCACGGCGGCTTCGGTGTCATACCGCGCCAGCAACGGAGCGCCACAGGGGCTTAGATTCATCAAACCGCCGGGTGCGAATTGTTCTCCGGTTTTTGAACATTCAAGCCCTACGAATGCAGAATAAGAATTCATCTCAGGAATCTCATATATGAAATTTTCATTCTCGACATTGTTGCTTCAAAAGCACTTTGGTACCTTTTCATTGATTCTCATAACGATATCGTCATCATCGCTGCCCCCGCAAGGAGAAACCGATGGCCCGCAGAGTAAAGGCATTGCCAGGCCCTGCAAAAACCCAGGGATTTGTTGAAATCGCAGATGGGGTACATATTTTCATTGGTGGAGATGGCGGGACGAATTTCGGCCTCGTGCTTACGGACGAAAAACCCGTCATCGTTGATAACGATATCCGGATACGAAAGCCTTTTGTGTCCGGCATGAAAGAAATTACCCGAAATTCACCTGGTCTGGTGCTCAATACCCACCACAATTTCGACCACACCTCTGACAATGGTTACTACCATAATCGAGGAGCCGTTTCCGTTGGTCAGGAAAACGTGCGTCTGGAGATGGAACGAGAGGAGAACGAGGGTATCTGGGTGAAACAAATGGCGGGCAGGCCACAAAAAGTAGAGCACCTGATTGGCAAACTTCACATCGCGCCGCCGATGGTGACATTCGAAGGCGAAATTTCCATCCGCTATGGCGGGCGGCTATTCGAGATGGTTCACATTGGTCACTGTCACACAAAAGGAGACACCGTCGTTTGGATGCCGGAGGAAAGAATTTTGTTCACCGGAGATCTGCTCGATTATCGAACTCATCCGGTAGCCAGGCTGGGGAATTTCGGCAACTGGATAGATGCGATTCCCAAATTAAAGAAATTTCCCGCCAAATTCCTTATCCCCGGCCATGGGCCGATTCCCACTCAACCCGCCCCTAAGGTATGGGATGAATTCAGGGGTTATATGACGAAACTGCGCTCCCGCACCGCCACGGCCCTGAAAAAACACAAATCTCCAGCAAGGGCGGTTCCGAACGTTCACATGGATGAATACCGAAATTGGTTTCGCTCAAACCTCGTCCCGCAAAATGCGACGTTAATGGCTAAGGAGTTAAGCAAAAAAAGGTGAGAACCTCACACCCATTCCGTTGGTGACGATTCTCCCTCAAAATACCCGGAAGGAACATCCCCTCGCACACGGCGGGCGATCAGTCGTTTTGTTATTAAAGAAAAACAGCTTTCCACATCGCAGGATGAAGACCACGGTTCTTCATCCTGAAAACCGCCCACCCGAATTTCTCCTTCCACGATCAAGACGCCATCCTCTACTCTGGGGGTACTTCTCACAACCCCTGATTTTTCATCCCAAAACTGTACGACGCCATCGTTTGCGCCGAACGCATAGACCGCACCTTCTCTCTTCCAGTCTACGGTCGCAAATGAGCCTTCTTTTTCTTCTCTCTTCATCGCCACACTGCTTGTACCCACGATATATAAATCCCCCCAGATGAGAGGGGGTGCTATCACCCAGCCTGCCGTGTTCTCCACTCGCCAACGGAAATTGCCGCTTTCGCGATCCACTGCAAAAAAATGGCCCTTTTCCTGGTCATTCAGTACGGCGAAAATGCCTTTTTCATCCGCGGCATACAGCGAAGTATGCACACCAAGGCGTTCAAGAAGTTCGTCGGGTGGAATCGTCACGAAAACTACCTCTCCATCGGTGGTCATCGGTAAAGGTTGCTCACAATCTTTCAGCCGCAGAATACCCGAAGACACCTCTCACCTCTATCCCGCCAAGTGAGATGGGACAACGCGCTGTTTATCAAGGTCGAACGCTATGATTATTTTTGATAAGATTAGCCAAATAATTAGTATTAAAAAAAGAGAGCATAAATAAGGAGATTTCACATGGCTGTCGTCACCATTTCACGTCAATACGGGACAGGTGGAATTTTCATTGCGCGCAATCTTGCGGACAAATTGAACTATGCGTTTCTGGGACGTGATGAACTCGTCGAAATTTGCAAACAACGAGGTTTAACTCTGGATTTAGAAAAAATAGAAGGCCGTGCTCCAACAATCCTGGAGCGGACTTTCAGCGTGAGGCGAGACAGCTTGCGAGGCGTTTTGTCTGAGTGCATGAACGAAGCATCGGATAAAGGCAATGTCGTTATCGGCGGGTGGGGAGGACAAGTCCTCCTTAAGGACCGCCCCGATACCCTCCATCTAAGAATCGTTGGCAGCCTGGAAGCCCGCATCCGCCACTTCATGGAATCATCAGGCGTAACGAGAACGGCTGCTGAAGAAACCATCAAGAGATCAGACCGGGATCAGGGTTTGTTTTCCCAGTATTTCTTTCATGTAGATTTCGCCGATTCCACTCTTTATCACGGCACATTGAACATCGAGCAAACATCGGCTGAGAGTATGATTTCCTTCATCGAATCCATGATTGCCGAAAAAGAAAAAGCGGCCTCATGAAAATTGTCACAGACAATCATTCTTTTCTTCTATGTGTTTTCGAGGATGCCGCCGCCACTGCAGTCAGCGATAACACTTGAACGGCCAGCACGAGAATAAACGCCCAGTAATAGCTTTTCCATAAATCAAAAAAGTATCCCGCAATCCAAGGCCCGACGGCTGAGGCCAATCCTCCACCCGTTTGGCTGAAACCCAGGATTCGGCCAAAACTCTTACCGGCGAAAATGTCCGCCTTGATCGATACGAAGATCGCGCCCCGGGCACCGGCACCGATCCCATAAACCAAAACATAAGCATATCCCATCCAGGAGCGGTGCTCAGATAAATTCATCAACAAAAAAACCCCTGACATGGCAACCAAGCTGAGCAGATAAAAAGTTCGGGTGCGCCCAATTCTATCCCCCACCCATCCGCCTAAAATGCCTCCCAAGGCCCTGACTACGGCCAGGCCTCCTATCAGAGAGGCGGCTTTCATCGTGCTCATTCCAACATCAACCATGTGCGCGGCCTGATGGACGCCGACCACGCTGAAGCCAACGCCATTGAATATCCCCGCCAGAAACAAAAGCCAAAAAACCGAATCAGACAGGGCCTCTTTCAAGGTCCAGCTGGATCCGTGGTCGTCCCCTGCTTTTCTTTCCGTTACGGCGGCTCGGCTGGGATGCAAAAACACATTCAAGGGAACCAATAAAACGACGATGCCAATCGCCAGCAAAACATACGCCGCGCGCCATCCAAAAGTCGCGATCAGGTAGGCGGAAAACGGAACCATGATGATACCGCCACAACTCCTTCCCGATAACGATATCCCCATCGCCACGGAGCGGCGTTGCGTAAACCATTGGCTAACGATGGTGCTCGTGGGAATGAACCCGAACATGGTAACGCCTAGCGCTACGACGCCCCCGTAGAAAAAATACAAGGTGGGCAAGCTGGAAACCTTTGACATCAAGGCAAGGCCGATACCCAGAATCGTGATTCCCGTTGGAATGATCACCCTCGGACCCCAACGATCCACCATCGCCCCGATAAAGCCTGCGGAAATTGCAAACGTGGCCATGGAAAAAGAAAACGCCAGGGCGGTGTCCGCCCGAGACCACCCAAATTCATTGAGAAAAGCTACATAAAAAACGGGAAACGTACCGACGATGGAACCACCGATAGCCATGGTGAAAAAGGTGAGCCCCACTATCACCCAGCCATAATAGCGGCTTGAGTTCTCACTCGCCTTCTCTGAAAAGTGGAATTTCATTTAACTGAATCCGATACAGAAAAAATACAGGCGCCCCACCAAAGAGGCGCCTAAGAAGTCATGATCCCCCAATTTATCTTTCAGGGGTATACTTGCAGCATCAATTCAACCTTTGGGCAAACCGAATGGCTGTTTAGACACGCATCGGCATTACAACATATGTATAACCATCCGAGTCTTTGGGAGAGAGTACCCCAGGGCTCAGCGAATCCTTTAACTCCATACTGATTTGCTCTTCGTCCAATATGGAGAGCGCATCAAGACAATACCTTGAATTAAACCCAATCGTGATGTCAGTCTGCGCGTTCGATTCTATGACTTCCTCGGCTTCTCCCGCTTCTGAGCCATTCGTCGTCAGTTTCAACTGACCCGGGGTGAACTCAAACTTAACCATGCGCGTTTCGTTCGTGAAAAGAGAAACCCGCCTGAGCGCTTGCGTTAAACTTTCCCGGTTCATCAAAATGGAATGCTCATTATTATCTGGAATGACTTGCCTGTATTTCGGAAACTCGCCATCTATCAGCCGGGCCGATAACGCGATATTTTCCATTTGGAAAATGATGTGGTTTGGAGTGAGAGAGGCGGGCGCTTCTTCCCCTGAAAGAGACAAGCCCTGGCCGCTTGAAACGTGGGTGAGAGAAACAGATACGTCGCCCTCGACACCCTGCAAGAGCTTGACCAGTTCTCCTAAAGCTTTTTTATGGACAATCACTCCTTCTTCAAGTACCAACCCTTCGCTCGCTCGCTCAATCATCGCCAACCGATGGCCATCCGTAGCGACGAGGCGCAGGGTATCGGCTTCGGTTTCCATGTATACGCCATTGTAAGTATAGCGCGTCTCATCCTGGGATATCGCAAACATCGTCTTTCGAATCATTTCCGACAAAACCGAAGCAGAAATTGTATGTGCGCCTGATTCTCTCGACTCGGGAAGCGCGGGAAATTCTGCAGGCGGCAATCCCGGAAAACGGAATTTCGAACGCTCACAGCGCATTTCAATCCACTGTCCATCTTCTTCCGTGAAACGAACCTCCGACTCAGGAAGTTCTCTAACAATGTCAAACAATTTCCTTGCATTCAGCGTGACTTTCCCTGCTTTCTCTACTTCAGCGTCGAACATTCCCCGCATGCTGATATCAAGATTCGTGCCCAACAAACGGATGTTCTTATTGCCTTCGGTCTCGACAAGCACGTTTTGTAATATTGGCATTGCGCTGCTTCTATTTTCGACGACACCTTGTATCGTCTGCAGGGCCCTGAGTAACGTATCCCTTGAAATGGCTAACTCCACAATACTGACTCCTTGTAATGGAACAGGGTTTTACGAATCATTGATCAGCATCAACCCGATATTGGTTTGATGATAACAAATTTCAGGGTCTCGTGGGCCTCAGTTTCATATAAACCAAAGAAAGAGACAGGGCAAGAGGACGGATTTTGAAAACCCTTTTATCATTCGGTGAAATTTGATTCCATAAATTGCGGGCGCAAACCATCATTGCGCTGACGTCGATGCCTGGGAAAAGAAGAAGCACCGCGACTCAAAACACCACAAATCAAGTTGCGAGAGAAAAAACGAAGGACACAATCCTTGAATCATTGATTTGAAATGGTAATATGGAAGCCTTGTTAATGTGAAGTATCTTCAACTATTCTATGTTATGAATAAATCAATCTCACAGCGCTCTATATTGCACATCTACGCACATCCGGATGATGAATCCTTTGGAAACCCTGCCACAATCACGCTCTACGCAAACCAGGGTGTGCGAATGGGCCTCCTTACCTTTACACGTGGAGAAGCAGGTCTGACAAACGGCGTATGCAAGCCTGATGAGTTAGGCGATGTGCGGGAAGCGGAACTGAAAGACGCCTGCCATGTGCTTGGCGTGAAAGATATGACGCTCTGGAACTACCCGGATGGCGGATTGAAATCCATTGATGATTCGGAAATTATACCCCGCATCGAAGAATTCATCCGGAACTTTTCTCCCGAGGTGGTCGTGACGTACGGAGAGGACGGCGTTACCGGACACCCTGACCACATTACCGTCGGCGGTTGGGTCACAAAGGCTTTCTATCGACTTGTGAAGGGAAATCCAGGGGCTGCTCCCAAACGCCTGTACCACCGAATATCACCCATGAAACGGCGCGCCTTGTACAATCGCTCCGATCTCGTTTACCGAGATGACTACACAACCATTGTCGATGGGAGAAGATTTCCGCATGCGAGATTCAAAGCGCACGCATGCCACCGCTCCCAGAAACAAATTACAGATTACACTCAACCAAAAGTGTTTGAGGCAGGGTTGGTAGATTATTATGTCAGGCATTATCCCGCTTGGTGCGGAGGCCTGATCGAGGCCGATCTGTTCGGGGATTCCCATCATGCCGATGAAACCAAATTGCCCTGAATTACACTACTCTTCCATACGCGAGCCGCACATTTTTAACTGAAAGAGAATTGGTCCATTCTGGTATGTGAGTGCTCACGACCAAGGTGACTCCAGAGGCGGCCAATTCTTGAATTATTCCGACAATCACTTCGCTGTTTTCTTCGTCTACATGGGAAATGGGCTCATCCAGAAGAAGGGTTTCCGCTCCCGCCGCTAACGCCCTGGCAAGCGCCACGCGCTTCTTTTCTCCCCCGGAGAGTTTAGCAGCATCTCGTTGAATAAGGCCCTCGCATCGCGTTTTAAGGATGGCTTCTTCAGCCTTTTTGTTCGCCTGCGATATATTTATCCCGCGCGCACGTGGGCCATAAGAGACATTCAACAGAACATTTCCCCGAAAAAGATACGGCTCTTGGGCGAGGAGGGTAACCTGCCTCCTGTGCTTGAGCCCCGGCTTGCCGAAAATGACAGCCTCATCCTTGTAGTTGATGATGCCGTCCTCAGGCATAAGCAGGCCCGCCATCATACGCAACAGCGTTGTTTTTCCGGAACCATTTGCTCCGGTGAGCAAAGTCACCTCGCCTGCAGAGACTGTCATTCTTTCAATGTCTAGAACCAAATCGGTCTCATACCGAAATTTCACGTTTTCTAGAAAAAACACATCCATATCAGGACCTTTGGATATAACGGGAAAGAAAATTCGTCACGAAAATGATCGCCAAGAGCACAACGCCCAAGGCAATCCCGAAGCCGAATTCTCCTTTCATGCTTTCAAGCGCAATGGCCGTAGTCAGCGTTCGTGTATATCCCTCGATATTCCCTCCAAGCATCATGGCGATACCCACTTCCGAGGATACGCGGCCAAACGCCGCCAACACCGCCGCCACCATCCCAAAACGGGCCTCGCGCAGCACGGTCCACGCCACAAGGCCATTGGATGCGCCCAATGTAAGGGCTGTTTCCCGTACTCTATCATCAACGGATGCGACGGACGTCATGGAGAATACCGCCACGAGAGGAATCGCCAACACGACCAACCCGATAATGATAGCCGAGGGAGTGAACAACAAGTCGGCGAACCCCAAAGGCCCTCGTCTGGAGATAAAGCCATATACGAGTAACCCGATAACGACGGTTGGCAATCCAAGTGATGTTTGAAGCACCGTGATGGCGAACCCGCGCCCATGAAAGCGAGCCGTCGCCAGCAGAAAACCTACAGGCAGGCCAATGAGAGACGCCAGAATCGTAGCCCAAAAACCTACCTTGATAGTCACCCATGCGGCGCGCATCACTTCTGGGTCTGCTCTAAGCACCCGTATCAATCCATCGGCAAACCCATCAAGCAAGTATTCCAAAACGCTTACCCTCTGAAGAAATTTATCAATGTGCTCTTTTCGCGTTTGGATAAAAAAGCTGTTTTCCCATGACTCGAAAATCTCGGATGATTCTTTGTCCCCGAAAGGATGTAAGAAAATCGATATATTTCACCGCCAAGCCAAACTTCACATGGGGATGACGCTTTGGATTGACGGCGATCACGCTGTAAGGGTTGTGCAAGGGTTTTCCCCTTGGTCCTTGAATCTTGAGGGAAATCTTTGCTTTGGCGACCAGAGCGATGTACGTACCTCTGTCTGTAAGCGTGTATCCATTTTTTTCGTCCGCAGCCATCAGCGTTCTGCCCATTCCCTGACCCAAAGCCCGATACCAAGAGCCAAACAGGCTAACGCCGGCATCTTTCCAAAGCTGCAATTCCTTTTTGTGTGTTCCGGAATCATCTCCCCTGCTGAACCAAAGGCTTTTTGTATTTTTTATTCGAAGCATCGCCTCAGATACGTCGACTGTTTTTAACACTCCGGCAGGGTCCGATGCCGGGCCTATTATCACAAAATCGTTATACATGACGGCTTTTCTGTGAACACCGTAGCCTCGCGCCATAAACGAATCTTCCGCTTTTTTCGCATGCACGAGCACAACGTCCACATCGCCATTTTCCCCCAGTCGTAACGCCTTCCCGGTGCCCACGGATATGGTATGCACGAAAACACCATTTTTCTTCTCGAATATTGGATGTAGCTGCTTGAGCAAACCCGAATTCTCCGTGCTCGTCGTAGTCGCAAGCTTCAAGCGCTCAAGCGCAAAAGAATTGGTCCAAAATCCAAAAACCAACAAAATCACCAGGGGCAGCCGCGTGAGGGCACACCTCATTATTGGGATGTCCTTTATGCTTTTGGTTGTTCTGAAGGGTCGAGCGGAGGCGCCGAATCAAGTATTTTGAGGTGAATCTCTTTCGAGAATGCCTCGAGAAGCGCTTTGGTCTCAGCTTCCGCATCTATGGATGAGGTCAGCCGCGCAAGAGACATGGGTTCGCCATGCTCGTTTTTCTTGATGGACGCATGAAAAGTCTGGTAGTAGCCTAAATCGTCATAACCTTCCAATATCGCTTGCAAGTAGTTTTGCTGTGATGTCGGCACACACAACCACCAGATGAGAGAACCATCGTATGACTCGGGGTTGAGCCTCTCGTCTTTGCGAAGGGGCTTCATCCGCTTATTTGAATTCGACTTGCCGCCTGTTGGATAAACTCGGGCATTTTTTTCACAAACAAAGAACGGGGCACCACCTTGTCAAAGCCAGCTTGAACTGCCGACTTGAGCAGTTCCGGCTCGGTATGCTTGCCCCAAGCGATGGTGTAAACGTCTTTGTTTTTTTTGCTGGTTTTTAGTTTTTTTACGAGTTCGCCCGCTGCTTCCCCACCTAGTTTGTGATGATGAAGATCCGACATGAATAATACGGCGCGAAAACTTTCGAGCGCCTCATCAAATTTCTCTTCTGAATCAATGAACTCCAACACAATCCCTTGCGAAATCCCCACTTCGCGGATACCGCCAGAGAACATCAAATCAGAGCAAACGACAAAAACTCTTTTGGCCTCTTCTGTCATCATGAATCTTCTTTCTTCTCATGCAAGAACTCGTTTTTCGGCTTACCCAGATAGCCGGGCAAGTAATCGATGCGACCCGAAGACAACACTTCAACATATTTCGCGCCTTCCGGTCCCACGCCCGTTGCGCTATGGAACACACCGCCCGGGATGGAGGCGAAACCACCGGGTTCGAGCCACTCCTCAATCCCGTCGATGTGCATTTTCAGTTTACCCTCAAGCATGACGATAAACTGGTCTTCGGGGTGGCGATGAATCGTGCTCTCATCGAACAGTGTATCGGGAGCTATTTCGCCGCGCTGCATCGTCAACCCATCCAACGCGGCTGCTCGTCTCACGGTTCCCTTACGAAGATTTTGTGTTTGCGGAATGTCTTCCCAGCGATGGAAACCCAATTTCTTGTCCCTTCTCTGTCAAGCCCTTGGACAACAGGTAAGCAACTGGTGAGGGAAAAGTCGCTACACTTCCACTTTCTCGCCCAAAAGATCGATAAGACCATGGATATTATCGAGCGTATCGATTTTATAGAGCATCGCCTCAATCAAGGCGATCTGGTCGCCCTCGTACACCAAACTGGTACATTCCGTGAATTTCTCATAAAGCTCCTCACGATCCATGGGTCGCTGAGGAGTACCGCGAGAAATTTCAGACATTTTCTCGTATTCCGTCCCGTCTTCTAGCTCTATCACTACCTTACCGCGAATTAGTGCGTAACCCTGGGCTTCGATTTCATCGTCCATGAAGGGTTTTACCTTTTTCATCATCTCTATGACATCGGGGCGCCTTACGACTTCGTCTTTGTATTGAGCGATGCCGGCGGCTCGTTCCAGCAGCAAGATACCGAAACCGAATTGCAAAGAGAATTTCGCCTCCAGCTCGTTCTGTGGTTCCTTGTAGCGCAGAGGCTCCAGTACGCGCGATGTGGTGCCGAAACGCAACTCTTTCACCTGGTCGGGTTTGATGTCGTTTTCCAAAATCAGATCCCTGGCGGCATCCATAGCGGGGTGCGCAAGGGAGCCGCAAGGATAAGGTTTAATCGACACGCCTGGATCCACCGCCGACCAGGCGTTGCCGAGTTTCCCGATGATATAATCTTTATCGCTACCGCCACCCATGATCTGGAAAAATCCCCACTGTCCATCAAATATCGTGGGGTCCGAAGTGTAACCACCCGACGCCAGTCTCGCCGCCACGACGCCGTTCTCCGCCGCTCGACCGCAATGGTAGGGCTTCGTCATCGTTCCAAAATTCGCACGTAGACCGGCACTTTCCGAGCAGACGATCCCGTAACACATGCGCAATTGGTGTTCATTCAATCCCATCAACTTCGCCGCCGCTGTTGCCGCTCCAATGGCACCGATTGTTCCCGTGGAATGAAATCCTTTTACGTAATGATCGGGGCGTATCGCTTCCGCTACCTTACATTCCACTTCGAAGCCCAACGCAAATGCGGTGAGCAATTCCTGCCCCGTAGCTCCCAGGGCTTCGGCAAGAGCCAGGGCAGCAGGCAACACCGGACACGTGGGGTGAGTCAATAAGCCATATACACGATCCGGATAACTGCTCAACTGCGTATCGTCATAATCCATCGCATGGCCCGCAATGCCATTGGCCAAAGCGGCAAGGTGTGCCGGCACCGTCATTTCAGTCCCTATGACGCGCGCCTCGGGTTCTCCTCCAATTTCCCCGAGATAGCTTTGAATAATATGGCCACTTTCTTCTGTGGAGCCCGCAACCATCAGACCGACTCCATCCACGAAACAGCGGCGCATGATTACTCGAACATCTTCAGGAATGTCTTCGTAATCTGTCTCCAAGACAAATTTGACGACGGCATCTGTGATGAGAGAATCTGAATCGTTCATAACCTCACCTTTCTGAAAAATCCTTGACAATTAATCAATTTTTTTTCTTCTCCACCCCTTCGTACGCAGGATTCTGTGGAACGGTTATCAATTTCATCCGGGGTTTAGGACAAAAGTATCCTGTTAATCTTGGAAAAATCAACGTATTCGAACAAATCCCTTTTAGTGCAAAAATGAAAAGCCCTGACAAAAGCAATGTGCCCAACAACCAAATCACACCACGGTTCATGATGGATTCCCCAAAACCCCAGCTTGTCAAGAAAAACAAATACAGTTGGTTCAAACAAATAAAAAAAACGAGTCGTCTCGCTCGGCGACCCGCGATTTGAATCACTGTACAGAAAGATGAACCTCTTCCCTTGCATCTACAATGACCCAAAGCTGAAATCACAGATACGAAACCTAACAAAAACAATACCAGTCGGCAAGGAAAAACCCTCTTTTTCTCTATTTCCATTTTACTTATCTCCACAAGACTGGAATAATATGAGGTGAAAGGAGCCGGAGATTTTATGTCCCGTATAAAGCTTTATTTGTCAGGAAAGAAATTGTTGATTTGAGAGGAGTCATCATTTTTTGCTTTTGCTTGTGATTTTTTGCGCAAGCGGGCGGCCAACGACTTTCAAAACACAACAAACGTAAGTTAGTGATATTCAAAAGATGGAGCTTGAAATGATTATAGATATAGAAGCCGGTGACATCCTTCCAGCAAAAGATGCCATCGCTTTAATGGACCAAACAGACCTCGGACCTTCCATCGATGTTCCTGAAATCCCAGAAAACGCACATCCCGAGAACATTACGGATGAGGAAAGGGAATTCCTGCAGGGAGAGGTCTGCCGCCTCAAAAAAGAGAGAAACGCTCTCATCCTGGCACATAATTATGTGCCCAAAGATATTCAGGATGTGTCCGATGTCATCGGCGATTCATTGTTTTTAGCCCAACAAGGCGCCGCCTCGGACGCGAATTACCTCGTCGAACCATCCGTATTGTTCATGAATCAGATTTTGGCCGCTCTTAAAAAACCCCATCAAACCGTTCTGGCGCCTAGCCTCAAAGCCCTTTGCTCTTTAGCCGCTCATGCAGATGTCGAAAAAATTAGAGATTGGAAACAAGAGCATCCAGACGGAATCGTCATCAGTTACGTAAACACATATCTCGAAATTAAAGCCGAGAGCGATTACTGTTGCGCGTCGGCCAACGCGGGCAAAGTCACCCTCCACATCCTCGAAAACTCAAGGCCTGAACAACCCATACTCTTTTTGCCTGATGTATTTTTGGGCTTCTATGCAGCCAAGCTCCTGGAAAGCAAAGGCCACTCTTTGGATCGCCTCCATCTTATGATGGGCGCGTGTCACGTACATGAGAGGATTCGCCCGCACCATGTTCTGGAGCAGCAACAACTACACCCCGAAGCTATCACCGTGGTTCACCCCGAGTGTGGATGCACCAGCGCCTGCATGCGTCAAGTGAACGACGGCATCGTGCCTGAGGACATGCTTCAGTTCCGATCGACTCAGGGCATGATCAAGTTGGTAGAGGAAGTCCCGCACTCGGAAGTCATCGTGGCTACCGAGGTTGGAAATCTCCACCCAATGTCCAAGGCGGTTCCAGACAAAACCTTGATTCCCGCGAGCCGCGAAGCGCTTTGCGCCTATATGAAACAAAATACGCTGCAAAACCTGTATGAATGCCTGCGGGATCTGAAACATGAAATTACAGTGGACCCGGAACTGGCTCGGCGCGCGCGAATACCCATCGAACGTATGCTTGAAATCATATAGCTCCAATTATAACTCGATATGGATATCCACTCTAAAATCCGCGAATGGCTCCTGGAGGATTTTGGGGACGCTCCCCTTCAGTATGACGCGGAAAAAGAACCATTGTGCGTGGCCGAGTTGCGCTCGAAAAGCAATGCCATTCTCGCTGGTTCCCCGTTTGTCCTTCCTGTCTTAGAGGAAACCCAAAACCTTTTGGCTCTCGGGAAAAGCAGCCCGCCCGAAGTCAACTGGCGAATAGATGAAGGTGCTGGAATTTCCAAAGGCGAGCTATTGGCAAATGTGTCAGGGCACACCCAGACCATCTTGAAAGCAGAGCGTACCGCACTCAATCTTATTTCGCATATCTCGGAAATCGCCACGCACACGGCAAATACATTGGCTCGCTTTGGGAACTACCCCGAAACTCTCAAGGGCATCATTGACACAAGGAAGAATCGGCCAGGCTTACGCTATTTTGAAAAATACGCGGTTCGTACAGGTGGTGGTCAAAATCATCGCCTCGGTTTTTTCGACGGGGAGATGATAAAGGACAACGACATCGTTGCCGCCGGCTCCATCCCCGCCGCCATCGACAGACAATTCGGCAATCGCTATATGACGGAAACTCAAATTGAAGTGCAGAATCTGGCCCAACTGGAAAAAGTCCTCGAAGACGGGCGGGTGCACATGATTTTGCTCGATAACATGGACATCGAAACACTCCAAAAGGCCGTTACCCGCACCCGAGAAGCCGGCATCGCCTCAAAAACACAAAAACCCTATGAGCTCGAGGCCTCAGGCATAGGTGATGGCGACGTGAGAAGTATCGCGGAGACTGGGGTGGACTACATTTCCACCAGTTCGCTCGTTCGCTCCGCCCCTCCACTTGACTTTCATATGAAGATCACAAAAGTGAATTTATGATATTCTTGGAAAATCGTTTTTACTGATTCGTACCGAAATGTTGTTTCACCGACTCAATCACTTCCGAGGAAAATTATGTCTTTAGAAGTCGACTCTAAAAGCGTGGACTACTACAAAGCCTCTGATGGGCGAATCATCGCCATCCACATCAAAGGAGATTTCAACGATTATTCTAAATTTCCTCCTTATTTGGATACCGATGAAGCAAAAGAACATGTCCGCACCGCATACGCCGGACAAGACATCGAGGCAGAGCGCAATACAAAAGCCCATATGACGGATGATGACGTGCCCCTGCAGATCATCGTTCTGAACAGGCCCAAAGGCGCTATCACCAAAGCACACTATCACGTGGTGGAAGATAGAACTACGAATTCCACAAGGCATCAGGTTCTCTTGTGCCAGCGCGGCAAGGTTCGAGTCGGCGTATTCACCAAAGAGGGAGATAGCCTGGGCGATGCGATCTTGAATCGCGACGATCTCATACTCATGTACGAAGGGCACGAAGTTGAGTTCTTGGAAGATGATTCAAAAGTCATCGAAATCAAGGAAGGTCCTTTCCCGGAAACAGACGAGCGGGACAAAGTAGATTTGAATTAAACGGATATGGTCACCACCCAAATTAGCCTACCCGGAGAGACGCCATGAAATTTTGCACCTTTGAAGTGCGAACACCTGTTGGTCCGTTCGAGCGTTTGGGCGCCGTTGTACCCGAAGGCAATGGCCTCAGATTCGTTGACCTCAATTTCGCAGCGGCAGCGGAGTTCAAACAGCGTGGCTCCTCAAGACCCCAGGCCATGGCGGACGCCCTCATTCCATCCGACATGCTGGCCATCGCGGCATCGGGCCAAGGCGGCATCGAAGCCGCTGAAGAAGCGCTCGAATACGCACTCGAACATGAAGACGCTACCGGCCCCCGCGGGGAGCAAATCATTTATGCGCCGAGCGAAGCCCGGTTGCTCGCACCCATCAAACAACCTCCGCTCATTCGCGGCTTTGCCGGTTTCGAGCGCCATCTCAAAAAAACATTCGAGGTGATGAACCTTGAAATTCCCAAAATCTGGTACGAGCGTCCCCTTGCTTTCAAGGCGAGTTGCGCCCACATGGCTGGGCCCGAGGAGGAAGTCCCATGGCCCAGCTTTACCGAAAAAATGGATTTCGAGCTGGAATTCTGCTGTGTAATCGGCATGCCGGGGCGGGACATTTCAGAAGAAGATGCGCATGAGCACATCTTCGGTTATGCGATATTGAACGACTGGAGCGCCCGGGACGCGCAGGGCGGCGAAATGGCGATGGGAACCGGGCCATACAAGAGCAAGGATTGGTGCTGGAGCCTTGGTCCTTGGATAGCCACACCCGATGAAGTCGGTGATCCGAAAAACATTCCCATGGCCGCGAGGGTCAATGGAGAAACGTGGGTGGAAACCACGCCCGGAGAAATGTATTGGACTTTCTCTCAAATCATCGCCTACACCGCCAGGGACGAGAACCTGCTCACGGGAGACTTGATGGGCTCAGGCACCGTCCCCGGAGGATGCGGCATGGAAATGGATCGCTGGATTCAACCAGGGGATGTCGTGGAAATTGACATGGGGCCGCTGGGAGTCATGAGAAACAAGGTTGGCCAAAAACCGGAGCCCAAACCCTACACGTACAAATAACCTTACGATTCTTTTTCTCGGTCGTTTTCCTGTGGGTTCATGAGGTGAACGACTCTTTGCGGGAACGGTATTTCGATGCCTTCATCTCGAAGCCGACGATCGATCTCAAATCTCAAATCACTTGCGACCCCCAATCGCCTCATCACATCCGAAGTGAAGCACCGTAACTCGAAATCCAGGCTGCTGGCACCAAAATCACGAAACACGACGGTAGGTGCAGGATCATTGTTCACTCGCTCGTTCTTTTCAGCGATATCCAGAAGAATCTCCCGAACCTTTTCCACATCGGAGCCATAAGCCACGCCTATCCCGATCTCCACGCGACCATGCCGATCTCTGTGCGTCAGGTTGACGACCGATGAAGAAATGATTTCGGCATTCGGAATAATCACAGAAGCGCGCTGCCAGGTTTCAAGCTCCGTTGCGCGAAACTGTATTCTTTTCACGATTCCTTCGTTATCCCCCACGAGCACCCAATCGCCAACCTTGATGGGTCTTTCGACCAAAAGTATCAAACCGGAAATAAAGTTGTTCACCACGTTTTGCAACCCGAAACCGATCCCCACCGAGAGCGCGCTGACAACCAGCGCAAGGTTCGAGAGATCGATTCCAGTCACTGAAATGCTCAATAACGCCGCAACGATCACACCCGCATAACCGAGCCCTGCATTTAGGGAGTGGCGTATACCCGCAGGTAAATTCGTCTGTTCCAGAACCCGCTCGGACAATTGCCTTTGCAAGAACCTTGCTCCGGCCATGGCGAAAAAGAATACGGCGATAGCCATGAAAATATCGATGATAGAGATGCGAATGTTCCCCACCTGGAACCCGGATAATGCCTGGAGCGTCCAGAGAATCAGATCACCCGGCGGCACTCCCCAAACAGGCACGATAATGAGGACGCCGCAAAGAAATACAACAGGATCGACAATGACTCGCCACCAGGAACGGAATCTTTCGATTATGCGGGAAGGAATATGGAGTTTGTCTTGTATGGATTCGGATTTAGCCGACCAGGATACCAATTCGTTTATGAGGCTACGCAACAGAACTACAATCCACAGCAGAAGGCCAGTCCAAATAAGGTTTGTGAGAAGCCGTTTGCCAAAAGCGCCATATCCGACAAACAACGCCGCAATGCCGATTACCGCGAGCACTCTTGCTATGCGACATGTGAATTTCCAGGTCTGTCCTTGCTGCTGGATTCCACTCTCTTGAGCCGTTTCAGTTCGCCAGAGTTCTTCTCGTCCCAGCCTCAAAAAAATCCAGCCCTCCAGAGTGCCAAACACCGCAGAATATATAGACGCCGCGTCAGCGGAAACTCCCTCCTCGCCCCAAAGATTTGAAAAAAACATATCGATTGAGAAAACAGCCGCAAGAATAAAAATCAAGCGATAAGCACTTTGCGCATTCTCTGAAGATTGTCCTGTGAGCCGCCAAGCCGGTTGACCGGGGGAGAGAAAAGACCTCACAAACGCAACAGCCAAACAAAAGAACAAAATGGATATCAGAAGTGATGTGAGCGCTTCTGCTAACAGACCGCTCACCAAGGCGCCCGGTCGAGTCACCCATATATAAAGAGCTGCTAAAGCGGTCCCCGGGAAAATGCCATTGCCGAGGCCTTCAACTGCGGCGGCGCCAAACCGACGCGCATATGAGAGCTCCGATAACCCGTCATCACGACGGAAAAAAGCTAAAACGCTCCGCCGTATTCCCCACCCCAACAATACGCCTAAAATCAAAACCACAATGCCTGGCAACAAAACAGCGCTACCACCAACACCAGGAGGCAGTTTTGCGATCCAATCGAGCGGAGAACGGAGAATTCGTCGAACTTCAACTGCAATTTCTGGAACACCCTTAGTGAGCACCCCAGGTGCAATGGGTATTGGAGTTCTTCTGGACATATCTCCAAAAAGCCGTGTTAACTTCTCCCTGGACAAGGTATCTTCCAAATCCGCAGCACGAATAATGGCCAAGTCAGCCTCAGCAATTCGTCCTCGAGCAGTAGCGATTTGACGATTGTACCGCTCTCTTCTGTCGGCTATTTCTCTTGGTTCTGGCGGACTGCCTTTTGCCGGGGGAGGACCGATAGCCCGGAGAAGTCTTTCGGATAGCTGGAGGTCCTTTTGAAAATTTGCTTTGGCATTATTCGCTCGTGAGCGGACTTGCCTCACCAAGGACATATATCCCTGAGTACGGGCCGGGGTTTTTTCGTTACTTTGAAGATATCGGGTGGCGTCTCGTAATACGATCGGCCAATCCGCTGTTTCTATCGTTTCGCTTGAAGCAGCATCCGCTGAATGTGCAACAGAGGAGAGAAAGATCGAAATCACCAAAACGAAATAAAGACAAACTATTTTACAGTTCATGAGTCTCTCGCCTTCAACATCTTTTTCGCCAATCAGTTTTAGGGTGAATAATCAATCCAATATCATTCAGTCTCACTATATATACATATACTACTGATTTTCAGCCCCAAGCGAGCGTAACTCGCAACTGCCATCCAAACTAACAACACCTGAAATGCCAACAAGCAACTAAAACACGGTGAGCAAATGCGAGGTTTTCTTTGGCTCTATCCTGCAATCTGCGCATCCACCCTTAGTTGTCGTTGACTTCGGCTTCCCAAGCGATTCCCGTTCTACTTATCATCAATATTTTGCTTCCGCATGTGAGCCTATTCCTCTTCGTCGGCTCCAAACCAAGAACCAAACCAGGAGGCATACGCCTCCCATAAGATGACTTGCCGTCATCGCGCCCCATACACCGGCGGCTTCGAATCCCAAAGGCAAAGCGGCAAAATACGCGAGCGGAATCTGAAAACCCCACCGGATGATGGCTTCCACAACCATTGGCGGCTTCGTGTTCGCCGCTCCTTGAAAAGCACCCGCCAACATTCGCCGGACAGCTTCAAACAAAGTGCCGATGGTGAGTATTCGGACACAAACGACGCCAACGTCGATTCCCTCATTTTCCATACCGAAGACCAAGACGATATCCCTTGCATAAAAATACAAAAGAAACGTCACGCCACACATCATGACAAACAAGCCGGCCAGCGCGAGATAGACGCTTTTTAGCGCCCGATCCGGCCGGTTGGCGCCTACGTTTTGGCCCACCATCGTCCGGACGGCAGATTGAATCCCAAAACCGGGCAATCGCGAAAACGTCCCGAGCCGATTCCCTATCGACCACGCGGCCAAAACCAATGGCCCGAACAACGCCAAAATCTTCAGTAATATAAGAAGGGCGCCTCGCTCGATCAAATTTTGCGCGGCTGCGGGCCAGCCCAAAAGAACGATGCGGCGCATGGTTTGCGCATGGGGCTTGAGATGAATCCACCTGATGCGGAGGCGAGAGCGTCCTGAAGTCAATATCCACAAAACGACTAAAATTCCTAAGATACGACCCAGTCCAATACCAATTGCGGAACCTGGAAGCCCAAATCCCGTGAACGGCCCCAGACCAAAAACCAGGAGAGGAATAAACGTGATGGCCATGACCGTCGAAATTCCAAGACCAATCAGGGACTTTCCGGGTTCGCCGGAAGATTTCAACATATGCGAAACGGTGAAAATACCATCCACGAACGCGATAGTGAGAAACGATGCCTGCAAATACGCAACACCGACTCGCATCACATTTGCGTCAGAAGTTAAAAGACCAAGTAAATGCGATGACAGCATATATCCTAGAATACTGATGGCGACGTAATAGATACCCGCAAGCAAAAACGCCTGGCCCGCAACATGGCTTGCGCGTTCAGGTTCTTTCGCTCCGATTCTCTGAGCCACCAAAGCGCTGCCTGCGATTCTGATGCCGAAACCAATCGCACGAAAGAAGAAGATAATCATAAAACTCAAAGACACTGCAGCCAGATACTCGGGCCCCAAACGCCCCACCCAAAAGATTTCGACCAGTATGTCGGCGTTCCAGGCTATCGGTTCCAGGCATGAGGGAACAGCCAGGCGAAACAGTCCAAAGCCAATTGAGCCTTTTGTGTAGTCATAGCGTTTCTCGGGTCTCATGAGGAATGAAACTCAAAGTTTGACGGTGCAGATGACTTAGCCTTTGTTGCCATACTTTGCATACGCCGCCGCCAACCAATCGCAAACCACAAGAACAACGCCAAACCACCGATGAGTTGACTCGCCGCCACTGCCCACCAAATTCCCAGCTCCTGTAATCCCATCAAAACCGCCAGCATATAGGCACCCGGCAACTGCACGACCCAGCGAACGATTGCTTCAACGATCATGGGAGGCCTGGTGGATGACGCTCCTTCAAATATTCCCGCTACTACACGTCTCGTAGCCTCAAATCCAAGGCCTACACACAAAACTTGCAGACAAATCACCGCGTGGGGCAAAGCGGCGCCTTTTATCCCGAAAAAAGTAACGACTTCTTTGCTCCAAACAACGAAACCTGTAATGACGACAACCATGATGGAAACAACCGCCCCTAACGTCACCCAAGCACTGCGTATGGCCCGCTCAGGTTTTCTCGCGCCGATATTTTGACCCACCATCGTACGAACAGCCCCTTGAAGGGAAAATCCGGGCATTGTTCCCATATTGTTGACACGACTGCCAAGGCCCCATGCTGCAAGCGCCAGCGCGCCAAACGGAGCAAGCATCCATACCAATACCAAGTTAGCGCCTCTCTCAAAAAACATTTGCCCCCAAGCGGGCCAACCCAGTCCCAGTATGCGCTTCATCTCAGAGGACCGCGGTATCAGATGACGCCACTCTAGATGTATTCTGGCATTCCCCTTGAAAAGAATGATCAGCATCACGACGGAACCTGCCAGCCTGCCGATGCCTAAACCGAAATACGCGCCAGCCAGATGAAACGGGGGGATCAATCCGAAACCGAAGATGAAGGTGGGCATGGCGATGAATGTAACGCCTGAATTGATAATCATCCCCAAAAGCGAATATTTTGGTTCACCAGCGCCACGGAATAAATTTGCAAGAGTGAATATACCGTCAACGAACAAAAGCACGAGAAACCCGGCTTGCAGATATATCGTCGATAAATACAATAGCCTCGGATCGGACGTCATCCATCCCATTAAATAAGGCGAGAAAATATATCCTGCGCTGCATAAGGGAATGAAAAAGAGCGTTTGAAGCAAAATGCATTGGCCCGCGATAATTGCAGCGCCAGCCTCATCATTCGCGCCAATTCTTTGCGCAACCAGTGCTTGGCCCGCTACTCGAATTCCCATGCCCATCGCTCTCACCATCATAGGAATCATGTATGCCAAGGACATCGCTCCGAGCGCATCCGAGCCCAATTGGCCCACCCAGTAAATTTCAACGATCGTATCGATGTTCCAGGAAATCAGTTCCGCAAAAATCGGCAGGGATAAAACCACCAATCCTCGCCCGATGGGGCCTTTGGTGTAATCATACCTTTTTGTGTTCGGCTGCAAGCGAGTCATGCGCAAATCCTGTTCCAATCAAAACGGACGTGCTGGCATGTTGCTAGGCAGGTTCTTTCGGAGAACTGGAAAGTTTTTTCTCCACAAGATAGTTTATCCCAAAGCGATGGATCCACGCTTAATCCAACGGAGTGTTTGGTGCTTTCATGATTAAATTCATAGAAAAAATCCTCAAAGATGCGGGCAAACTGGCTTTGTCGTTCACAAACAATGCCAAAGGCGTCCAAAAACAAGATAGGAGCCTAGTGAGCGAGGCCGACTTTGAAGTAGAAAAATTCATTCTTTCCTGCCTGAAGATATCATTCCCGAACGACAACGTTATTGGAGAAGAACTGGGAAGCGGAGAATCACAACCCCAGATGCAGCCGCGTCTTTGGGCGGTTGACCCTATTGATGGCACCAATCCATTTCTGAACGGTCTGCCCACTTGGGGCGTATCCATCGGCGTCATGGAAAATGGGAAACCCATCGCCGGAGGATTCTACATGCCCGTCGTAAATGAAATGTTTCTTGCCCTCGAAGGAAAGGGCGCCACCAGAAACGGGAAGATCCTTCCAAATCTCAAGGACATGGAAATAACCAATCAAACCGTCATGCTCGGTCCTTCATCTCGAAAACGTTTTTACAAGCTGGATTATCCAGGAAAATCCGTAGCTTATGGAAGCGCTTCCGCACATGTAGCGTATGCGGCCACCAGGGGTGTCATCGCCGCTTTGGTCGATAGGCCCCAAATTTGGGATATCTTAGGTCCTCTCGCCGTATTGCAGGAAGTGGGGGGAGGTGCATATCATCCAGATGGCCATTCTCTCGATCTCCTGAAACTCGCGAATGGCGAAAAAGCCGAAGGGCCTGTATTCTTTGGCTTAAAAGAAAATGCTGAAAAAATATTTCCTCTTATTGAAGTGTACCCCAGGCCCAAGTCCTAGTTTTCAGCCCTGAAATCCTGTTCCGAAAACACTTTCCATCATATCCCCTTCATCAAAACGAGCCAGGCGATAGTCGCTGATATCCGGCTCGTCGCAACTTCTCTAGGAATCCACCCAAACAGGACTTGCCCAGGCCATTTCTCCATCGTCCTGAATCAGGCGGACATAATAATAATCTGATTCTCGTTCCCTGCCGCTCGAATCAAGCCACTCAAAAGAAACTGACTCCCGCCCTGGTTCATCCATATGAATTTCTCTCGCATTTTTAATGATGACGACTTTATGAACAGGCGAGCAGGCTTCTGCCCGAACCTTGAGCTTTCTTTCCGTCGATTCATTTATCTTGATCTCTGAACCCATCGGGGCGTCGTTCAAGGAAAATTCAAGAATAATGCGCGCCCCCGTCGTGCCATAGCAACGCCGTTCCCAAAGGGCATTGAATATCCCTTCTCGATCAAAGGTCTTTGCCCATACACAGGCCAATCCACCTCTCCAGGCATTCTTGAGCCGCAATCGATTCGAAAATCCAGGCTGAGACGTATGCGTATCCGAGCCGGCAATGATGCCCAAGCGATATCCTTTCTCAAGCGCATCCTGCACGCTTTGTCCTTCATAGCGCGCCGGGTTGACCAAAGGTCTTTCGCAATGACTGGCTTCGGAGTTCCCCCAACAAGAATATATTTCAACGAGGCGCTGAAACCTCGGGTCGTGCCAGCGCCAGCGCGTGCCAATCACAGCACTCACCGAGTGATGGGGAATCGTCATCACGCGACCCTCGAGTTTTTCCAGTTGTTTCCAGAGCTTTTCCGGATGATCGGAATCCGGGCTGCGAGAATCCAGTTTCGGGATGCCTTCACAGTCCAGAAAATAGATGTTTTTGTTCCCGTCTTGCTCAAGCATGCCAAACCATTCATACGCAGGAAGAGCTATATATCTTCCCGCTTCAGAAAAACGATTCGCCACATCAGTAACTTCTTTCCATTGCGCCTCATCCATGCGCATGGCCAAAGAAGTGCATGCAGCGAAATCCACCCCTGCGCAATCCCGCGCATAAGTATGGACGTACTCCACGATTTCACGCGCTGTAGATGGCCTCGAATACTCCCCCACGCACAGCCCGCTCATGCAATGCGGGTCTCCAAAAAGAAGCGTGCGCTCCGGGGCTTCGTCCAATACCTGAATCGGTGGCGTATGAGCTGTCGGCAAACCATCCGCGGAGACCTTCAGCCGATGAGCGCCCTTCGCTTGTAGAACCACATTTTCGCAAACAAAAATTCCGGGTGACTCCTGGCGAAAAGGGACGATGCTTTCATCAGGCAACTGAAGTTCAGGAATGGATGCGCCTGTAGTCGCTACGTTATGAAAGCAATCTCGAACCACCGCCCGGACGGAAAAGCCATACCCCACGATTACCTGCGCCGGCGCCGTGACCCAAAGGAAGGATGCCCCCTCGGGCAGCACATCAAAGATCGGGGGATTTGTAAGAAGTTCCCAGTTTCCCTCTCCAGTTGAATCTACCGATAAAGTAAGCTCCACGGGCATGGCAAGGGTTTGCGCCTGCGCGCCGGGGATGCCGGATGGCGTCCAGCCGTATTCGATTTCAATGGAATCTCCTTCCACCAAAGAGGAACCCTGAACTACCAAGTCCAGACTGGCCGGCAGGAAAGTATAGCCGAGTACGGGTTCTATCAATGAGGGAACCAAAGAAACATTCTCGTTCGAACATCGGAACTTGCAATATCCCGGAGCCGTCATTTCCTTAAATTGGGGCGTCGTGAACCCGTTAGGCGGTGTGAAGCGAAGACCTCCGCCTTGATAGATTCTGCGCGGGCCAACTTCGTAGATTATCCGCCATTTTCCCATCCTGCCCGCTACGATCGGGCCTTCAGGCTCTATTTTTACCTGACCAATATCTTCACCGTAAAAATACTCTCGCAGCGCACCAATCCCCCGCTGAGGGGCTGTCATAAACAACCTCCTTTTCGGATAAAGTACGTTTCAAAATTCGTGGCCACGAAAGAGAAAACCTTCTCAAGGAATGAGCGCATTTATTCCCATGTGAGCATCGCGGCATACCCGTCTCTTGGGACAGTCGAATGAATTGGTAAGCCTTTGATTCGCTTAAATTCCTGAATGGTGATCAAGTGCACATTCGATTCCCACAATATGTGGCGGAACGAGCACTCCAGCGTCTGGTAATACAGAAATGGATCGTTTTCGTCCTTGCGAAAACCACTCTCATGAGCAGGTAAAACGAGATTTTGAAAATAATCAATTACTCGCTCACCGTTCGCCCATGTCCTGTCGGGAGAATACTTCCTGGGCAATTCCTTATCTCTTAGCGTGGCAAGCGTTTCTTTCGATAAAACCTCCCGACACAAAGCGCAGGCGTCATCAAGTGCTGCCAGAACATCGGATACATCAGGAAACCGCACCGGATCCAACATTCTGTCCGCCCCGCCTTGATCCGCCAGCGACTTATCTCGCGGCAAAGAATCCGGATACAAAACAGGCGGCCAGAATTCCAGGAAAAAAAGATACGGTATCCATGCCGTATGGCTGATTTGCTCTTTGATGGACCACGCTCCCCAACTCTTTTCTGGCAGCTTCCATTCCCATAATTCCAGTGGAAGCCCGTTCGTTTCTTCCCGAAACAAATCCGCTAAATTTCTATATTCCGGAAAAACGTCCAACCCTGGGGTGGATAAATCTTCTGTCATGTTGTTTCCTCAGCACATGAAATGTCGTCCATTTTCATAGGTAAGTGCTCTGCATAGACTTTTGCCGCTTGTTGCGGCGTTAAGTTATTGTTTCTCGTCTCTAAAGTTTGCTCCGCCAAAGGCGTCGTCGCGAGATGGGAATAGACGGTCGCTGCTCCTTCGTGAAATTTCGGAGTGACGCCTGCGGCTTCAAAGGTCTGCGCAATTTGTTTCATTTCGTCGATATACCGCCAAGCCACTACGGGAAGGCGAGGGGCACTCAAGGTTATCTGTTTATACGAAGCCTCCTGGCTTGTTTGAAACTCATGATTCACTTCTTCGGAGAGGCCAAGCGCCTCTGCCAGAGTTATGACCGCGGTTTGAAGAGCATGGGTTCCTTTCGTGAGGGCGGCGTAACACATCTTGATTCCAGAAGCGTGGCCAATCTCCGGCCCAAGCTGACGGATAATGATTCCTTTTCCGTCCAATTCCGAGAGCAATCCCGCCTGCACACCGCTAAAGTAAAACCTGGTATTGTTCCTCGTCTCACTGGGAGGAGGACCCAATATCCCCCCATCGATGAAATCCGCTCCGGCATCTGAAATTCGCTTTGCGATAGCTTTCGCCGTTTCCGGCGAAACGGCGTTGCAGTCAGCGTACGGAGGACAAAAACCAGAAGCCGACATGGATTCCGCCACTTCGTCCGCCGCCTGGGCGGCCAAACCCGGAGGCACGATGGACAAAATAATATCCGCGCACTCCAGCATTTCGGCCATTGTCGGATAATCCCGAATACCCCCTTCACCGGCCAAGCGCTTCGTCCGCTCGCTTCTGTTCGCAAGACAAGTTATCACCTCATGCCCATGCAAACCCAGCATTCGCCCCACAGCATGTCCCATATCTCCCGGGCTGATGATGGCAACGGTTGTAAGGGCCATGTGAGCACCTCCTCTCGCCCGAAAAATGAAATAACCAAGATAAGCAGAGTCTAGCAGAAATGGGGTTCTTCAGAGAAAAGGCGTCGGCATTTGATGTATTTGGCTTCAGATGTGACTAGCCTTCTGAATAAACTATTCTTTCCAAGTACATTTTTTATCTATTGGAGAATACACCATCTCACCTGCACGCTCGCTAGATGTCGAGTCTCTCGTCATGCGAAGGATATTAACCAAGAAAATGGTATCTTTTGCTCCCGCACTCTCAAGCATGCCGCCCCCCAAACGGCAGACCAACTCTGCTCTTTGTCTTCTTTTTTTTGCGCTCACCTCCGCCCATGGCAACAGAATATCAACAGACAATCTCTCAGGAGCTATCTCGGAAACGTGAACATCCGCACGACTGGTATGCTTTGAAGAATCCAAGTATTTCTTGAGAATATGACCTACGTTTTTTGCTATGGCTTCTGGGGGCATTCCTCTCAACTTCTTTGCTTCTGCTGCCAAGGACGCTTTAACGCCTGTTTTGGAAAGAAATAGTGGTTTCGAAAAGAACAAAAGTAAGCCTGCGATTGATGCAAATGAGATGAACAATAACCAAAAAAGGAAATTTACCCGAGGTGAACCAGCGATTTTCATCAAGAAACCGGATAGGCTGAAGCGTAGCCGCCCACCGGGGCATCTGGATATACGGCAGGCAAACCCAAGGCTTCACGATGGAGCCTGATGGAACGCAAGTGAATCAAATCGTCCCAAAGCACATGACGTAAAGTCGCCAAAGGCGTAATTCGAAATCCATACTCATGCTCCGGATCGATCGCAAATCCATCTGGGTGACATTTCATGCAACGATTCCACAAATCAACGGAACGCTCATCGCTCGTACCCACAACCGAGGTGTCTGTAAAAACAAACAAAATCTCGTTCTTGGTTGAGAACTCTTGCTCCCGTTTTTCAACTTCTGATGCCGCAACTTCGCATGCTTCGGAAAAACGCAAATGAAGCCATTCGATATCCCCATAGCGATCCGAAGAAAAGCGACGGTCATCATCTCGCGTATTGATGAACGTGCTGAACTGACTCATGTCCACAACCGGCCACGGTAGGCGAGTGGCGCCGTAGAGAACCATGAACCATCTCGTAGTGATATAAGCCATATGGCTGAGCTGTCTTCTTGGAGACCAGCGCGCCCATTCTTCCGTCCCCGTTCTATCCAACTGCGCCTCGGATAAATCGGTGAGTTCCCCCATGGTCCACGTGGGTATGCGCCGGTAGACGTGGGCGATTTCGCTCGGCGTAACCGGATAAGAAGATTCCCTCATTTCCTAACACCCCCTTTCAGGATTTCAAAAATCGCCTGCTTGTCCTCCAGGGTAGCGAAAAGAAAATCCGGCGAAGCACTCGCCAACTCGTATAGTGAATCCCCTCCTGTAGCTACAGCTATCGTGCTCGCGCCACATGCACGCCCCGCCGATACATCGCGCCATGTATCACCTATTACCCAACGAACGATGGATTTGCGCGGGGATTTCTTTTGAATGATTTGCTCGCCTCGCTGAAATCCTGCCTCCAGCAATTCAGCTCTGTCTCCAGAATCAGAGCCGAACCCTCCGAACGAAAAAAACCGGTTCAGCCCGCCGCGTGAGAGTTTGATTCGCGCACCCTCTTCGATGTTGCCCGTCCCCAATCCCATGAACACGTCTTTTCGGCTCCTGAGATACGAAAGCAAACCCGGGATTCCCGGCATCAGATGAAAATTTTTAGAATCCCTAACCGTGATGGGCAGGATTTCCAAATATCTCTCCAATAGAGCCTTTACCTCAGTCTCGCTCCCGCAACGCTCAAGATGAGAACGAAACATCTCCTGCACGATGAGTTCATCCGTCTTACCGTGCGGATGAACATGACGCATACCGTTTGGAATCCCGTATATACGCTCAAAAGCGATATTCAACGCTCTCGCCCCTGCTCCTCCGCTTAAAAGCAGCGTTCCATCCACGTCGAACAGGATCAGATGAGTTGAATTCAATCGTTTCTTCCAATGTATATGCTTGGAAATACTCTGAGCGAGAGATGATTCCCCTCTATGATATAACAGAGTGTCGAATTGATTCCAGAATCATTCCTGATCGTGCTGGTGAAACAAATGAATTCAGTGAAAATTATCCAGCGAAGCACACAGAAAAAGGAGATGAAAGTTGCCGGATGAGAAAATCGCTGTCGTAACGGGCGGGAACAAAGGCATTGGTTTCGGGATCTGCCGGTCGCTTGCAAAACAAGGGATAAGAACCATCCTCACGGCGCGAGACGCTTCCAAGGGTGAAATCGCTAAAGAACAACTCAAAAAAGAAGGGTTGGAAGTAGTGTTCCATCTCCTGGATGTCACCGACGAGAATAGCATCGATTCTCTAGCCAGCTTTTTGGCCAAAGAATTTGGAAAACTAGACATTTTAATCAACAACGCGGCCATCAGAAAAGATGCCGGCATGATGGGGCTGGACGTTCCAATCGAGGTCGTCCGCGAAATGATGGAAACCAACCTCTATGGCCCTCTGATGATTTGCCAAGCCTTGGCACCGCTACTGAAAAAAAGCTCAGCAGGTAGAATCGTGAACGTCTCAAGCGGCATGGGTTCTCTCACCAGCATGGGAGGAGGCTCTCCCGCATACAGGATCACCAAAACCGCATTGAATGCGATGACGAAAGTGCTGGCGAGTGAATTCCGAGGAACTGGCGTATTAGTGAATTGTTGCCATCCCGGATGGGTGAGAACCGACATGGGCGGGCGGGGTGCTTCAAAATCAATAGACGAAGGAGCAGACACACCCGTATGGCTCGCTTTGTTGCCGAAGGATGGGCCAACCGGCGGATATTTCCAGGACAGAAAATCCATGTCTTGGTAGAAGGCGTGTTTATTTCATCACGCAACTGGTGTTCGGTAGGCAGGTGTTTGGTGATTGCTTCGATGGAAAAATATTGAGCGGCATTAATTATCGGTTTAGTCGGCTTTTATAAATCAAGCCGATGTTTTTGCATAATCCCATCCCGTAACAAACAATTTCACCTCGCCGGTTGCTTCCTCATATTTATAGCGAGTTAACTTGGCGAGATCATCACCATAGACATGAATGCCCACCACCGGCTCTGTTGAAGCACAGCTTACGCGATGCACGTCGTTGTCCTTCGTACAGCAAACGAAAACATCTCCGGGCCCGGCCAAACGCTTGCCTTTGGGTGTAAGCTTTACGCGGGCGCCGCTCTCGCGGGGACCTTCACGCAAAAAACTCTCTTCGTTTTCCATTCCTCGGTAAATGCCTATCACTCCCCAGGTTCCGTGATCATGAATCGGGGTGGTCTGACCCACATCCCATATACCAGCGCCAACAGAAAAGCTCTCATCCGGTTCGACATGAATCCGGTTGAGCGTAAAACCTTCTTTTTTCACTAACAGTTGATCGGCATTCAAGAGGTTCGGTTCATCCAAAATTGGCTCGAGAACCGTCACTACACGAGCCGTTACTTCTTCTTCGGTACCGCCAGTCCTTACAATTTCGCGAACTTGGTCGATAAAATCTTTCATCTTTTTAGGCATCTTTCATCCCCCAAGTTTCAGGATACGTCCAAGCGAAATTCGTATGTCCTAAATTTTATGATTCATCTCATGGGCCAATAGCGCCAACTTCAAAGATACGCTGCTTGCGAATCCGCCGAGCTCGCCCGAGCCCGCAATGACTCTATGTCATGGTATTACAAGCGGAACGGGATTTCTATGTAACGCCTGGCCGACGGCGCGCGAGGCATTTGGGTTTCCGATCTGCTTCGCCACCCAACCGTAGGAGCGCGTCTCGCCATAAGGAATTTTTTCCGTCTCCATCAGCACCTTTTTCATAAAAGGCGTGAGAGAAGAAAGATCTGTCTTCAACTCGAAACTTTTTCGAGTACCCCTCAAGTACTCTTCTATCTCTATTGAAGCCCGACGACCCAACGGCGTTGATTGCTCCCTCGCATGATCCGCCACGAGAGGTTTTTCCACCCCATTCAACATTCTTATTTCCGCAATACCTTCATCCGATACAAACACGGAGAATTCCGCATGCACCTTCTGGAGCCACTCGGCAACATGATTTTCCAGCGATCCCCCGTCTTTCTGGAACAACTCACCCTGCCGCCATTTATCCACCCGGATCGTCATAGAAAATCTCCCTTGCGCTCCGCTAAAACGCCGTGGCTACTCCTTTCACATAGGCTTGCCCCGTTCTCAACCGCAAGATTTGATTCGTGCCGTCAGAATGCAAGAACGTACTAGCGTCCCGAAGGTATTTCTCCATGGGAGCATCGTGCATGATGCCCGCGCCGCCGAATACCTCCATGCCCAGGCGCGCGCAATCAAAGGCGACTTCCGATGCGAAAACTTTGCATTTCCATCCTTGGGTGAAATCGTAGGGCTTTTGATGATCCACCGCCCAGGCGGTGCGCCAGATGTATGTGCGCGCAATGTCCAGGTTCATTGCCATATCGGCGAGCATGGTTTCTATCGCCTGGTGCTGGCCGATGGGTTTGCCGCCCTGGACGCGTTCTCGGCTGTAGGCAAGCGACTTCTCAAACGCAGCGCGCCCGACACCCAGGGCCGTAGCGGCTGCTTCCGGTTTCCCCATCGCCAGGAGATTGCCTCTGATTTCGAACATGTTCCCTTCGCCCAGAATGATGTGGTTCTCGGGAATCTCGATGTCTTCGTAGAAAATTTCTGAATTCATCGAAAGACGCTGGCCAATCTTTTCATGAACATCGCCTATCGATATGCCGGGGGTCTCTCTTGGAACCAGAAACCCGGTTAATCCTTCTCTCAAGTTTTTACTGAGGTCGGTTCTCGCCGCCAAAACGTACAATGAGGCAACAGGGCCATTGCTGACATAGCGCTTTTTCCCATTGATGATCCATTTACCGCCCTCTTTCTCGGCATGTGTATAAAGCGCGATCGAGGGATCATCGTAATATCCCTGATGATCGGTTCCCGCTCCTTCTTCCGTCATGGAAATCGCAGCCAGGAATCTTGGTTCTTCACATAAGCGTTTTATCCAGGGGTCCCTGACTTCAGGCTCTACTTTCTCGAATATATGGGACAACTTCCATGTCTGATCCAGGTTCACCGCAAAACCGAGATCACCTGCGGCAAGTTCCTCTCCCGCCAGACAACACGAAAGCACATCGGCGCCCATACCGCCATGTTCCTTAGGATAAGGCAGTTGCCTCAAGCCCAAAGCGCTTGCTTTTTCGGTCAGATCCCACGGCATGCGCTCTTCCCAGTTCTGGATCCGGTCACGCTCGGGTGCCACTGGGGCCAGTTCTTCATAGGAAAATTTTCTGGCTATCTCCTGAATTCGTAATTGTTCTTCATTCAACGTGAATTCCATGTGCGCTCCTCCCGTCAATCATCCACTGAAAACGAGGCATATCATTCGGTTGCCCTTAAGGAAAAACGAAAGCGCATCATGAAGAAAGGGACAATGTGCGATTGGCTGTATCCATCTCCATGACACCGGGCGGCCTGGCGACGCCTTCCACAAAAGCGGCATCCGCTCTGGCCAATTCAAGCCGAAGAACAGCCTCGTTCAAATCCGCGTTCGGTGACAGTGATATCCCACGCCTTGCAGGCATGCCCGCTTTGGCAACCTCTCCCACGTTCTTAAACACCTCAGGAACACGAATAAACGCATCGAGATCCATTTTGTTCACGATGCCAATCAAGCGGTTGCCCTCAAAAACCGCCGCCCAAGGCGCGTTTATTCTGTTCATGTCCGCCCAGGTTTCTCTGGCGTCTTCCTCCGCTCCAACAATCGCTACCGCCTGCAAAAAACACTCCCTGACTTTCATCTATCGATTTTCCGGGCCACCGACAAATGCCCGAAGCGCGGCATCGTTTCGATTTTCAAAAATGTTGATTTCATCGCCTTTAGTCTTTCCAGCGGATGTTGGGTTATTTCACTGGCCAGTTCGCGGACTTGCGCCGTCAAGTCTCTTTTCGATGTGACGCGATTCACCAATCCTAAGCGATATCCCTCTCGCGCATCAAATCTTCTGCCGGTGAGCACTAAATCTTTTACGGATGGAACAAAAATCTGTCGCGTCAGACGAACGGTTGCGTCCCCTCCCGGAAATACCCCCAACCCAGTCTCCGGATACCCCAAAACAGCATCGCTAACTGCAACACGAATATCACATGAGAGCATTAACACCATCCCCCACCCGAAAGCGGGCCCGTTCACAGCTGCTATGGTCGGGATGGGCAGTTCACGAAGGGCTTTGCTCCATCTCTCGCCCAATAACATGAAGCGCTTTGCCTGTTCTTTCGTATGGATGGCGCTTTCCTTGAGGTCGCGTCCTGAAGAAAAAGAGCTTCCTGCTCCCGTCACAATTAGGACCTTAATACCCGGCGTCTGTTCAATTTCATCCATCTTTTTACACATGGCTTCCATCAATGGCGTGTTGAATGCATTTCGCGTTTCCGGCCGATTTACGGTGATGCTCGCGACATGGGATTCGAATTGTGTGATGAGGAAGTCTGTATTCATGTCCCGCCACAATGAACAAAAAGCCCGTCCTCCAAAGGACAGGCTCAGTGTTTCATAGAAATTTTAACGCCTTTATTCTCCGGTAAAAACAGGTTTCCTCTTCTCTTTGAACGCCGCCAGCGCCTCGGCGAAATCCCTGGTGTGATTCAACGGTAACCTGTGGGCGTTGGAAAACTCGATAGCTTGAGCGAGCGGCATATCGAGCGTTTGATCGATCACTTTTTTCGCGCCACGAACGCCCAAGGGGCCATTGTCTCTTATCCTCTCCGCCATCGAAGTAGCTTCATCCATCAGCACATCCAGCGGATGCGCTTTATTCACCAAGCCGATGCGCTCGGCTTCTTTCCCATCGATTCTCTTGCTCGTGAAAACCAACTCTTTCGCCTGACCGGCCGGCATGATCCTTTGAAGCCAGACTACGCCGCCAGCTCCCGGGAAAATACCAAGGCTGCATTCCGGAAAACAAAGGGTGGCTTCTTCCGCGGCCAGTCTGATATCGCATACCAAGGTGATTTCCACGCCCCAGCCGAACGTATGGCCGTTGATGGCGGCGATGGTCGGCATGGGCAAGCGCTCCCATAACGTCGTCGCCGACATCACGTAGCGCTGGTATTGATCGGCCATATCCTTCGTATGCGTGGTGCTTTCTTTCAGGTCGCGACCCGTGCTGAAGCCACGTCCCTCTCCAGTGAGGATGACCACACGCACATTCCGCGCGTCGGCCAAGGTCCGCGCCAATTCCACGAATTCTTCCGCCATCTTGAAACTGATTGCGTTCAGGCTCTCCGGACGGTTGAGCTTCACGACCGCCAATCCATCTTCTTCCGTATATGAGATTGTTTCAAATTCGCGCACGTATCCCCCCTCCTGGAAAATACTTTTTCTCAATAATTCGGATCAGCTTTTCAGGTGGCCGGCTACTTCTTCGACAAACTTCAGCGTCGTGTCTCTCATTTCATCAGGCTGTAAATTGCTGACCGGGTGAGGCAACTGAATATACGGATGCCCTTCCATGCCCTTGCCGCGGAATTGAAAATCCGCCGCGTTCTTGAACGCCTCGGTGATAATTGTCGTTGAAGGAATGCCCCGTTTTTCAAATTCAACCGTGTCGTGCACACTGCACAACGTGCAGGAGCCTCAGCCTCCCAATGCGGCTATCGCCACATCCACCTCCTGGGCCATTTCTTCGATCATTTCGTCAGTGGCTGGCTTCGAGTAATGTTCTTTTCGCCTCGAAATGACTCTGGCCACATCGTATTGCTCTCGGAGGGCATTCCCCAGGGTTTCCAAAATGATATCCGCTTGTTCTTTGGTGTTATCGAGGAGCCCCACCACCTTTCCCGAAAGATCGCCGGGCCGTTGCGCAAGCTCGATTCGCGCGGCCGACCCTCCCGCCGTCGGATCAATGAATCCCATTCCGTTCGCCATGGTTTTCTCCAAATGATATGTGAATTCAATCGAACTTAAATCATATCCCGCAAATCATTCCTTGTCTACGATATCAGACCATTCGAATTTCTCTTGTCGATTTTCTCTTGAAAATACGAATGATCTTTTATCCGCTTCTCAGATTCGCCGAATTTTGGCAAAATCAAGTCTAATTTACAGAAAACCTCTTAACCTTAAGGAGCAGACAAATGGCCGATTACGATATCATCGGCAAGTCGAATGTTCGATACGACGCTATTCCGAAAGCGGATGGCTCCATGCCCTATGGAGAAGACGCGATACCCGCAGGTGCTTTGCAGTGCGGCGTACTGTTTACGCCCATCCCCGTAGGCCGCTTGAAAAAACTCGACACTTCAAAAGCCGAAAACATCCCGGGCGTAGCCGCCATTCTGACTGCAAAGGATATTCCTGGCACAAACGCGCGATTCGGCTCCGGCACACCGGGCCTGCCCCATCAACCCGTGCTGGTGGAAGATAAAATTGAATTTACCGGAGACGCTCTCGCCATCGTAGGCGCCGAAAACAGAGAAGCGCTTGATGCCGCGATAGCGGCCATCGAGGTGGAAATCGAGGCGGAAGAGGGCGTATGGACTACGCGTCACGATGAAACAAGCGCCGAAAAACGACAAGCGTGTGACTTTGAGGTCACCCGTGGAGACCTAAAAACAGCTTTCGACGAAGCCGATGTGGTGATTGAGAAAACATACACCACACAACTTGCTGAACACGCCTTCCTGGAACCCGCTTCCGGTACTTCCTGGATGGAGGAAGACGGCGTTATCACCATCCGCGTCGGCACACAGCTAATTGAATACTATCGCGCCATTGCGGCGATTTTAGGAATCTCGCATAGCCGCGTCCGCCACCTCGGTACTTATGTCGGCGGCGGATTCGGCGCCAAGGGCATGCTGACTGTAGAACCTTACCTGGCGCTGCTCACCTGGCATACGCAAAGACCCGCCGTAATGGTGTTGGGTCGCGAGCACGGCATCCGAAATACCTCGAAAAAACATCCTTTCTATATGAAATACAAAACAGGAGCGACCAAGGACGGGAAAATCCTGGCCGTACAGGCGGACATCGTAGGAGACGCAGGCGCATATCCATATAAATCAAATCTTTTCCTCCTGGGCGCGATGTGTATCGCCGCAGGCCCATATGATGTCCCCAACGCAAAAATTCGTGCGCACGGTTATCTCACCAACAATCCCATTACCAACGCGATGCGTGGTGTCGGATCAAACCAGGTCTGCTTCGCATATGAGACCCAAATGAATCTGGTTGCAGACGCCATCGGGATGGATAAATACGAATTCAGGCGCAAGAATTTCATCCAGAAAGGCCAGGAACTACCGACCGGGCAGATAATTCCTTACGAACCGAACCTGGAAGGGTGCCTCGACGGCGCGCTTCAGGCATTGGGCGAACCCACAGAACCAGGCCCGGGCAAACGCATTGGCAGGGCGGCGGCGGCGAACATCACCGGCTATGGAAGGCCGAATGACGATGCAAATGCGGCGGTTCACCTCGAGCCGGATGGCAGCGCCGTTGTCCGAGTGAGCGCGCCGGATATAGGCGCTGGCCAGGGCGCTACGCTTCAAAGCATCACGGCTGAAACCCTGGGGCTCAGGCTCGATCAGGTTTCCACCCGTCTGTCCGATTCCGCTACTACGCCGCTCTCGGGCATCACTGCAGGTTCTCGCCAAACACTCATGGCTGGGCACGCTGTTCAACTTGCCGCAGACGAAGTTCGAAAAGCCGTTACCAAAGGCGCTGCTTCTTTGCTCGAGGCTGCTGATGAGGACATTCGCCTCGGAGGCGGGGAGGCATGGGTGGCCTCCGCTCCCGAGAGAAGAGTTGGCATCGGTGCAGCGGCTGGCGAAGCCAAAAAAATGGGCGAGGCACTGCATTGCACCCATGGCTACAACATGCCGGGACATGAATATGAGAATCCGGAGCGATATATGAACGGCATGGGTGGATGGTCGGACTACACTTTTGGCGTTCATGCAAGTGAAGTGGAAGTCGACATCGAAACCGGCGAAGTGAATCTCTTGAAGCACATCGCTTCCCACGATGTCGGGCGAGCGCTGAATCCTCAAAGCGTGGAGGGGCAATTCGAAGGCGGCGCGGTAATGGGAATTGGCTATGCGCTGCACGAGGAAATCACCATGGTGGAAGGAGACTGCCGATCACAAAGCTTTCACGAGTATCTGATCCCCACCTCATCGGATATAGGCGAATTTGAGTCCGTCGTCCTCGAATGCGGGGAAGGGGCGGGTCCATATGGCGCACGCGGCGTCGGAGAACCTCCGTGCAATAACGCGCCGGCCGCCGTCGCCCTCGCCATCAACGATGCAATAGGAACGGAAGTCTACGATCTGCCCATCACGCCTGAGCGAGTCTGCTGGGCGGTAACAAAGAAAAACGGCAAAAGCAACGGTCATTAACAGGCTTCGATCACAAAAGAGCCCCGGCGATATTCCCGGGGCTCTTTTCCAAAGAAACACTCGTTGCATTTCTGGCAGTATAAAGAGCAGATCGAACAGAGTCTTTTCGACATTTTGGTGTTCTGCTGAAAATCCAGCCTGCTGCCGATCTTCTCTCGGAATGAAATTTTTCACACGTCAAATGTTTTTGTCACGGCCCGACACGCCACCGTAATTCCGTGCATGACCATGCTGGAGGGCGAACCCCTGCTTCCCGCGACGATTAAATGAAGATCTTCGGGATCGCCAACCGCAGGCACAAAAAAATCATCATCTTTCACATCCACGGGAAACGGCCAGCGATCCGCGCCTTTCTCGCCCCGCCAGATACCGCCGCGCTTGATATCCCCTATAGTGCGCCCACCCATTTCCAGTAATTTTTGATGGACATCACTACGAGTCATTCCGGCGTCAGCGCAAAGATGCGCATGCTGCGCACCCAGGACTACCGCCATATCCGCTTGCCGATACATATTGGGCCCACCCAATGCGGACATCATATCGGCAACCGTCGCAAGAAGCCGGTCGGGCGTCAGGCTCGCATCATCCCATACCTGCACGGGCCCTTCGAGTGGAATCATTGTCACCACATTGTCGTTTTTTGAAAATCCTTTTGATTCCGCATACGACTCCCAGGGAGATTCCTCGTCGTTCTCCATGATGCAATACGTGTTTCGCCAGGGGCCTCCAAAACCGCCGAGACAGGTGACTCCAGGAATTCCACCACCAACATTCATCATGATAAGTCTAACGGCGCGGCCAATGGTCAAATTTGCGCGATAGCCGGGGCCCATACAGCCCACGCCGCCGTGCAGTCCGATCTCCTTTGCGTAGGGACCATTGACCAACAGAAAAGGCGCGCCCGCACTTGTCGTCGCCTGAATCAGATTTACGTTAAAACGCTCTTCAAGAAGCGCTTCCAGCCCAGCTATCAGCACCGGCATGTATTCGGGCTTACAACCCGCCATCACGGCATGGGCCGCCGCGCTTTGAATGCTGAGTTCACCCCCTGCCGGAGCTACGTGGCCGAGCACTTCACCCGGCTTCCTTGTCGTTCCCGAGAGCATCAAATCGATTCTCTCTTTCGTCGGCGTCACGACAGGCAAGCCGTCCGACCATTCTTTAGCAAAGAAAAACTCAAACTCATCCATATACTCATCCTCAAAGGTAAGCCCTGCCAAAACGCTTATGGTGGATAATCCGTCGAGACCGCCTCGCTGCCATCCACCCAGCCGGGCATGACAGCCGTCACCGGCCCGGGCGTACCCCCTGCGACGAGAAGTATCAGATCGTCCTCATCCTTGATCGCCGGGACCATAAACGAATCATCCTGCAGGTCCACGTCAAATGGCCACTTGGCTGCCATCTCCTCACGCCAATAGCCCGATTTTTTCAACTCTCCAAGGGGCTTGCGCGCAAGTTCCATAATTCGACGATGAACATCTTTTTTTTCCAGTCCCGCATCCGCGCACATGCGCGCATGATCCGGACCCAAGGCAACGACAACTTGGGTCTTCAGCCAGATGTTCAACGAACCCAAGGTGGATATCTTATCCGCCAGACCCACAAAAAAAGATTCCGGCTCTTTTGAATAATCATCGATATATCCTTGAGGCGCTTCCGTCATCACGGCGGTTACAACATCCTCATCCCGATGAAACCCTTTCGTGACGGACAATGGCTCCCAAGGGCTTTCCGCTTCATTCTCTGCGATGCAAAACGTATATCGGGCAGGTGAGCCGAACGTGCTCATCGAGGCGGAAACTGGCACGCCGCCGCCCAGGTTCATGAGAATGAGCCGGATGGCGCGGCCAATCGTCGCATTCGCCCGAAAACCCGGCCCAAAGCAACCCGTGCCGCCATGCAAACCGATTTTTTTCGAATAAGGCCCATTCACAATGATCAAAGGTGCTGCGCTGTGCATGGTTCCCTGAACGCCGTTCAGGTTGAGTTTTGGCGCAAGAAGCGCTCCAAGACCTGCAAGAACGACGGGCAAATACGGAGGCTCACACCCCGCCATCACGGCGTGCGCGGCAACCGCTTCGACGCTGGCTTCCCCCATGAGGGGCGGCACCAAGCCGATGACTTCCGAAGCCCCAAGCCTTGTGCCCGAAAGCATGGCGGTTATTCTCTCTTCTGAAGGGGGAATTACCGGCAGGCCGTCCGACCAGGATTTTTGAAAGAAAAACTCGAATTCATCCATGGGAATATGACACCGCTTTACCTGTCATTGCGACTCCGGCGCTATACCTCATACACCCCATGAACGGCGCGGCTGCCGCCGCTCCATCCGTGACAAACCGCGCTGCCCGATCCCCAGCCGCCCGCGACGATCAAGTGCAGGTCACGGGGATCCTTGATGACGGGAACGAAAAAGTCATCATCATCGGGATCTACGTGTATGTACATATCCAAGGCGCGCTCGCGCCGCCAGTTGCCGCCTCGTTTCAACTCCTTCACTTTGTGGCCGGCCAGTTCACACAGCCGCTGGTGCACGTCCGCGCGTGTTAAGCCGCCCTCGAAACAAATTTTCGCATGCTGGGGATTCATGGCGACGACCATATCGGTCCTGGGCGCGTGCATGTTCCAGGAGCCCAAACCCGTCATCGCGTCGGCGATCCCCCGGAGCAGTCTCTCGGGCTCCTCGCTGACGTCATCGAAGGTCAGGCGCGGGCTTTCCACCATGGCCATGGTGATCACATTCTCGTCCGCCCCGTATCCTCTGGATTCAGCGAGCGTCTCCCAGGGATGAAACTGGAGGTTCTCCGTTACGCACGCGGTATAGCGTAGCGGCGTACCGAAAATCGTCATGGAAGAAACGCCCGGGATGCCTCCGCCCAGGTTCATTAAAATCAGGCGAATGGCACGGCCGATCGAAGCGTTGGATCTGAATCCGGGGCCGAAACAGCCGTTGCCCCCGTGAATGCCGATTTGCTCGGAATACGGGCCGTTTACGATCATCAGGGGCGCCACGCCGTGCATCGTGCCCTGCACGCCGTTCGTGTTGAACTCATCGCGAAGCATGAGGGAGGTGGCGCCGAGCACGACCGGCAGGTATTCCGGCTTGCAGCCCGCCATTACCGCATGAACCGCCACGCTATGGACCGTTGCTTCACCCATGGCGGGAGGAACCTGGCCGATGAACTCGGCAGGACTTCTCTTCGTACCCGAAAGCATGCGCTCGATGCGCTCTTCCGTCGGGGTGACGACGGGCAAGCCGTCCGACCAGGGTTTTTCCAGGAAAAACTCGAATTCATCTTGAGGGTCGCTCAAAACCATTCACCCCTTGAAATATATGGATATCACGACGACTCAAATGCTCGGGATACGGAACGGCTGCTTCCGTTCCAGCCATGCATTACAGCCGTAATCGGCCCCGGAACGCCACCCGCCACGATCAAGAGTAGTCTTTGGGCCTCTTTAATCGTCGGAACGAACGAATCGTCATCATCCAGGTCGACGGGGAACGGAAAGTCTCTAATGCGATTTTCCCGAAAATGCCCTCCCGTTTTGAGTTCGCCCACCGTGCGGCCCGCGATTTCGCAAAGCCGTCCATGGACATCCGCCTTTGAATACCCTCTCTTTGCGCAAATCGCGGCCTGCTGCGGGCTCATCGCCACCACGAGATCCGTGTTGGCCCAACAGTTCCAGGAGCCCAAATGCGACATGGTGTCCGCAATGGAGGGCAACATGCGTTCGGGGTCGTCGCTCACGTCATCCCAGGACATGACGGGGCCTTCCACATGCACGGCGGTGACGACGTTCTCCTCAACTTCGAAACCATTGGTCTGCGCGAGAGACTCCCAGGGGCTTTCCGCTTCATTCTCGGCGATGCAGTACGTGAACCTGCCCGGTTGTGAGAACGTGCTCATCGAGGTGATGCCCGGAATTCCGCCGCCGATATTGAGGAGCAAAAGCCTGATGGCTCGGCCAATCGTCGCGTTTGCGCGATTCCCGGGACCGAAACAGCCGAGCCCGCCGTGCAAGCCGATTTTCCTGGCGTAAGGGCCGTTCACGATCAACAGAGGGGCCGCGCAGGAGAGCGTCGCCTGCACGCCGCCCACGTTGAATTTTTCCTCTAAAATGGCCTCCACGGCCCCGATGAGAACGGGCAGATATTCCGGCTTGCATCCGGCCATGACGGCATGAGCGGCGATGCTTCGAACGTCCGCTTGCGCCAAAAGCGGAGGCACGTCGCCGAGGACTTCGTCCGGATCGCGGGATGTGCCCGCCAGCATGAGGCCCAGCCGCTCTTCCGTCGGGGAGATGACCGGGAGGCCGTCCGACCAGGGTTTCTCAAAGAAATACTCGAACTCATCCACGGGAGAAGTGCTCACGAAATGCCTCCGGAGAAACTTGATGAAGCGCAGGATACGTTAGTCAAGCCGCACAAATATACATGGGGGCTGGACAGATTGCGAGTCCATGCCGTTAGAATACCCCTGACATCCCGTCTTCCGTCATCACCTCGTCTACAGGAGCTATTCCATGCCGATTTACAGAAACCTCGCCAGCCAGAACCAGGGAAAGGCGGCCGACTACGTGACCGCAGACGCCGCCTGGGTCGATGGCGCCCATACCACCATCGGTTATTTCCGCATGGAGGCGAGGGGCCATTCCAACCCGCATTACCACCACGACGAGCAGTTCCTCTATCTCCTGAAGGGCGGGCTGCGAATCGCCGTGGAAGGAGAGATTCTGGAGGCCGCGCCCGGGGACCTGGTTCAGTTCCGGCCCGGAGAGGTGCACGAGATCATGGCGCTGGATGAGCCCGTGGAACTCCTGCTCACGAGGAGTCCCGCGAGGCCGAGTCTCGAGGTGCTCGCCGTGACGCCTGAAGGGGATAGAGCCAGGAGCCTCCTGCGGCCCGAATGAGTCCATCGCCCTAACGCTAATATATTCAACAGCATATAAATTCCTTGCGCCGCGCGGCACGGCCCGCGTTCCGCCCCGGTTCTTGCCCGGCGCGTTCGTCATGGCGCCGCCGTCGCGCCGGACCGCCGGGTCGATTTCCGCCCGCTGCTCCCCGCAGCTGCGCGTATATTTCATCCTCGCAAATCCCCGCATTTGCCGTCATCGAGGGGGGCGCGGTACGTGGCAGAATGCCCCTGCGTCGCGATTCGTCGGCGTCATTTCCCCAGAAAATAAATTGCCGGTAATTTACGGAAAAACCCCGTGAATTTATCTATATTTATCGTATTTTACGGAAATTCCACCCCGGCTCGACAGGCCGGTCCGCGGCGTGATTATGCCGCGCTCCCGGGCCTTCGCCATGACGGCAAATGCGGGCAGATGCGCTGGGTCAAACGTGAGCGAGGAGAAGTTGTTGAACAATCGGGGAGTTACTATCAAAAGTTGTGTATGAGCCGAATTGAAGGAGGCGGCGCATCCTGCTGAAATGGGTTTGTCACATAGCCCGACCATTCAGCACAAGGAGATGCGCCACCATGAG
>CAYTSP010000138.1:0-8426 GCA_964440505.1 uncultured Nitrospinaceae bacterium
CCGCAACAAGGACGTGCCCGAGGACGACGCCCGCTTGGTGGCGAAAGTATTGGTCAGCGCCGATTTGAGAGGCATCCGCAGCCACGGGGCGGCGCGGCTGACCTTCTTCATGGTTCGCATCGAGAACGGCGTGCTCAACAACAGGCCCGACATGAAATTCTACAAGGGAAGCGACACCACCGGCCTGCTCGACGCGGACGACGCCATCGGCATCGTCGCCTCGAACCGCGCGATGGACGAGGCCCTCGCCATGGCGGAAAAACACGGCTCCGGCTTCGTGACCGTGCGCAACAGCAGCCACTTCGGGTATGCAGGCTATTGGGCCCAAAAGGCGATGGAAGCGGGCTTCATCGGCATCAGCATGACGAACGGCGGGCGGCGCACCGCGCCCACGTTCGGGGCGGAGGCGATCTTCGGCACGAACCCGATGAGCGTGGCAATACCCGGCGGGCCGGGAGGAACCGATTTCCACCTCGACATGGCCACCGCCGTGACGGCCGTGGGCAAAATAGAGACGGCGCTGCGCGAAGGGCGCGAAGTCCCCAAAGGCTGGGTGCTCTCCTCACTGGGAACGCCGACGTTGAACGAGAAAAGCATCCTGAACTACGAGGTGCCGCTCGCACCCCTGGGCGGCGAAGGAGACGAGAACGGAGGCCACAAGGGCTACGGCCTCCAGTTGATGGTGGATATTCTTTGCGGCGTCCTCTCGGGCGCGGGCCTGGAAAGCCGCCTGGCGGGTGCCGCGGGCAAGGCGAAATCCGCCACGGGCCACTTCATGGGCGCGATCAAAACGTCCGGCTTCAGGGACTTATCCGCCATATTCGAGGATATGACGAAACTCTTCGAGACCATCCGGGGGGCGAAAAAAGCGCCGGGCCACGATCGCATCTACATTCACGGCGAGCCCGAGGCCATTGCCGAGGAGGAGAACAGGCGCATCGGCGTACCCATCACGCCCGCCGTTTTGGAGCAGATGCAAAAGCTGAACGAGGAACTAGAGCTCGGTTTCGAGCTTTGATGGGGCATACCCGACCGGTAGGGGTTGTTGATAAACCCCGGCGGGGGAGGATTTTCCGCCCGAGGGAGACACCCTGCCAATGAGACAGGGATTGCGTAGGGGCATGCCCCGCCATTCGTGAAAAGCCCCATGTATGTTTATGCGGGCGGTTCTCGAACCGCCCCTACGGAAACCCCTCGTCCGACCGCAATTACGCTTTTGTAGGGGCCGTTCGCGAACGGCCCCCACAACATCGGCGGGCACCCACCGGGAGCACTCCTACAGGACAATCCCCCGTCTCCGGACAGGCCGCGTTCGTCATTCCGCCGTCAAATCCAACCGATGCGGAAAAACCACCGTCAAAAACAAAGGCGGACGGAAGCGGGGGCCCTCCCTTGCGAAGGATGGACTTGAACCAAAAACGAGGGCTTGCCGGCCCGGACGCGGGAGGGAGGGTGATTCTCGCCCGCCCGGAAGAGCGCCGGGAAATTCGCCTAGGAGCCGGCGGCCCGCTTGAGGTAGGCGACGACCGCGGGCGCGTCCCACTTACGGGCGCCGATGATTTTCTGCAACAGACGGCCCTGGCGGTCCACGATGAACGTCTCCGGCACGCCGGTCGTGCGGTAGAGTTTCTTGATGCTCCCGCGCGGGTCGAGCGGAATCGGGAACGTGAGGCCGAAGCGGTCGACGAATTTCCGGACCGCATCCGCCCCCAGGGCGTCGATGCTCACCGCCAGTATCTCGAACGGCGCGCCGTCTTTTTTCATCCTGACGTAGAGGCGCTGCAAATCCGGCATCTCCTCCAGGCACGGAACGCACCACGTGGCCCACACGTTGATGAGCACCACCTTGTTCCTCTGGCTCGCGAGGGAGGCGCTCCCCCCGCCCAGAAGCGGGTATTCAAAAGACGGTACTTGCCGGCCGATTTCGAGGTTGGTCGCAGGCGCTTCCTCGACACGCTCCGTCGTCAGGCGCTCGCCCACCGCCCAGAGCAGCGTCAAAAGCACCGGCGCCAGGATGAACGAAACGGCCAGCCGCTTCGCCTTCCGCTGGTCTGGTTTCGAGCTGTTAGACGCTTCCATACTTTCAGCTTTTCTCATCAAGCAGGTGGCCCACCAGGGCGAAGGCGGCCTCGCTGTCCCACTCACGGGGACCTACGCCGTAGCCCGCCACCTGGCCCTTTCTGTCCACGAGATAGGTCGTCGGCAGGCCCCGCACCTTGTAGAGCGCCTTCGCCTTGTGCTCGGGGTCGAGGATGATTGGAAAAGTCAGTTTCAGCTTCGCGACGAACTCGCGCACATCATCCTCATTGCCCTGGTCCAGCGAAATCGCCACGATCTCGAGACCTTGCGATTTGTATTTCGCATAAAGCCGCTCCATGGAGGGCATTTCCCGGATGCACGGCTGGCACCACGTCGCCCAGAAATTCACCAGGACGAGCTTTCCCTCATGCAGTGTGAGGGAATGATTCTGCCCGTCCAGTGTTTTGAGCATCACATCCGGAGCATCAGAACGCTTCACCTGTTTCAGAAAAATCATGTCGCGGTAGAGGGAGGCGCCATCCCCTGCGCCTTCCTTTGGCATGACCTGCGCCTGCTTTCTTTCCACCTCTCGCGTCGGCCGCTCCCCTCGCTTTCCGAAATACACAATCATCCAGACAACCAGGACGAGGCTGATCACCATTCCAATCAGCCGCCATTTGATGCTCCGGCGGGGTGGTGGAGAAAATCCGTCGAGATTTCTGACGAGTTCGGTTTTGGGATTATAATTCATCGAATGCTCTCAGCGTACGAAATATGGCGGCTCAACCCTCGAAATCACCAAGCTCGCGCTGCAAGCGATTTTCCAGGGGATCATCCGAGGCGGATTTTTGTGGGACTTCTCTCCTCTCCTCGCTTTGCTCAGCGTCGTCGGGGCGCTTCGTCCACGCCCTCACCAGGACGAATACCACGCCGAAGCCCGCCAGCAATCCCCCGAAAGGAAGAAGCCAGGCGGTAAGATAAAAACCCTCCGCCGGTGGTTTTGGCAGGACTTCCCGGCCGTACACTTCGACGAAATACCGGACGATCTGCTCTTTCGTCTCACCGGAGAATATCTTGCGGCGCACGAGTTCGCGGAGTTGGGCGCCCTCGCTGCTCGGGCAGTCGTGGAGCAATTTCCCCGGACAGACGGGGCTCATGAGGGCGCCCGCCACTTCGGAGAAGGTGGTCTTCGCTCCAGGCGAGGCGGCCTCCACCGCTGGATGCGCATTGAAAGCGACGACGAGACATAAGGCGAGAACAAGTCGCATCATGGAGAATCTCCCCCAGGGGCAAGTTTTTTCTCCTCCTCGATCAAAATATCCATCCGCGCCTTGAGAGTCCACCAGTAAAGCGCAAATCCGCCCAAAACGACAATGTACGCCGCCGCCACGTAGCCCATCATCCTCCCTCCCGCGCGGCGCGCGCCTCTTCCACCCGTGCGTTCAGACGCTCGATTTGCGCGCGCTTTCGGACGAAACACACGAACAGGAGCGTAAATGCCAGCAGGGAACTCCACAAGGCGACGTGCATGGAATCGGGCAGATCTCTCAACCCGCCCGAACGCATCACCACAGGCTTGGGATGCAGGGTGCGCCACCATTCCACCGACATGTGCACGATGGGCACGTTCAGAAAGCCCACAATCCCCATCACGGCGGCGAAACGCGCCCTCTGCTCGGGTTCCGTCATATAGGCGCGCAGCATCAGATACCCCACATATATCATCCAGAGAATGAGCGTTGTGGTGAGCCGCGCGTCCCAAGTCCACCACACGCCCCAGACCGGACGCGCCCAGATGGGCCCGGTGATGAGCACCAGCGTGCAGAAGACGACCCCCGCTTCCGCACAGGCGTGCGCGCGGATGTCGTCGTCCGGGTTCCTTTTCGCCAGATATCTAATCGAAAAAACAAAGACCAGGAAAAAGGCCAAATACGCCACCCAGGCCGATGGCACGTGGATGTAGAATATACGCTGCGGCGGCCCCTGGAGCCTGTCGTTGCCAGCGATGAAGAAATTCGCAAAAACAGCGAAGGCAAGGACGCACAAGGCCAGAACCGGCAACCACCCGAACATTCCCCGCTCGTTTCGGCGCATCAAGCCCTCCTCCCGGCGGCGCAGAGCGGCGGCAATACATAAAGTAATTCACTAGAAATAATATTATAAAGCATTGATATTATTCTTCTAAAATATACTCAAATACCATCGAGGCGGTCACCAAGAATACCACATCATACACCAACATCAAGCGTATCCAATCCTTTGAATCCGGCCACCCGCCACCGCCGAGATGCGCTTCGGTCGCCTTGACCGCGGCGATCAGAACGGGCACGAGAACGGGAAACATCAATACGGGCAGCAAAACCTCACGCGTTCGCGTACGCGCGCTCATGGCGGAGAACAATGTGCCGGCAGCAGCGACTCCGAGGGTGGCTGAGGCAGCGATGAGTGCGAGCGCACCGACCGACTTCCACACATCCGCATGATAGAGAACCGCTAAAACGGCGAAGCCCACAAACTCCATGATCCCCATCAGAACGGCAACGGACACCACTTTGCCCAGATACAACGCGGACGGGTCGGCGGGGCTTGCATACATGGCCGAAAAACCTGTGCTCTCGCGCTCCACCCCCATGGTACGAGACAGTCCGATGACGCAGGCGAACAGGAACGATATCCACAAGATTCCCGCCTGCACGGCCCGGGCGTTCTCCCCGCTTCCGCCGCCGGGGCCGAAGGCGAAGCTGAACAGCGTGAGCACCAGCAGCGCAAACACCACCATGACGAGGAGACTCTCCTTCGTCCGCCATTCGAGACGCAAGTCCTTTTCCACCACCGCGAGGAGGACGGAAAAAAAACGCCTCATGCCGAACCTCTGGTGTATTCATCGAACGCGGCCGACACATCCTCTTCGCTCGAATTTTCAACATCCTCCTCATAGACAAGCCTTCCCCCGGCCAGAACGGCGATTCTTTCCGCCATCTCAAAGGCTTTTGATACGTCGTGCGTCGTGAACACCACGATGTACTCACGAAGGTCCCGCAGCAAATCGATTACACTCTCCAGGCGTTCCACCGCGTTCGTGTCCAGACCGGAAAACGGCTCATCGAGCAGCACAACCTCGGGTGTATGCAAAAACGTGCGTATAAACGCCGCACGCTGTCTGAGCCCCTGACTCAAGACACGCACGGGCTCATCGAGGCGTTCCTCCATTTCGAGCGTGCGCGCCAAAAGACCCACACGCGTCTGCATTTCTTCGTGCTCCACGGCGAAAAGCCTGGCGAAGTATTCGAGGTTCTCCCGGACCGTCAACCCCTCATAGAGCATGGGCTCGTGCGAGAGCAGGCCGATTCTACCCTTCGCCTCGCGGGAGATGGGCTGGCCGGACAGGCGCACCGCCCCTTCGGTCGGCTTCAGCAAGCCGGCTAACGTCTTGAGAAGGGTGGTCTTGCCCGAGCCGTTCCTGCCCAGAAGAGCCAGCGTCTCTCCCGGGGAGACGGACAGGCTCAGATCCTTGAGCGCCCACCTCCATCCATATCGCCTGGATACGCCAAGAGCCTCCAGCACGGCATCCGCCCTCTTAGTCCGAGAGTTCTTTGAGGCGCTCGAAGCGCGGAGCGCGCTCCCGGGCATACTCGTCCGAGGTGATTTCTCCCGACGCAAGCCTGTCATCGAGCAAAGCGATGGCGCGCAGTATCTCCTCGCGCTCCACCTGTGTGGAGTAGGCCGTATTCCTTCTTTTGCGCACATAAAGCCCCAACCCCAGGCTCAAGACGACCACCACCCCCCCCACGACGTAAAAAACACCAAGGCCGCCCATCGAATCGGGCGCCTGCATGTCGATGCGCGCCAGCGTGCCTGCCCTGGCTGCCCCCACAAAGCGGTTGTATTCCCTGTTCTGAAAGTTGACGGCAGGTTGTGCGGAAAAGCCGGGAGCCTGTGCCTGCACACGGTCTTTCTCGGGCAGGACAGCGAAACTCGGCGTGTCGTAGAGAATCGGCTTCGACACCCTGATGCCGCCGAATTCATCCTCCAGGCGATAGAGCAGGACGATGAATTTCCGCCCCGGCGGGATGGGCTCCGTTGTGCGGAGTTCATCCCCTGCCGAAGTGAGGAATTTGGGGTCGAGTCCTGCGGGCGCCGCGCCCCAGCGCGCCCGGGGGTTTCTGATGTTGCTGCTTCTGGGCAAAACGAAGCGCAGCGTGGGAGCGCCGCCTTTCGAGACGATGGTGGCGCTGCCCTCGTTCTCGAAATCCATCATCTCGACGAACTCGAAAAAACCCTTCTCCAGCCGGATGGTGAGGATGTTGCGCTTGAGCTTGAGCGGGGAGAGGTCCGTCGTCGTGGGGCCGGAGATCCGGACCTTCGCCTTGGGCGGCGCAGCCTGGAGCTTCGCTGGTCCTGCATGCGACAAGGAGGACGAAGAAAACAGCAGGAACAAGCTCAGGACGATCAGGCAGCATGTGGCAGCGATGTCTTTCAACTTAGCTGACGCCCACAGGCGGCGCAGAAATTATCCGCTTCATCCACCGCGTTGCCGCACGAGGCGCAAAACCGGGGTTTCATGCTTTTCGCTCCCTCATCCGATGACAAAACGGCTGATTCATCCTGCGATTTTCCTGCGCTTTTCCTGTAGCGCAGGATCTCCGCCTCCAGGCGCTCATCGAGCGAGGGTGGTTTCTCGGCCGCGACTTTCCCGGAAGGCGGATGTTTTGTTTCGAACCGGGCCGCCGTCTGCGCCGCCTCCCGCTCGTTCATCCGAACGGGCGCCATCCCCTCCTTCACCCCTCTGGCGTCGAGGCGTCTCAACACCTCCACCGCCTGCGCCCGGGCGGGCGCCATCATCTGGGCGTAGTCTTCCTCCGAGAGCTTCCCCATCTCCTTGTCGAACTCGATGTCCATGATGTTCCTGTAAGCCTGCTCTCTTTCCATCAGCAATCGCGTCAACTCGCGGTTCGAAAGCGGCTGCGCGCTATCCTCATCCGGCAATATGCCTTGGGCCGCCTGAGGGCGCATGATGGGCCAGATGGTGTAGAAAAACGCCGCGCCGACGGCTCCGAAAGCGATGACGGCCCCCAGAATTTCCATCGTTCTAAGCCCGCTTCTTTCTTCGCCTGCCCCAGCGCTCCGGCAGGAAGCAGACGATGGAGCCGAGCGTGAAGACGACGCCTCCCGCCCACACCCAGTTCACCAACGGGTTGACCATGAACTTGAACGTGGCCGTTCCGTCGGGGTCCGCCTCGGCGAAGACCGCGTAGATGTCCGAACGAGCCCCCCGGCGGATGCCGGGCTCCGTCGTCGGCTGCGGGGGCGTGAAGTACAGCCTTTTCTCCGGCTCCACCTCCCCGATGCGAAATCCCGCCCGGTAGACGCCCAGGCGCGCGAAAGAGGAGCGGTATTGCGGCGTCGTGTTCTCGCGAATCCCCTCATAGCGCATCCGCACGCCGTCGAGCGCGAAACTCTCGCCCAGGCGCAGGCGCACCTCGCCCACCTCCTGATAGGCGGAGGAAGCCGCCACGCCCACGAACAATATCGCCATCCCCAGGTGGACGATGTAGCCGCCGAAGCGCCTCTTGTTGCGCATGGTGAGCTCCCACGCGGCCCGGGCGATGCCCTCTCCCTGGTGACGCACGCGTGAAGAGGTTCCCCTCCAGTACTCCAAAACGATCGTTCCCACTACGAACGCGCAAAACCCGAACGCGAGCGCCGCATAGACATGGTGAACGCCGAAGAGCACCAGAACGAGAAGAGCTCCCACGGCGACTACCGAAGGGTAGATGAAACTCCGGTTCATCTGCTTCCGCGAGGTCCTGCGCCATGCGAAAAGAGGACCCGCGCCGCAAAGCAAAATCAGCAAAAGCCCTATCGGCACGTTCACCTGATTGAAAAACGGCGGCCCCACGGTGACTTTAATGCCTTTCACCGCTTCAGAGACGACCGGGAATATCGTCCCCCAGAAGACGGCGAACGTGATGCCGACGAGCACGACGTTGTTGAGCAGAAAACTCGCCTCGCGCGAGAAGAAGCTCTCCATCTCGTGTTCGCTCTGAAGCCGGGGCAGACGCCATATCATCAGCCCGAAGGCTATGACGAGAGCGATCAGCAGGTAGACCAGAAACGCCCAGCCGAACGATGAGTCCGCAAAGGCGTGAACACTCGATATGATGCCGCTCCTCGTGAGGAAAGTGCCGAATATCGTGAGCGCGTAGGTGATGATGATGAGCGAGACGTTCCAGACCTTGAGCATCCCGCGTTTTTCCTGAATCATCACCGAGTGGAGAAAAGCGGTTCCCACCAGCCAGGGCATGAGGCTCGCGTTCTCCACCGGGTCCCACGCCCAGTATCCGCCCCAGCCCAGTTCCTTGTAGGCCCATGCGCCGCCGAGCAGGATGCCGACTCCGTTGAAGAAC
>CAYTSP010000139.1:0-56323 GCA_964440505.1 uncultured Nitrospinaceae bacterium
AAGGCCTTCGGACCTCCATCGTTGCGGGTTGCCGGGTTCATGCGTCAAGGAAAGATTCGAGAAGGACCGCACGGCCGTGGGAGCGCGGTTTCCGGGCGGAATGATCATAACTTCTCTTCCAGAACCACCCCCACCGCCGCCACAGCCAGACAGTGTCAATACGAATATCACACCAAACAAAAGCGTCAGCCATGAAGATGTAGTTTCTATATGAAACAGCTTCTTGAGTCGAGTCATATTCTTTGTGCTTGTGATGTAAATGATAATCCGTCCGCCTACAGATGGCGTCTCGCACGGTCTCGCCTAAAAACCTGGATGAATGTTATCCTAAATTCGCCATCCCGCATTGGCAACAAGCAAGGGGGCCTTTTCGAATTCTGCGTGTACGGAATGAATCGTTTGTGTCACTATTCGCGTCCGCCGGAGAGATGCGCTTCCCCATCCTTCGATACGGCGCCTGCGCGCTTACTCAGGATGAGGGTTCGAAAGCGCTTGATCGGGACGAGGGCTTCAAGCGATCTGCGAAGCCCGATGCCGCGCGGTGGGTCAATCTCGACCGATCCGGGCTTTTTCAACAAAACCCCATATGCGACTCCCACACATCCCCTCGAGTGGCGACTTGTGGGACAATCCCGAGGAGGGGTTGTCGCTACGAAAGCGGCTTCTCGTTTCCCCTATCGGCAAAATGAGAATACGGGTCGACGCATTCCTCATGTATATCGGCATCATCCTCTCATCCCTGCTCCCGGTTCGTTTCCGGTTCTTTGAAATGGCAGTTTGATTCCGAAACGGAAGGAGATGTCTTCCGCCGGTATTCATTCGTCATTCTTACGGCGTTCTTTGGACTGCCGGTTGATCCGTCGCGGCTTTCCTTATCTTATCCCGCCGAAAGCTCCAAGAATTTTCTCCGCCCGATCATCCAAAGTCCCCGCCGCCTCCTCGTGATTCGGGCCGTAAAACCCGCCAATCACTTTTCCGTCTGCGTCCGTGAACCCGTTTTCTTCCACCGTCACGTCATACGCCAAGCTGGATTTCCGCCATCCCGTGAGTTGAGCCTGCGCTTCCACGTCAACTACCGAGCGAAGATTCAGGAACTGCACCGTGCCGTCCAGAGTGTCGGCGGAAAGAACAATTTCCGCTTCGCCGAAAACCGGAGCAAAACTGGCCATATCGCTGGCCAGCAAGGAACCGCTCCACGTCAGCGTTCCCCTGTGCGCATCGGCGAAATTCGTGACAGATGGATTTCCGAAAACATCCGCATCCACCGTTATATAATCGGTGATGCGGGTGGAGGTGAAGGTCATGGTCCGGGCCGATGTTACCACCCATGCCGAATGTTGCGCCCATGCACCATAGCTGTACAACTCGGGTTCCGAAGGATAATCGTCCGCCACGGTATAGCCGATATCCTTCATGTAGGCGAAATCCATCTCATGCGGGATTGCAATTCCAGCACCGCAATAGGACATGATCATCTCGCAGGCGCCTAAATGGCCGAAATCGGGTTCTCTTTCATGCCCGGGCTGGAAAGCCACGTTCCTGCCGCCATTGGCCACTGTCAAGTTCGGGCCGGTCCATACTCCGCGCTCGTAGTCTATGTAACGTTCAATGGTTTCCGGAGTGTCGGTTCTCCCGAGTTCTATCCCATGTCCGATTGCGTGGCCAATTTCATGAGCGGCGAGATAAGCGAACCACAGTGGCCCTCTGTTGATGTCACCCGCCGCCACTTCGACCCAACCCGTTCTGACCGTGAAGTCCTTTCCCTCTATCTGTTCGTACCGATAAAACCCGCGGGAATATCCCCATTCAAAATCCCACTTGGGATTCTCTAAATCAGTTTCGAAATCAAGGAGAATCCCGTCCACCAGACGCGGGATGGTATGTCCCAACTCATTCCTCCCCTTACGGGTCACCACCGAATCCGTTGACATGAAGGGGCCGAGCACGTCCTTGAGCCTGTGAGACCAGGATTTCCCCGCTCTCTCAATGCCTCCCTTCACGAAATCCGGCAACGAATCAAAATACCCATCAAAATCCCCGATGAAGTCGATATCAATCGTGTCCGTTGGTCCTGACATCCTTTGTGCATAAGTAATCCCGTCCTTGGAACCCAGGACGGAATACCCCGACGCATCCAACCCCTCGAACCGGAGAAGATTGCCGCCTCCTTCAAGAGCAAAATAGGACTTGATCGGTTCGGGTGATTTCCACGTATCCCGGATATCCACCCCCGCGATATTCTCGATGCCGGATGGTTCGGGAATATTTTCCATCTCAGGAGAATCCGGCATAACAACAGGTGTGGGAATAGAACCTCCGCCCCCTCCTCCGCCGCACCCGGTCAAAACCGTCAGGGCCGCAAGAATCGTCGCCGCAAGAATTGTCAATGCTGTTCTCACATTCACCTCCCTTTGTGAGCCCGCCCGGGAGACTTCCCGGACGGAACATACAAGCAATCAAACGAAACCTCGACAAGATTGCCGGGTCGTTGCGACAATAACAGCGCAAGTGAGGAGTAGTTCCGTTTTTCACCCTTGCTCGTGGAGTTGCCCCGAACCAGAATCGTATTCATGTTTTCGAATGAAGCGATGTTATAGCATACAACCGGGTAATGATCTCGGAACCGGTCAAGTCCTGTAGATGCTGGATAATTTCTTTTGGCGCATATCGGCCGAGGGCTGCCTGATGTCGTTTTCCGCCTCGTAGTTCTGGTCCAGCTCCCGCCTCAGGGCGTCCATCTGACGGCGCTCGAAGCCGGTGACCTTGAGCGCGCGCCATCGCTCGGAAGCCCGGATCATGGCGGCGAACATGAGCTTGAGCACCGGCTTCTCCCCGAAGGCGTTGGGAATGATCTTCATCCGTCGGCGCTCCTCAACGAACAAGCGCTCGAGCAGGACCTTGACGCCGTTCGCCGTGAATCCCCATGCCGCCCATGAAAACGAGGCCCAGGAGCACCACCCATATCAGGGCGTTGTGGCTCAGGGGCAGGACAACAGTGACGTCCGAAAACATGAGCGTGTACCCAAAAAGCCCAGTGGCGGAGAATACCGAGCCGATAAGGAGCCACAAGACGCCGCGCCTGCCCGCATAGACCCTGCCCACTTCTCCCAGGAACGGCTTCATCGCGAGAAATGCGAACCCCCAGTTTTTCAAACATTGCGAAAAGGGCTTCGCAAATTTATAATGAGCAGTCTCCGCAAAATGCGGTGAGACGCTTCGGAAATTCGCCTTTCCCAAGAGGATCAATCCGTTGTTGCCCCGTTCCGGACGCGGAAAAACAACCTTTCTCACGCTGGGCGTCCTGGCCATTTTATGCGGATTGGGAATCGGCGCGAGCTTTACTTACTTTTACGATTTTCCCGAACTCGAGCGTCTCCAGAATTATAAACCCAACACCATTACGCGCATTTACGCCCGCGGAGGCGAACTGCTCGCGGAATTGTACCAGGAAAGAAGAAAACCCATCCCCTTGAAGCAAATCCCCACTACCCTGCAACAAGCATTCCTGGCCATAGAAGACAGCCGCTTCTATGACCACCCGGGCGTCAGCTATCCCGATATTTTCCGGGCTTTCGTCAAGAACATGCTCGCGGGCCAATTCGTGCAGGGAGGCAGCACCATTACCCAGCAGTTGGCGAAAGTCTTATTCCTGACGCCGGAAAGAAAACTCAAGCGAAAAATCCGGGAAGCGTTGCTGGCCCTGGAGATTGAACGACGCTTCACGAAAGATGAGATACTCGAATTCTACATGAATCAAATCTACCTCGGCAGCGGGGCGTACGGTGTGCAGGCGGCGGCACAAATCTATTTCGGGAAAACGGTCGCTCAACTCACCCTCGCCGAATCCGCCATGATTGCAGGACTGCCCAAAGCTCCAACGCGGTTCAGCCCGAAAATCAATCCCGAAAAAGCGCTGGCGCGGCGCAACCTGGTGATCGAGAGGATGCGGGTGTCGGGCTTCATCACCGAAGAGCAGGCGAAAAGCACGCGGGAAGAGCCGATCCGCGTCATTCCGAAGATGACCAACGTCGTACCCGAAGCCGCCTACTTCATCGAAAAAACCCGCCTCGGCCTCAGCCGCAGGTTCGGGCAATCGCTTTACAAAAGCGGTCTGCAAATTCATACGACGGTCGATATCGGCTTGCAGAAAATGGCCCACAAAGCGCTCGTCAACGGGGTGGAAAGAATCAACATAAAGCGCGGCTTCAAGAAACCCGGAACGGAACTCAAGAGGCCGCCGCGCCTGGGGAATGGATTCCAGTTCCACGTTCTGGACATCACCGGCAAGGTGGTGAGCGGAATCATCGGGGACTACGAAGCGGAGATGCTTCTTCCCGGACACATCGACCCCAAAAGGCTCAGGGAAGGCGATCTGCTTCTGGGGCGCGTGATCAAGGTGGACCGCGCGTCGAAAAAACTCTTCCTGGACTGGCAGGAGACCGTGCAAGGCGCCGTCATCGCATTCGATACCAAAACCGGAGCGCTTCGCGCCCTGACGGGAGGAACCAACTTCCGCCGTTTCCCGTACAACCGGGCCACTCAGGCGCGGCGCCAACCGGGTTCGGCCTTCAAGCCCATCATCATGGGGACGGCCCTTTCCCTGGGCTACACGCCTGCGCACATTCTCATGGATACCCCCTTCGTGCGCCGCATGCCGGGGACGCTCAAGGACTGGAAGCCCAGAAACTACACCAACAAGTTCTATGGCCCCGTCACCATGAGAAGAACCCTGGAAGCGTCACTCAACCTGGCGACCATCAAATTGCTGGACCAAATGGGGCCGCAAAAGGCCGTCACCTTCGCACACCGGCTCGGCATCCGCTCGAAGATGAACCCGTATCTTTCGCTCGCCCTCGGCTCCATCGAGGTGTCGCCGTACCAGTTCACGGCTTCCTACATTCCATTCGCGACGCGGGGCGTTTATGCGCGGCCCTATGAAATCACGAGGGTCACCGACGGGAGAAACCGGGTCCTGGAGGAAAACGTTCCCACGACACACCTTGCCATCACGCCCGAGACGGCGTACCAGACGAAAATGCTGCTGCGCGGCGTCATCACGAACGGAACCGGGAAAAAAGCCAAAGATATCGGCGCATTTCTGGCCGGAAAAACAGGGACCACGAACGAATTCCGGGACGCCTGGTTCATCGGCTTCTCGGAAGACCTCGTTCTGGGGGTCTGGGTCGGCCGCGACGACAACAAGCACATGGGCTACCGGGCTTCGGGCGGCAGCGCGGCCCTGCCCATCTGGATCGAGGCGATGGAGGGCTGGCTCGAAGGCAGGGAATCGGAAGTGCGGAATCCCGAGCCGCCGCCCGGCATCACACTGGTGAAGGTGGATTCGCGCTCCGGCCAGTTGCCCTCGGCCTGGTGCGAGGGGGAACCGATACTGGAAGCATTCGTGGAAGGTACGGAACCCTCGGAGCCCTGCGCGCAGAAATCCCGCCTGCCGGCGATGCTGAACGGGGGTTGAGACGCAGACGCGCTTGCGCCGCGATGCCGCGGCGTCATTTCCCCGGAAAATAAATTGCCGAAAACTTATCGAAGGGCGCGTTCGCTCCCTCCCGGGAACGTCCTACCATCGCCTCGCGCCCCTCAGGAGCAGGTCGCTTTCAGTATCGTCCCCGCCCGCGGGTTCGGTGAGGCTCCCCTCGAGCGCGAGGTCGAAGGCGGGGCCGAGCTTCCAGCGCGCACCCGCGCGCCAGACCTCGCCGCTCTCCGTGAGCGCCACGCCCGTGTAGGGCGTCAGCAGTCCGCGCCGGAGATCGAAGCCGTAGCCTGCCTCCGCCTCCAGGCTCGAACCGGGCTCGAACCCGCCCACGCGCGCGAGGTCCGCCGCCGCGCGCTGAGACCAGAGCCGATCCATGCCCCCGGCCGCAGCGCCCCACGCGGAACCAACCCGCAGCGAGAGACCCCGGCCCGCAGCGTCCGGAGAATAGCGCACCGAGGCGCTCACGCCCCATTCCTCATAGTCGTTCTCCTCATGCGTCGCGAGTCCGCGCGCCTGAACGTCTACCGTGAAGCCCCCCGACGCATAGCGCAGCGCGCCGCCGAGTTCGAGACCCGCGCCCCTCTCCGCGTCGCCCCCGTCAAAACGAAGGCCGAACTCGACCGAGGGCGTGAGCAAGCCCGCCGTGAGCCGCACCTCGCGCGAGGCCTCGAGCGCCAGACGAAACCGGCTCGTGTCGGCTTCCGAAGCCGCGAGTCCCGCGACCGCGTCCGACTCGCTGCGCACGAACACCAGGTCGCTCCTTAGCGCCAGACGAAAGCCCCCGGCTGCGCGGAGTGCGCCGCGCGCGCCCGCCGCCGCCATCGACATCGTGAGGTCGGTCTCCACCTGCGCCGCTTCCGCCGGCTTGAGCGTCAGATCGCCCTCGCCGAATCCCGCGGCGCCCCACACCGTAAGACGCTCGCTCACCGCGTAGCGCAGGTAGGGGTAGACGCCCGCGAGGCTCGTTTCCACGTCGCCCCGCATGCCCGACTGCTCATAGGAACCCTCCCCGGAACTCAAGGCGAGCGTCACGCCCATCAGGGCGCGGCCCGATTCGTAGTCCGCCCCCACGAGGCCCGTGGTAACGTCGCCTGTGAGCGTGAACGCGCCCTCGCGGCCGTCAAAGCCCGCCCGCGCCCCCCGGCCCCACAGCGACCAGCGGGGGTCCGAATCCGTCCTCTCGGCCGAGGCGAGGTGGAACGAACTCGCCAGGAGCAGTTCGCTCATCGACACCTCCCGCGCGAGCGAATCGCCCTTCCGCCCCGCAAGGCTCCCGCGCCATCCGGCGGGCCGGGGCTCACCGCGAAACGCGGCCAGAGCCTCCTCCGCCCGGGCGGGACCGCCAAGCAGCACCTCGCGTCCGCCCAGCGTCACCCGCGTCGGGCCGCCCCCCTCGAGCCGCGCGCCCACCGCGTCCAGCACCTGATCGGCCACCGTTCTGCCGAAGCGCGCCAGCCACGCCCGCGGCATCGGGTCGGTGTTCACGATCGTCCCCACGGCCTCGCCGTCGGCGACCCGCGCGCCCGCGGCGTTCGAGAGACTGAAGCGGAACGTCTCCCGCCCCTCGTCGATCGCGTCGTCGAGCACCGGAACGCTCACCGTCTTCGCCACCTCGCCCGCCGCAAACGTCAGCGTGCCGCTCGTCGCCGTGTAGTCCTCGCCCGCCACGGCCGTCCCGTCGGCGGTCGCGTAGTCCACCGTCACCGCGCTCGAGGCCGCCCGGCTCAACGTCACCTGAAACGCCACCGCCGCGCCCGGCCCCTCGTCGACTTCCGCGTCCGCCACCGTGAGGTGCGCCGGACCCTGCACCGTCGCCGACACATCGTTCGAGAGCAACCGGCCCGCCTCGGTGCGCACCGACCCCGCCGGCAGCATCAACACGACGTCCTCGAACGAGGCAGGCTTCACCATGATCGTCCAGCGCCGGTTCTCTCCCTGCGCCACGCGCTTCACCCTGCGCACCCGCCCGTTCTTCACCTCCAGCGCCTCGTCCCTAAGCATCTTGTAGCGAAGATTCCCCGGGAAGTTCTCGCTGAAGCGAAGCTCGAAGCTGAACGCACGCTTGTCGTGCTCCGCAGGCACGCCGATGAACGACGCCGTCAGCGGCGCCGGCGGACCCGGGCCCGTCGCCCTGTTCTCCACCGCCGCGGGACCGAAGCTCGCGACCGGGAGCCCGTCGGCATCGACCAGCCCCCCGGCGCCGCTTCCGGGCTTCGAGTAGCTCACCGATACCGTCTGGCCCGCGCGCACCGGCTTCGACAGGATCACGCCGACCTTGTTGTCCTCCCGGAAGGCGCTGCGCGTGACCCGCGCCGCGCCGTCGACCTCGACGATATAGCGGGAGTGTTCTCCGCCTGACGTCAAGTCCTTGGAGAAGGTGAGCACCACGCGCTTCCCGTCCGCCGGCACCGTCGCGCTCACGAACCGGGTCACCACCGGCACCCGCGCCGAGACGGTGTCGGAGAGCACCCGGCCCCCTTCCGTGCACACCGCGCCCGGCGCCGCGCAGTCCGTTGCCGCCGGCAGCGTCACCGTCACGGCCTCGGACGACGTCGGCTCCACCATGATCGTCCAGCGCTGGTTCTGTCTCGGCGCCACGCGCTTCACCCGGCGCACCCGCCCGTTCTTCACCTGCAGCGCCTCGTCCCTGAGCAGCTTGTAGCTCAGGCGGCCCGGGAAGTTCTCGCTGAAGCGCAGCTCGAACGTGAACAGGCTGCTGCCGTCGTGCTCGGCCGGAACGCCGACGAACGACGCCGTCACGCCCGGCGCACTGCATATCGCCCCGGCAACTTCTTGATAAATACAGTTGTGGTTTCCAATAGTCCGAGCTAGGCCGGTACGAGGACAATCGATCAGCCGGCTCTCATTTCCCCTGCACTCCACATTATCCAGGTAGATCGGGCCGGTGCCTTCCCCGAAACGGCTGGGGGATCTGACAATGGGTGTGCCCCCGTGATACCCCAGTTGGCGACACGCGACGGCTGCATCCCGATCGTCCCAAAGATCGTGGCACACCGTCCCCCACCGTCCGTTGTGAAAGACCTCGACCCGCCCTTCGAGATCTGAACTCCCGCCCATCAGGCGCAGGCTTCCCGCCGCCGGTTGTTCCGCAGCATTCGTCTCGCCGACCGGCGCGGCGGCGAGCAGCAGGGGCGCAACGAACACGACCGCAAGCAGGGATGCCGCCGCGCGGCGGACGCGCGGGAAGCGAAAAAGACGAGAACGGACGCGGGTATCCCCCTGGTGCTGAGAACCGGAACGCGCGGGCGGCGCCTCTCCGGTCAACGGCGCTTCATCCTCGCGTGCGGTGAGGGCCGGGGCGCCGGTTGCGGGGAAAGAATGACTGTTCATGACGGAGTCCTCCCTGGCCTTATCGTCGGGAAACATCTCTCGATGCGCTCGGGGCGCGAGGCGGAGGCTTCGTCCGCGCGCAACGCGCGCGAGCCGCCGCCTGGGCTTGTGGCTTGAGGTTGCTTGAGGTTTGAGGTTTTTCTTGGCGTACCCGAATCAGGGCGCGGGAGAAATCGATGGTCACGGGAAGCACCGGCTTTCGCACCCGGCATCTCGAGCCTCCTTCCAGAGAACCTCGTATATATTTAATTGAACAGTAAAATAAATATAGAATATAGGCGAGCCGCCCTGGTTTGTCAATAATATTTGGTACTTATATGCAATAGCGCCCTGATTCCCGGGCAATCTTCTGTTTTCATTTTTCTCGTGATTCCCGTTCCTGACGCTTCCAGCAAGGTTCTTCCTGTTTTTCAGTCATGGACTTTCCTCTCCCGAAAAAGCCTCCCTGTCCTCCCTTGTCGGGGCTGTTGAAAAAGTCCACGCCGGTCGGGATTGACTCGCCTCGCGGCATCGGGCTTCGCGGAACGCTTGGCGCTCTCATATCGAGCAAGCGCCCCGAACCCTCATCCTGAGCAGGCGCGTAAGCGCCGTATCGAAGGTCAAAACCGACCGAGGAGGGAGGTTTTGCGAACCGTTGGTTCCCTGCTCCGCATGCAATCGCTCCCGCATTGGTCGCGATTGACCTTCGATACGCGGCTTCGCCGCTACTCAGGGTGAGGAAGGTGGGGGCGGCGGAGCCTGCCCCGAGCGAAGTCGAGGGGCCGCTACTCAGGGTGAGGCGGAGTAGCGGACTGCGCAGGACGATTGCGCCGCATCGGACTTTCTCAACAACCCCTTCTCCGTCGAGTTCGACCTTTCGGGCCGATTCGGGATGAGGCGGAGACGGCGGTTGCGCGAGGCGGCGGAAAACAGCCCCAAACACGCGTCCCGCTCTAAGCTGCTATATGATGATGAGGCCTTGGCCTCTAATTTTGCGGGGGGAAGTTCCGCGAGGACGCAGAGGGAGCGTGATGATCAAACAGCCGCTAACCAGTTTCCGCCGGATCCTCGTCGCCAACCGGAGCGAAATCGCCATCCGCGTGTTTCGCGCCTCGGTCGAACTCGGGGTCGAGACGATAGCGATCTATTCACAAGAAGACCGTTTCGCGCTGCACCGCTTCAAGGCCGACGAGGCCTACCTGATCGGCCGGGGGATGGGCCGATCGGGGCCTATCTCAGCATCGACGAGGTGATCCGCGTTGCGCGCCCAAACGCCGTCATCGCTGATCTTCCGGGAAGTGGCGGAATCGAAGGCGGGATGCCGCCTCTCCCGCTCACTGGACGCGCCGAACCCGTTGCCGAACACCCTTGCGCGCGTTTGCCCGCATTTGCCGCCTGTGCGGTTTCCCGGGCGCATGGCAGGATGGCCTTGCGGTGCCATGGGCCGTCCGTTCCTCAAAAACGGAGAATTTCCGTAAAATTCGATAAATAAAGATAAATAAAGATAAATTTAATTAGGCTATATGGTTGATATATATGGGATTATCTTATTCTTTCAGGAAAGGCCGCCCAAAAAACTATTCGCCGAAAATGGCCTCGATGAACGCATCCGGGTCGAAATCGAGCAGGTCTTCCACCGACTCGCCCACGCCGACATACTTTATCGGTATACCGCTTTCATAAGTGGCGCCGAGCGCCACGCCGCCCTTGGCCGTTCCATCGAGTTTGGTGAGCACAAGGCCCGTTACGCCCAGGGCCGGGCCGAATTCCCGCACCTGGGAGAGTACGTTCTGCCCGGACGTTGCGTCCAATACGAGCAGCACCTCGTGGGGCGCCGCATCGATGAGGCGCTGCGTTACGCGTCTGAGCTTTCTCAGTTCTTCCATGAGATTTTTTTTCGTATGCAGGCGTCCCGCCGTATCCACGAGCAATACGTCGACGCCGCGCGCCTTCGCCGCCTGAACGGCGTCATACACCACGGCGGATGAATCCGCCCCCTCTTGATGACGAATAATTTCGCATCCGCTCCGCTCGGCCCATGCCGCCAATTGCTCACCGGCCGCGGCCCGGAACGTATCCCCCGCCGCCAGCATGACTTTCCGTTTTTCGGCCGAGTAACGCGATGCGAGCTTGCCGGCCGTCGTCGTCTTGCCCACACCGTTGACGCCCACCAGTAAAATGATTCTGGGCTCTCCTGCAGGAGGATCCTGAGGCGTGTACGCAGCAGGACTTTCAGGGTTTTCCAGACAAGAGTGCATGATTTCCTGAACGCGTGTTTTCGCATCCGCACCCGCGCCCTCTCCGGCTTTTAGTTTTTCCAGCAGCGACTCAACAAGAAGGGGCCCCAGATCCGCCATGTACAGGACTTCTTCCAACTCCTCGAGCGTATTCTCATCAATGCGCCCGGCCATCAAGCCCTTCACCTGGCCGAGAAAACCCCCTCTTGTCTTCGAGAGACCTTGGCGCAATCTGCCGAACCAGCCTTTTGCGCCGCTATCTCTCTGTGCGCTTTCTTCCTTCCCGGGATCAGACATCAAGATATTTCCCAAACCTGCGCCAAACAAACCAACCCCGGCGACGGTGCGCCGGGGTCATCTTCAACATAGCCTTCCGTGAAAAGATGCTACACCTGCGATTCCAAAACTGCTTCTCCCACCCCATTTACTCTCGCCTCCTCGCGATTCAGCTTGACGGAGACAATTTCTGAAACTCCTTTTTCTCTTTGCGTCACGCCGTAGAGTTGATTCGCGTACGACATGGTCTTCTTATTATGAGTGATAATGATGAACTGACTCCGGTTCTCAAGTTCGGCAATCACTTCCCGAAAACGTCCGACATTGGCGTCATCGAGAGTGGCGTCCACCTCGTCGAGAATACAAAACGGACTCGGCCTGACGCTGAAGACTGCGAACAACAAGGAAATAGCGGTAAGCGCCTTCTCCCCTGCGGAGAGGAGCATGATGTTCGAGGGACGCTTGCCCGGGGGCCTCACTTCTATATCAACCCCCGTCTCCAGGGGGTCATTCGGGTCGAGCAGGTACATGCGCGCCTCACCGCCCTGAAAAAGACGTCCAAAAATGTCGGCGAAAGCACTGCCCACCTCCTCGAACGCCGCCAGGAAACGGGATTTCGTTGTCTTGTTCAGTCTCTCGATCGTTGTGTGCAGATCGGCGATGGAATTTTCCAAATCCTGCTGTTGTTCTTGTAAAAACACATATTCCTGATTGATTTCATCGTATTCCTGCGCGGCAAGGGGATTTACCTCTCCCATGCGGTCAAGTCTTTTCTGCAACATCTCCAGACGATTCACAATCTCCTGATACTGGGGAAGTTCTTCCCGCCGACTCTCTGCAGTTGCCTCAAGATTGACTTGACACTCCACTTTGGCGGATTCAACCATAGATTCCCGTTGTACACGAAGCTTCGTACGCCGCTCCGCCGCCTCATTTACCTCACCGGTCAGGTATGAAGCCTTCTCTTTTATCTCGCGAATCGAATCACCCAGTTGCTCATCACGTGATTGCACTTCACGCAAAACGCGCTCACGCTCGGTCTGTTCGGCTTCCACCCTGGCTTTCTCATCCTGAAAAGTGAGGATTTCCTCTCTGCATTGCCCGAGGCTTTCTTGAAAGCGTTTTCTCTTGTCGCTCGACCCGAGCTGATCTTCTTCTCTGCGAATTTTGCGGGCTGAATTCTGGGATATCGCATTCTCGAGCCGTTGAATTTCGGCCCGACCAACAGCCACCTGTCCATTTATTTCCGTCAAGGCGATTCTTTTGTCCGTGACACGCACCTCCATCTCTGAATACCGCTCGCTGGCGTCACTGACCTTTCTTTCGATCTCCTGGACACGCAAGGTGATCTCTATAATCGCCTCTTCCGAGTGGAGACTTTCATCCCTGGCCACCTGGAGGGTCTCTTCGAGGCGCATCTGCTCCGTGCGCGTCTCCTCTTGCGTGGATTCAAGCGAGACCAACCGTTTTTTCAATGCCTCGTGTTTATCTTCCGTCGAGCGGAGGATTCCTTCGGCCTCCACGCGCAATACCGCAGCCCGTTGATTCGCCTCAACCGCAAGACGGTTTCTTTGTTCCGCTTTCATGAGTTCTTCACTCAATCTTTCAGAAATCGGTTCCAATTCATGAACTTGCGCCTCCAGCTGCTCCGCTTTGAGGCGTACCTCCTCGCATCTTCTCGAACGCTCCAAAAAACCTTCATTTCGACCCAAACCGCCTTCCACCGCACCATTTGCATGAATAATTTCACCCTTCAAAGTCACACAGACGATGCCTTGGGACCCATTGCACCAGGCCGCCTGCGCGGCATCGATATCCTCAACCACCACAACATTACAGAGCAGCGATTGAATGAGAGGGCGATAATCCACTTGGCAGCGAACAAAATCCGCCGCCGCACCGAGAACACCTTCCCCCAGCGGGACGATGGCATCCGGTTGAGCATCCACCTCCTTGGGCAGAGCCACACCACGCCCGGTTTCCGAACCCATCAGCGCGCGGAGCGCATTCACCGCATCACCCGGACTCTCCACCACCACGCCCATCAATTGATCGCCAAGGACCGTTTCAATGGCTTTTTCAAATTTCGGATCGACGCGAATTACATCGGAAAAAGACGCCAGAACTTGAGCACCACAGGACCGGAACGCTTCCATATCCGCTATTCCACTCTCGTCGGAGCCCAAAACACCTTCTAAGGCCGAGAGAGCGGATTTCGCTTCCATCAAGGACTCTTTCGTCCCAGCCACGGATTCTTCGTGGCGGCTCAAAGACTCGGACGTTCCCGCGCACTCAGACCTCGCCCGTTCAAGTTCTTGTTTTCCGCGGATTTCAGATGCAATCAGCGATTCCAGCCGGCTTTTCGCATCATCGGCGTCGGTTTGTGTCAATTCGATCTGACGCCTGATCTCCTCAAGCTCTTCACCAGTCTTTGCAGTGGACTCGGTCAGTCCCTCACGTCGCGATTCGATGGAAGCGATTTGCTGACGAGTCGCGCTCAAACGCTCTTTTTCTTCCTCTTGAGCGCTCCGGGTCTCCTCAAGAATTCGTTCGTGTTCTCTTAAGTTCTCACGATAAGCGGCTAACTCGGCCACACCGACGTCATATTCCTCGCGCGCAAGACTCGATTGCCCCGTAAGCATCTCAAGTGTTGAAGCAAGCCCGATTCTCTCATTCTCCAAGGTCGTGGTTTCAACATCGAGAGCCTGGACTTCCTCCATGCGACGTTCATCTTCCGTATCGAGTTCCTTGAGACGGCTGCCCAGCATCTCAACCCGATTCTCCAGCCCCTGCAGGCAACCTTCCACTTCTACTGCTCGGCGGCGGGATTCCGCCAATGCCTCCGAACGCTCGGTGATCAAAATACGCCCGTTTTCCCTTTCGGCTTCTAGAGAAGATAATTTCGCGGATACCGCTTGTTCTGCTTGTTTGATGCGGTTATACGCCTTTTCCGCGGGAACAAGTTCATCGACAAGTTTGAGGTAATCGAGCACCATGATTCTTTGGGAAAGATCGGCAATTTCAGTTCGGTATTCCTTGTGAAATGTTGCTTTCCTCGCCTGGCGACGCAAAGAGCCCAGGCGGGCTTCTTTCTCACGCATGATGTCAGCCACACGAAGCAGATTCGCCTGCGCCAGCTCCAGCTTTCTCAACGCTTCGTTCCGCCTGCTCTTGTACTTCATAATACCAGCGGCCTCTTCAATCAGAATCCGCCTGTCCAGTGGCCTCGCGTTCACGAGAGTCTCTATCTTGCCCTGTTCCACGATGGAGAAAGTATCGAGGGAAACACCGGTATCCAGAAACAAGTCGACGATGTCTTTGAGGCGGCAAGGATTGCGATTGATGAGATATTCACTCTCCCCGGAGCGATACAACCGGCGGGTAACCACTACCTCGTCAAAATCCCTGAATGCGGGAGAGGTCACCACGCCTTTGAGATCGGTAATGGTGAGCGAGACCTCGGACATCCCGAGTTGCTTGCGCTCGGCGCTACCGTTGAAGATAACATCCTCCATCTTCTTCGAGCGCATATTTTTAGGAGCCTGTTCGCCCAGAACCCACCGAACGGCATCGCATACATTGCTCTTGCCGCATCCGTTGGGTCCGACCACAGCCGTGAGACCTTCGCCTATTTCAATCACGGTTTTTTCAACGAAGGACTTGAACCCCTGCATCTCCAAGCGTTGGAATCGCAATTCAACACCTCGGCGGGCGGATGAACTTCATTTTCAGGGGGCGGTATAAGACACTACCAGGGCGGCAGGAATCAATAACTTATCAGAATTCCCCGGCATCCGTAAAGCAAAATATTACATTCTAAGAACTCGTTGTCGCTAGACTTCCCCGATCTTATAAACGGCTTCTTTCGCCGCTACCTGCTCAGCCGCTTTTTTGGTCGTGCCTTGCCCACGTCCCATGACCTTACGACCGAGGCGAACTTCAACCTCGAATTTTTTTTCGTGCTCAGGACCACTCTCTCGAACCAGACGATAACCAGGTGGTTTATTGCCATTTTTTTGAGCCAACCGCTGAAGCTGGCTTTTGAAATCTTGCGATAGGACATCTTCTTCATTCAGGCCTGCAGCCCAGAACCATGATTGCGCCCATTGCGTACAACGAGCGTAACCGGCATCGAGATATATGGCGCCGACCAACGCCTCGACTGCTCCCGCCTGGATGGAAGGTTTTTGCCGACCGCCCGTTTTTTCTTCCCCTTTGCCCAGACGAATGAAGTTTCCCAGTCCACGGCGCTTAAAAACGCCCGCCAAAGTGCGGCCATTCACCCGTTCTGAGCGCATATGAGTCAGAACTCCCTCATCATCCGCCGGAAAATCTTTCCATAGTTTTTCCGTCACGATGAGTTGCAAAACAGCATCACCTAAAAATTCAAGTCGTTCATTATCTGAAGTGGGGGTTGAACTTTCTTGAGAAAAAGAGCGGTGCGTGAGGGCTCGAACGAGGAGTTCCTTGTTCGAAAACGAATAGCCGACTTGGGTTTCGATTTCACCCAGGGTCACACCCCTTGCACCGAAACCGGAGAGTTTCCCGTTTCTGTTGTTGGCAGAACCTCTTTTTTTAAGCTGCGTTGTTTTCCGCTCTCTTGAACAGGAGCGATGCGTTGGTTCCCCCGAACCCGAACGAGTTTGTAATGGCACAGTCGATGTCCGCTTTCCGGGCAGAATTGGGCACAAAGTCGAGATCGCATTCCGGATCTGGGGTATCTAGATTGATCGTGGGAGGAATGCACTGATTCTTAAGCGCCAAGATAGTGAAAACCGATTCCACGCCTCCCGCCGCACCCAGAAGATGCCCGGTCATAGATTTTGTGGAACTTACACTCAGTTTGTAGGCATGCTCGCCAAATGTTCTTTTGATGGCTGTCGTTTCGAGTCTATCTCCCGCACCGGTGGATGTGCCATGCGCGTTGATGTAATCCACATCCTCAGGCTCTAGTTTTGCGTCATTCAGCGCCATGTCCATGCAGCGGGCCGCTCCGTCACCACCCGGGTCCGGGGAGGTAATGTGGTGGGCGTCGGAAGTGAGCCCATAGCCACTGAGTTCTGCGTAAATATTCGCTCCACGCGCTACAGCGTGTTCATAACGCTCCAGGATCACGACGCCTGCCCCCTCCGCCATCACGAATCCATCCCTGTCCGTATCAAAGGGACGACTCGCGCTCTCGGGGTCATCGTTACGAGTGCTGAGCGCCCGCATCGCGCAAAATCCCGCCATGGCCAACTCCGTGATACAAGACTCACTGCCACCGGCCACCATGACATCCACCAAGCCGCGCTGAATACACTTCATCGCGTCTCCGATGGCGTGATTCCCGGATGCGCACGCCGTGGTGGTGCAAATGTTCGGCCCCTTTAGTCCCCAGCGCATCGAAACCTGCCCGGCGGCCAAGTTTCCCAACAACATGGGGATGAAGAAGGGACTGATGCGCGTCGGTTCTCTGGTTAGCAATAATTCCTTATTGGCTTCTATGGCAGGTAAACCGCCCAGTCCCACGCCAATGATGGTGCCGTACCGCGGCGCCATTTCCGTGTCTGGAGCTTCCAGAGCGGCATCATCGAAGGCCATTTGAGAGGCCGCAAGCACGTACTGTATGAAAGTATCCATTTTCTTGAGTTCTTTGCGGGAAACATAATTCTCAGGTTCAAAACCTTTTACTTCACCGCAGATGCGGGACGTCAGGCGATCCGGACAAAACCGGGAAACTTTACCGACCCCAGAGCGGCCCTGCATTAAGGCTTCCCAGTTTTCCTCTACCGACAAGCCCAGCGGTGTTAGCAGGCCGAGTCCCGTGACGACAACCCGGACATCCGAACTCAATAAATCTTGATTATTCATGTTTCCTCTTCGATTTGCAGACCAACGAGATTGCTCTAGTCTCCAGGCACCTTCGAGATATAGTCGTACGCATCTTGAACCGTGGAAATTTTCTCCGCTTCTTCATCAGGGATTTCGATACCGAATTTCTCCTCAAAAGCCATGACGAGCTCCACGGTATCCAGCGAATCCGCTCCCAGATCATCGGTAAACGAAGCTTCCGGCACCACCTTTTCAGGCTCCACACTCAGCTGTTCAACAATGATTTCTCTAATTTGTGCTTTGATATCATCTGTCACGCCGATTCCTCCGAAAATCTTTCTCTTAAACCGGTATTGAGTCACATCCTTTCAGCAAGAACTCAGATCCAATACTCATTTCACTTCACAGGGGCGCTCAATCTGAATCCTAAAACCCGTTTTCGTTCTTTTTTGGCAATCCTTCAGCAACCATCATACACAGGTATGAAATTCAATTGAACTTCCCCAAGTCCGAAACCGCTTGCTCCAGGCTCCGTGTATCTTCCACATTATGCACCGGTATACCCTTCAATATCCGCTTATTCAATCCTGAGAGCACTTTCCCGGGGCCCAACTCGACCATCACATCGGGTTTCTCCTCGCCTGCCGCACGCACAGAGTCTTCCCAGCGAACGGGAGAGCGAACCTGGCGTTTGAGCAACTCTCTTGCCAGTTTTCCTTCCAGAACGGGTCGAGCGGTTACATTCGCATATACGGGAATCGAAGGATCGGCAATATCCGCTTCGTCGAGAACTTCACTCATCCGCTCGGCCGCTTCACTCAGCAAGGAACAATGAAAAGGCGCACCAACCGGAAGCATGACAACCTTCCTGACTCCTTTGTCTGTTGCCAGCCGCGCGGCGGATTCTACCGCATCCTTGTCTCCCGACAAGACATATTGGCCGGGGGCATTATAATTTGCAACCTCCACCACGCCTTCCACTTCCCCACATATGGCTTCGGCCGCTTCTCTCTCTATCCCGAGCAAGGCCGCCATGGCGCCGCCCCGCTCGGGGACAGCCTCGTGCATGAAGCGGCCCCTTTTCTTCACCAACTCAACACCCGTCCGGAAATCGATGGCTTCGGCCGCCAGAAGGGCGGAGTATTCCCCCAAACTGTGCCCTAAGGCGAGAGAAGGACTATAGCCGCACTCACGCAACAAAGTGCAAGCGATATGGCTATGAACCAGAATGGCGGGTTGGGTATTGCAAGTAAGCGTCAACTCCGATTTGGGGCCTTCAAAGCTCAGCCTCGCGAGGTCCCATCCCAGAATATCGCTCGCCTGCTCATAGGCTTCTCGAGCGAATGGATACTCATCATAGAATTGCTTGCCCATGCCGACATATTGCGAACCTTGTCCTGGAAACAAAAACGCAATTTTCACAGCCATCTAGTAACCCTTACCTATGGCATGAACGGCGAAGCTTTAATCAATTATGCTCGCTGATGAAACAGGGCGGGGGATGAGGCGAAATCTTTCCAGGCGTTCATATCATCACTTCCATTCGACTAATGACGCACCCCAGGTGAGGCCTCCACCGAAAGCAGCCATGAGGACATTATCTCCGCTTCTGATTTTCCCCTCCCTCACCGATTCATCCAGCGCAACCGGGATGGTGGCCGCGGACATATTGCCATATTTGTTAATCGTGATTATTACCTTATCCATTGAGAATTCAAGCCGTTTCGCCACGGCCTCGATAATCCGCAGATTCGCCTGATGCGGAATAAAAATATCCACATCATCCAATGTGAGACCGCTTCGCTCCAGCATTTCATTACAGACTTCCAGGAAATAACGCACAGCCGTCTTGAACGTCTCTTTCCCTTTCATCTGCAGCAAATGCTCCTTGTTGTGCACATCGTTGGGCGTCATCGGCGCAAACCGCGAACCGCCTCCCGGGACCAGAATCAACTCCCCGCCATTGCCGTCGCTGTAGACTCTAGAATCCAAGACGCCTCTTCTCCCATTCTCCGACGCTCCCACAACGACTGCGCCCGCGCCATCACCCCACAAAACGCAAGTGCCTCTATCCTCCCAATTCGTCACCCGCGTCATGACGTCGGCAGAAACCAAGAGCACGTTCTTCATCATGCCCGAACGAATATAAGCGTCCGCCGCCTGAAGACCGTATACGAAGCCCGTGCACGCAGCATTCAAGTCAAACGCCGCGGCTTTGTTCGCACCGATATGGGACTGCAGCCAGCAGGCCGCGGCCGGGCACATCGTGTCCGGCGTGAGGGTGGTTACGATGATGAGGTCAATTTCCTCAGGCCCCACGCCCGCGGCTTCCAGCGCCTGATTGGCGGCATGAATCGATAAGTGGGAAGTCGCTTCGTCGGGCCTCGCCACACGCCGCTCGCTGATCCCCGTTCGATCGCGAATCCATTGGTCGCTGGTGTCGACCATTTTTTCCAGATCAGCGTTCGAGAGAACTCTTTCTGGGACATAAGAACCTGTGCCCAGGATGACGGAGTGGGTCACAATATGATTCCCTATACGGGCGAGATAACTTCCAAGGTATGATCGTAGTCGAAAACCGGGTCAGATATCAAGAGGGCTACTTTTCTTCATCGTCACTCTTTTTTTCGTCCCCCGTTACCTTCTCGTAAAAAATGCCCGTTCGTATCTGATTCCACAAGCGCCATCCCACATCTCCACTGCGCTGTATGGAGGTATGCTTGTCAATCTCTTTTTCTATCTTGGCATTAAGATCGACCTTGACGATATTCGCCGTCGTACGGATGGCATTTTTCACGGCCTTCGAGTTGCTTCGGCCATGTCCAATTGTACAAATTCCACCTAAGCCCAGCAACGGCGCCGCCCCATATTCGGAATAATCGGTTCTTTGGCGCATGGATTTCAGTCCATTTTGCAAAAACATATATCCGATTTTACTGCGCATCGAACCGACAATTTCCTCTCTGAGCAGCGTCGTCAGCATTTCACTGAGGCTCTCACTTACCTTCAAAGCCACGTTGCCCACGAACCCATCGCACACGACCACGTCGGTGCCGCCTTGAAAAATAGTACTCCCTTCTACATTGCCCACAAAATTCAAATCGCTTTTCACAAAAATCTCATGGACCGCCTTTAGCACATCGGTTCCTTTGGAATCTTCTCCACCCACGTTCAATAATCCCACCGTAGGCGCGGGTTTTTTGAACACTTCCTGGGTATATACGGAACCCATAATGCCGAATTGAAACAAGTGCTGGGCCCGCGGGCTTAGATTCGCCCCCACGTCCAGCATAACGGAAAATCCTTTAAGGGTGGGGACCAGAGCGGCAATGGCGGGCCGCTGAACCCCCGGCATACGCTGCAAGACGGCCAGACCCGTGGCGAAGGCGCCTCCGGTGTCGCCCGCGCTGAATACCCCCTGCGCTTCTCCGTCCTTGACCAACTGAAGGGCGACGCGCATGGATGAGTCCGGCTTGGTCTTCACCGACTTCGTGGGTGATTCACCCATATCGATGACTTGACTCGCCGAGCGAATCTCAAAAACATCCCTAGAAGCTCCAAGACGGTCAAGTTCCGCCTCGATTCGCTCCGGCACGCCCACCAAGATGGATTCAATGCCCTCTTCCCGGTGAGCGTCCAACGCTCCTTCTATGATTGCCGAAGGCGCGTTATCTCCCCCCATGGCATCTATTGCAATCTTCATTATCTCTTCCAGCCGTAGTATTATTCCTTCACTTCTAAAACTTTCTGTCCCTTGTAATACCCGCAGATATTGCACACCCGATGGGGCAACACCGGATTACTGCAGTTCGTGCAAACCGCAATCGATGGTTTCGCTGCCTTGTAGTGTGTTCTTCTTTTACGGCCTCGCGTCTGCGAGTGCCGACGTTTGGGAAGCCCCACAGCACCGCACTCCTTTCACAATAATACGTTAAACACGAGCAATTCCCGCCGATGCCCTCTCGGCTTCATACCCGAAAACAGAAACATCACATACTACCACATATTTCAAATTCCAGATTCCCCACACCCGAACCATTCACAATTCATGCGGAGCCCCCTGGTTTCCAGCCACTGAGCGGCCCCCACCGCGGATCCGATTCCGCACCCACGCCGACGGACTCTCCCTCATCGAGTTTCCGGCAAGTTTCAGGCGCTTCTCCCAGACATTTATCAGGACATCGGGGCTGAACGGGAATCGCCAGCCCGATTTGATCGCGTACGGACGTTGTCAGATCCACCGTTTCATTTTCGATGTACGCGACCTCGAGGTCTTCTTCATTCAGTTCAACTTCACCTTCTGAACCGGAATCTTGCGGCATTTGCGAAAAATAGATGGACAAAGGCTCGTTGAATGGATGAATAAATTCCGCCAGACCAAGAGAGCATTCCAACAAAAACCGACCGCTCAACCGACCCTGGAAACTCACCTCATCAGAGCCTGTTTTTTCCAACTTGCCGTTTAGCTTTAGGCTTGACGCCCGGAACCAAACTTCCTCCAAATCATCCATTTCCAAATCCAGGGCAACATCCAGGCCATTATCCGGAATTTGGGAGAGAGGAAATTGAAGTATTTTCCCCATATCGTTTCCCCAGAGGAAGTGCGCCACAAGACGGGTGCGTTTTGCGACATCGCGTCGCATCGGGCTCCTATCCATAACGCCTGGTTTCGAAATATAAAAAGGCGGCGAGGAAGTGTCAACAACAAAGCACAAGGGGCTATATCGGGGCGCCCTGTGATTCATCGAATCAACACACGCCTCACAATCGATTTCAACGATTCCGCGCGCTTGACTCCAACAACTCCAGAAGCCTTCCCTCTCGTACACCACCAGTTGATATGCCGAACTTCCTCTTGCGTCCCCACCGCAATAACGCGCGCACGACAATCAGCCCGGCAAGCGCTACGTCCTCGCGCCCCGTTTCGAAACCACGCAGCCCGTTTCTTTCTTCATAAGACAACCCGGCAAACCGACCGACCCATTCCTCGAAAAAAGAAGTGGGCAGCGAGAGGCCATTCACACCCCCGCCATGCGGTTCGCCTTCTGTCAAAAACCAAGCCAACGCCACCACTCCCCCACAGCCGATAAAGGGAATTTCCGTCAGTTCCGCCTCAGCGAAATCAACATCCGCCAACATCGCCTCCACCGCCTCCGAGCAAGCCTGAACCTGTTCATGAGGCGTGGGCATGTTCTTCAAATAGCGCTCCGTCAGATACACCACGCCGGCGGGAAGACTCGCCATCTCTCGGACTTCGTCATGCTCAGCAAGCATCACCTCGAGACTTCCTCCGCCTACGTCGAACACCAACGCGCGCTCGGGTCTGACCGTCTCACCGGCGAAAACGCCCGCCAGCGCCAGGCGCGCTTCTTCCTCCGGTGTAATCACGCGCATTGCAATCCCCAGTCGCAGGGCGCGCGCTATGAATTCATCCGAGTTTCGCGCCTCACGCAGCGCGCTGGTCGCCAGGGCATCGATGAGATTGACGCGATGCGCCCCGATGATTTGCGCGAACCGGGCAAGGCAGGCGAGTCCTCTCTCCATGGCCTTCTCGGAGAGAAGGCCCGTTTCGCGAACCCCCTCGCCCAGGCGAATCAGTTCACGCCAGCGGCCATGCGATTCCAGCCTGCCCGCATTATCGATCGTAGCGAGCGCCAAGCGGGCCGCGTTCGTGCCCAGATCCACCACCGCTGCAAGCGGGGCCGAAGCGTCGGGGCGGGAATGCTCAGACATGAAAAAAGAGGATTTCCGGTGCGGTCATGAATTTCTGAAACGTTCTTTGTTGTTCATGTAGGAGACGGCGGCGTTCTTGAAACGCTCTATTTCCTCATCGTTGAGATCACGCACATATTTCGCAGGCGCGCCCAACCAGAGTGTTCCGGGCTCGATCACTCTATTCTCGGGCACGACGGCGCCCGCCCCGACGACGGCGCCCTCGCCTACCCTCACGTTGTTGAGCACGATGGCGCCCATCGCGATTACAGCGCCGTCACCCACCCGGCACCCATGCACGATGGCCATGTGGCCCACGGTAATGTCGTCGCCCAGTACGCAATCGTATTTTTCACTTTCTATATGCAGAATGGAGCCGTCCTGTATGTTGGTGCGCTTGCCCACGCGGATGGGCATGTGGTCTCCGCGCAGAACGCAGTTGTACCAAACGCTGCTGTGCTCGCCGATCTCCACGTCACCAATGACGACGGCGGTTTCCGCCAACCAGGCGGTTTCATGAATTTTAGGCAGCACTCCCTCAAAGGGAATCATCATGAGCACTTTCTCCCTTGTTTGGTTTTCAGTTCAAAGACGTGATGTTTGCTGATCCGCGGCGCCGAATGACGGCTCGTGGGCCGCGGGTGAAGCCTGAACTTCCTTCAGCAGGGGCAAGTTGTCAAACATCGTTCGACGCTCGTCCAGGATCTTTTTGAAAGCCGAGCGCAGCGAACGGGGAAGCGGCATTCCTTTCGGGAGCTCCGCCTTCAAGGGATCCAGATACCGTCCACGGCGAGTGATCCGGTAATCGAGATGGGGGCCAGTGGACAAACCCGTGGAACCCACGTAGCCGATAACTTGACCCTGGAGAACCTGCCTGCCCTTGCGGATCCCGCGCGCATACCGATACAGATGGAGATAGGCGGTTCGGTAACCACCGCCATGGCGCAGTTTGATCGTCTTGCCGGCCTGGCTTTTGCGGCCCACCCAGGCGACAACACCATCGGCGACCGCATGGACGGGCGTTCCCCGGGGCGCGGCGTAGTCGACGCCGAAATGGGGACGGTAGCGCTTGAGCAGCGGGTGAAAGCGCCTGCTCGAGAAGCGCGAACTGATTCGCGTATAGCGAAGCGGGGATCGCAAAAAGGCGCGGCGCAGAGACTCTCCTTCGAAATTATAATACCTGCCGCCTCCGCCCTCGAAGTACACCGCGGTGTGTCGCCTGTTCCTCACGGTGAACTCAGCCGCCAGAATCCGTCCGTAGCCGGTGAATTCATCCTGAATATGCTTTCGCTCGACCAGGACTTCCACCTGGTCTCCGCTCTGTAAATCCTTATGAAAATCAATGACATATGCAAAAATATCGCTGAGCTTGCTCACCAGTACGGGAGAGCCGCCGCCATCGGCGATGGCATGATACAAGGAACTGTGAATACGGGATTGAATGCGTACGACATCAATGGAATAGGGAATGGCCTCTTTCGTGGCCCTCATCGCCCCGCCCGGCGTTCGCGAGATTCTGAGCCGATTTTCATTGTCGAGCTGTAGAACGAATTCGCGAAATTCTCCATCTTTTTTTCTCACTTCAAACCGGCGGCCCGCCCGAATGCGCGAAAAAATACGCTTTTCACGCACGCTATCCAGGACTTCCTGAATCTCCGAACGGCGCACTTTATGCGTCATCAACACGCCGATGACGGTGTCTGCTTTGGAGAACTTGCCCGCTTCCGTGGTGAGTTTTTTCTCTTTCGGCGGGCTTTTGGCTGGCTGATCGTCGGCGGTTTTCTTCAAAGCATTTTCTCTGGGCTTTTGATGAATCTGGTTCTGGGATGCTTGGGTGAACTCGCGTTGTGTCGTATTTTTGCGCGCTTCTTCGGCTCTATGCGCATCAGGACTCGGAGCGAATTTTTCCGACGAATCGGGCGGGGGAGGCATCACGGAGCGGACGCTCAGTGACACGCCGATGCCCAGCGCCAAGAACACGCCAACTACCCAGAACTTCGCAGAACTGCTCTTGGGTTTTCGCGAGGAACCAAGTTGCGTGACGAGACGCGCCGTTATCCTGCGCATCACGATCCCTTTCGAAGCATCGGGCGGACACTACATAAAACCGGCAGGTAGAACAAAAACTTCATCTTACCATTGAAGTATCATTGTAGCAGATTTTCTTGATTTTTCAAATTTCCGTATCAGCAGCCTCTTCTTGAAGTGAAGAAGAATCCCGGGTTTGCCCGGGTCATGCTGTTTCAAATATCCAGATCCCCTGCACCTTGCTCAAAATGCGCTTTTTCCGCGCATTTGCCCGCATTTGCGAGGCGAAGACTGCTCCCCGCTTTCCATATATTCCACGACAGCGGCATCCTCTCGCGCCGGAGTGACGCGAAGGCGCGGCGGGAGAGCCGCTTCTCCCGATACGGGAGCCCTCATCCAGGAGAGTGGAATGGGACATCGCTTCATGTATCAAAATCTCATCGATGAGGAGACGGCCATCGCCGCCACTTCCGTGGAAAAGGGATTCGTCGGCGCGGGCGTTCCCCGAGTCACGGGCGCGGGCGGCTCGATGATCTTCTCGGGCGCCTATGCCGGGGAAGACCCGGAAGTCTACTCCGTGGAAATTGACGCCCCGGGTGATGTGGGAAGCGCCCGTTTCAAGTGGCGCAAGACGTCGACTCCCGCGGGCGGCTGGGAAGCCTCGAACATCCCCACCGCGCTGACGGATATCGCCCTGGATTCAGGCGCGAAGGTCCGCTTCGCAGGTGGCGCGGATTCACCCTCTTTCGCCTTAGGCGATCATTGGCAGGCGACGGCGAATCGCTTTTACTCGCCGAAAAGACTGTATGATCTCGACCCCGCCACGCGGTTGAGGAGCACCTCTCCGCCCGAAGACCCGTGGTCGCTCGCCCTCGATTTCGGCGCGGAAAAATCTCCCGACGCATTCATCGCTCACCTCCACAATTTCTCACCCGGAACAAGCCTCCGGATTCAGGCGAACAGCTCTGCAGACTGGCGCGCGCCCGCGCTTGATGAAAAGCTCGCCTGGCGCAATGGTACGCTCATCCACTATCTCTCCACTTCGCCGCGCTCGTATCGCCACTGGCGTCTTCTGGCCGAAGGCGCCGCGGGCGACTTGGATGCGTATCTGGAAATCTCGGAAATTTATCTGGGCGGTTATTTCGAGCCCGCCGATCACTTCTGGTTCGGAAACGTGGTGGGAGAAGAATCCTTCGAGGAAGGGGGCCGCACGGAAAACATGGCGGAGCATCCGGTGCTCCTGAACCGGGGCCGCACGGTCACCCTGCCCTATGAGCGCATATCGGATGAGCAACGCGGGGAATTTCTTGCGATGTACCGCGCTGTGAAGAACGTCGAAACACGGCGGGCCAAACCGTTCTTCGTTCATATGGATGTGGATGACCCCGCCTCGATAATACTCGCCCATTTCACGGGCGGTTTCCTGCCTCGGCAGATGGGGCCGGATGATTTCTCCTTCGAACTTGTGCTTAAGGAAAGACTCGCATGAAGCGCGCTACGGACCAGGCTATCAAGGATATTGCCGGGCATGAAGGGAAAACCGCGCACGTCCTCTATCACCTCTCCACCGCCGGTGGAAAGCGCGTGTTCTGCGGCAAGCAGGTGCCCGACTCCCTGATCGGGCAGGGCGGAAGAATCCATTTCCTCGACGGGTCGCGGATTCTCGATGGCTCGCTCCTGCTGGGAGAGGGAGCGGAAGTGCTGCTCGGCGCCCATGACTGGATAGAGGACGGCGGCCGCTTCTCTCTCGGCGCGTTTCAGGGCCTATCCATTCTCGAGGCATTCAGAGAAAAAGAACTCTCGGGTCTTGCGATAGCCATCAACAACGCTCCCGACATGGACGGCCACCCGCGTATGAGCCGTATGCTCGCGACGGAGCCGTTCGTGGGCGGGCGAGTCGACGTGCGCGTCGGGTTTTCGGGACAAAACATATCCGACGTTCTCTCGGTCGCGAGTTTCACCATCCGCCGGACCATCGAGCGCATCGAATCGGTCACGATTGAATGCGAGGGAAACTAGATGGCCGACCCGACGACGGACAGGCTCTCGGATTCGTTTCAGATAGGCCGCGCTTCGCGATATGCCGCCCCTGAATTCGAAGACCAGAGCCTCCCCATCATCTACGGGGACTTGGCCACTCCTTCGCGCGAGAAAGCAGGCGTTTACGCACCCCCGAAAATCGACACCGCAGGTGACGGCGTCTACTGCGTGGCCGGGCACGAGATATGGGGCGGCGTCGTACTGTTCGACGACGATGGCCGCATCGAGGCGGATAATTACACGCTGGAACTCGCCCAGAACTTTCAGGGCCGTGGCGTCATCGCCACCGCCGCTTTCACCACCCCGCCAAAAGGGCGAGTGACGGCCGTATGCAAGGGCAGGAAAACCGCAGCGGGCGGGCTTATCGAAAACCCCGCCGGGATCGTTCATGACCTCATGGAGAGCGTCTGGGGATTCAGTGAGCAGGATATCGACTTGCAGGCCCTCGCGCGCGCGGCAGCCGGCGCAAAGGCGCTCGGCTACCGGGCGGGCGGGATTATTCTGGATGATCATGCGCCCGCAGACGTTCTCACCGCGCTTTTGGGCGATTTCCTAGGACGATACGAAATCGACCCGTTCGGTCGCCTGAAAATTCACATCGCCGGAGGGGAATCTTTCATTAACGCGCCACAAAAGGTATTGCCCCGCTTCGGCCAATCGCGCATCGAAGCGGAGATAGCGCGCGACACCGTCATCAACCAGGTTCCGGCGCTCTATGCGAGGAATTACCTGGGCGCGCGTTACATCAAACACGACGATGGAAGCGCTACCCAAAACAGGTCCTCCCAAAGGCTCTATGGCGTCAGGAGACCTCCTGAAAGCCCGCTCAGGCTCGAATGGATCCGGCGCGAGAGCGTGGCCGCCACTGTTCAATCGCGCATCGTGGGGCGCTATCACGAACCCACCCGCATGCTCACCATCGAGGACGGCTCCCTGAGAGCGCTCGAAGTCGAACCGGACGACTACGTGGCGTTCAGCGTGCCCTGGATGCGCTCGAGGAAACTCGAACCCCTCGTGAATCAAATCGGAGAGGTTATCGAGGTGAATTACGACCTGGGTGAGCAGGGCATGGAACTCAAAATCCGGGATACCGGCTTTTTCCTGACGTCCTCCCCTCTTCTCGATGGCTCCAGAATACTTGAAGGCGATTGGCTCCTGGGTGCCGAGCGCGACGCCGCCACTTACGCATAAAGGAGAAAACCATGCCCATCGGCGCTGATCTGTCCGCCCGCTATACCGAGGAAGCCATCGGCGGCGACCACCCCACGAAAGCCCGCGTCATCGATCGTCTGGCCCTCGCCGCCCTGTTCCCGGACGGAAAAATCCGGGGCAACAGACAACCCATCGAATGCGCGGGCAGGCTCGATTACGTGAACGCCACCACCCTGGCGTTCAAGCCGACGCTGGGCTCCGCCTACTATCCGGCCGTCGCCAATCCCGTGGCGGGGCGCCACGTACCCTTCATCGATGAAGCGTCGGGAGACGTCTATTACGAGAATTTGCCCTGGGAGGGAATCACGCTGACGAACGCAGGCCTCGCAGCTGACAGTTCCTATGCCGTCTTCGTCTACGAGGACGGGGGCTCGCTCAAACTCGAATTCGACAGCACGGCAAGCTGGGCGTTCGACGCCGCCACGGGGCTGGCGCACAAAACGGATGACAAAAGCCGCACCCTCGTCGGGGTCGCGAGAACGGACGGCTCGTCCCAGTTCGTTCTCGCGAACGACGTGTACGTCAGAAGTTTCTGGAACAAGGCGGAATACGCCGCACAGTCCAAAGGGACGCTCGCCACCACCCTGTCCACCGACTGGACCTCCGTCGCGACGCACGAAATCCTGACGTGGCCGGGCCACGACGTCATCCGCCAGGAAGCCGGCGGACAAGGATGGGTGAATTCAACGAGCATCGCGGGTCTGGCGGGCCTGGATATGAATCTCGAGCTGTTCGGCGGAACGGGGCAGGCCTACCCCGAAGTCGAAATCATCCGCCTGTCGAACAATGAAAAAGACAACTTCTCGATGGCGAGTACGCGAATATACACGGGCGCGCTCGCCGAGGTTCACTCCACGTTCGTCTTTCGCGTGGCGGGTTCGACCATCCTGAACATTGGCGACTATCTCTTCCAAAGCGTCGTTCTGATTTAGGAGACAAACATGGAAATCGAAGTGACAAAAGCCGTCGGCCCGCATTTTCGCGATGAACTGGAAGCTGCCGGCCTCGCGCACCTCTATCTGGGGAGCGCGCACCGGCTGAAAACGACCATGACGCCTGACGCCGACTGGCAACCCGGACCCGGCGAAGTGGAATCCGCCCGTCCTGAAACCCACGGCCCAGGTCTCGACACGTGGGTCATCCACGTGGCCGATTCGAGCACCCGGGCGCAGCGAGACGCCGTTCTCGCCGCACATGCCGCGCACGCGCCAGACGGCGTGGCGCAAATCCACCGCGACGAGGCGAAGGAGAAACTCAACCTTTTGCTGAACGCCGCCAAGGCGCGGGTCGTGGGCGTTCCGGTGAGCGCTCTGGGCGGCAAGCTGTCCGAATACGAGGAAAAAACCAGGCTCATCGACGCCTGGGCAAAGGATTCCGATACGGAGAAACTCACAAAACCGGGCTTCCTGCTCATCAAAAACAGAAAAGACGCCTATCCGGCGCGCTACGCGACGGGTCAAGGCGTGGTGGACGAGTGGGCGGGACGGCGAGCGGCCCTGCTCGGCAAGCTCGCCTCTCTCCTTAAAATTTATGATGAATGCGTGCGCGACATCCAGGATGCCGGCAACACCACGAGCACAGCGGCTCTGGACACCAAACTCGAAGAAGCCGCTTCTTCTTTCGACGCGGTGCGCTGATGGCGTCTGAAGGAAACGGGAAAGGGCTCCAGATTTTCCTGTCCATCCTGAGCATCGCCGGTCTCGGTGTCGCCGCCTATACCCCGCTCTACAACCAGATCGTGAACGTGGAAACGCGTCTGGCGGCCCACATGGCCGAGCGTGGCCACCCCTGGCTTTTGGAGAAAAACGCGGGCGCGCGCGTCCGCTTCCAGGAAGTCGAAACCCGGTTGCGGGAGGCGAAGACGATCGCCGATTTAACATTCCGTGAACTGAAAGCAATCTCCGTGAAAAAAACGCGCGAGGACGTACAAACTTTTGCGCAAATACTTCGCCGCCTGCGCAAGGTCGAAACCGCGCTCGCCAGACTCGACGAGCGCCTGAACAAGGAGCGTCTACCATGATTCCCCACCTTCTCGCGGCGCTTTTCCCGGTCGCCGCCGTATTGTGCGCCGTCGCGGCCATCGAGCCGCGCCTCATCACGAACCACCTGTGGCATTTCATCAACCCCTGGGCGGATTAGCGCGTTCGGTTGCGCATCCCATCCAGCAACTCGTTCATGAATGAGGAATTCCATGGCGGAGCAAGTCCATAATATCTCGATAACGAAGAAAATAGACCTGAATTCCGGGAACAGCCTGAAAGTCCTCGAGCGTTTCACCAAAGCGGCGGGACAGGCCAGAATCGCTACGGAAAAACTCAACGCCGAAACGCGCGGGTCCCGGAGCGCGCTCGAAAAATCGAGCCGCACCTTCGTCGGGTCCGCAGAACGTCTCCGGGGCGTCGGCGTCTCGTCCACCGAAGCCGCCGAGGGGATGAACTCCCTGTGGAGGAATGCGGAACGAGCCGGCTCCCGGCTCGGCTCCGGCCCGCTTGCCAGAGGCCTGGACGAGGTCAAAAGGAAAGCCGCGGACCTGCCCGCCTCTTTTCAGGTCGCCGGAAGAGCGGTGAACGACTTCGCCACGGCTAGCGAGCGAACGCTTACCCGATTTTTCTCGGGCGTACTTAGCGGCAAAATCGACAGCGCCAAGGATCTGTTCAGCGACCTGAAAAACCACGCCATCAACATGGTGCGTAACGCCGCCGCAGAGATGGCGAGCACGCAATTCATCAAACCGGCGGTGAGCGCGCTCCAGAATTTGGGTACGGGCTTGCTGGGTGATTTAAGCAAGGGTCTGTTTAAGGTATTCGGCTTCTCCAAGGGTGGTCTGGTGAAAAAACCCACCCTGGGCCTTATCGGCGAGGCGGGGCCGGAACTCGTGGTGCCGCTGGCGAAAATCGGCGGCGAGCAGGGAATCATGCGCCTTTTCAAATCCATCTCCGAGATCGAGGCGGCGAATCGCCTGGGCGGCACGGCGGTCGCCACCGGCGCGGGCGCAAGGGCGAGCAGCGAACTGGCCGCGCGGATTGCAGCCGCAAAGGCGGCGGCGACCCTGCAAATCGCCTTCTCCGCGCTGGACTTCCTGGGAGGCCCCAAAACCCTGAAAAGGGGAGCCAATCTGGGCATCAACGTGGCGGGCGCCCTCCCCGCGCTCTCGGGCGCCACGGGCCTCGCCGCCTTCGGGCCTGCGGCGGGCGCTTTTCTGCTCACCGACGTCCTGTTCAACAAGGGAGGGGCCATCAAGCAGGTGCTCTCCTTCCTGGGCTTCAAGGGCTTCAGGGACAGGTCCACGCCCTTCACCCGGGGGATAGCGAATCTCGGGCAGGCGGCCGGGCTGTATCTCGCGCTCGATAGATTCCGGAAAACCGGCGTGGCGGTCGAAGCTGAATATCTCCAGCCTCCCCAAGCGGTTTTCGAAGGGAAGATGAGCGTGGACCCTTTTTTGCTGGAAAAAGCCGGTCTGGCTTTCCAGGTCATCCAGCGGGCGGCCGGAGAAGCGGGCATCTCGCCCCAGGAGGGCGTGAAGCGGTATTTCGGCAAGGATTTTTACAGCGCCTATCTGGGAGCGCTGCCCATACCCGAAGGCGACGCGGCGGGGCGTTTCGTCAAGCGCTCAGCGCTCAGGCTCGTGGGCGAGGCGGGGCCCGAGCACATCATGAACGTGAATCACCCGCAATCCATTGATTTCTTTCAGCGCGGCGTGCGGCCCATCATCCGCGACGCGATACGGGGCGAGATGGGCGGGGGTGACACCCACGTCTACCACATTCACATCGAAGGGAACCTGAGCGACAACCGCACGCTCGAGAAGCTCTCGCGCAAGCTCGAAGACATCAACAGGCGCCGCCGCCGCTACGGGCAGGCGTAGGCAAAGGGAGCCGGAAGATGGACGTCTGCTTCAAGAAGAGAACCAGGAGGCGCATCGCGCGGGATGGCTCACGAATCCCGCCGGTTTTGCGCACGCAACTCCCCGCATTTGCGCGCATCCGGGCCCCGCAATTCCCCGCAAATCCCCGCATTTCCCCTCGATAATTTACGGAAATTTATCGAAAAACCCCGTGAATTTAGCGATATTTATCGAATTATCCGGAATACAAAAATCAAGTTATTGTTTTTAAGCCGGTTACGAATCCATTGAAACAAATGTAATCAAGGCGCAAGCGGTTTCGGTCAAACCCCTGCGTATCCCGGGCGGTTTGTGTCCGGCGGGCGGTGGTAAGCGTTCGGGCAGGCCGTTATAGAACGGGGCACAGCAATCAATTTGGTCGAGTCGAAAACGGTTTGGCAGATATGATTGCCTGATTGTGTGCACTGGACGTGCAGCGCTATTGCTTGATTTTTACGTCGCTCTTGAATTATGAATGCACTGCGCCGAGCGAATCACTCTAAGAAAAGACGACAGACCGATGTTGATTCAGACGTCTCCATCACGGCTTGCCTGAACGTGTATGCACGCGCCCAGGATTGCAAGCATGGTTTTGAATAGTTCGGCGCAAAGTGGTCAGGCGCATTCGTGTATCCGTATGTGGACGCGCCAGTTGATGCAAGCATGTCTTCGAACGATTCGGGGTCCGTAGTCAGGTGCAGTCGTATGTCAGACCTCTCGTTTGCGGCGTTTCACTCTTGCCGCGGGCCCGTATGGAGATGCGCGGACCGGGTCCGAATCGGCCTCGCGAGCCTGAAAGCTCTCGGATACACCCTGGTTTTCCCGATCCCGTCTCAATGACCGTTTTCCCTTACCCGTCCTCCGACCTGCTCACATTCCTGGATTATCCATATGCCTGCCATTCAGACGACAGGCGGCGGTTCCTTGTAGACTTCTTTCTTCGTCATCAGCGCCCAGGCGATGCGCGCTGTTCGATTGGCCAGCGCCACCGCGACCAGCATCCTGGGCTTGCGCGCCAGCATCCGGGCCAGCCACGACCCCGGCGGGGCGCCTCGCCGGACCGCCCAGCGCACCACCGACATCGCGCCCGTGATCAACAGCCTCCTGATATCGCGCTGGCCCATCTTCGACACTCTTCCCAGCCGGGGCTTGCCGCCCGTGGAGTGCTGACGGCGCACAAGCCCGAGCCAGGCGGAGAAGTCCCGCCCCCGGCGGAAGCTGGCCATCGGAGGCGCGAAGGACTGGAGCGCAGACGCAGTGATCGGGCCGATCCCCGGGATGCTCATCAGACGCCTCGCCTCCTCGTCTTTGCGCGCACTCGTGCGGAGTTGCCTCTCCAACTCCAGGATCTTCGCTTTGAGGCCGGCAATCTGATCGAGCAGAACCCCGCCCAACTCACGAACCGCCTCGGGCAGTCCCGAGTCCGGAACTCTAACCGCTACCGATAGCCGCGCGAGGTGGGCACAACCCTGCGGAGCGATGACGCCATACTCCGCAGGTGTCCACGCAAGGCGTTGATAGTCTGGGTCCGCTGGCGAACCAGCAAATCGCGCGTGCGGAACAACATGCCCCGGGCCTGCTGCGCTTCGCTCTTCACCGCCACGAACCGCATTGTGGGACGGGAGGCCGACTCGCAAATCGCCTCCGCATCGGCCTCGTCGTTCTTGTGGCGTTTGACGAAGGGCTTCACGTAGACCGGAGGCATGAGCTTCACCTCATGGCCGAGTTTGCTGATCTGACGACCCCAGTAGTGCGCGCTCGCGCACGCCTCCATCGCCACCAGACACCGCGGCTGAGACGCCAAAAAGCCGAGCATCCTCGTCCTGCCGAGCTTTTTCCGGAACGCAACCGACCCATCCGCGCGCGCGCCGTGGAGTTGAAAGCTCTGCTTCGCCAAGTCGATGCCGATGATGTGAACATGTTCCATGGGTTTCTCCTTCCGGGCGGTATAGAGACGCCACCTGCCACAGTGTGGTATCCTGGGAAGGGCGCGTCCACCCCATCGGCCTTTCGTTTGCGGCGTTTCAGATGCCGCGGGCCCGTATGGAGATGCGAGGACCGGGTCCTTATCGCTTACGCGAGCTTCGAAGCTCTGTGTTCAGCCCCTGGTTTTCCCGATCCCGTCTCGATGACCGTTTGCCCCTACGTTATCCTCCGACCTGCTTGCATTCCTCCCGGCTATATTCTCTCGCCCGCCGCTCAGATGACCGGCGCAGGCTCCCTGTAGAATTCCTTCTTTGTCATCAACGCCCAGGCGATGCGCGCCATCCTGTTGGCCAGCGCAACCGCGACCAGCATCCGTGGTTTGCGCGCCAGCATACGGGCGAGCCATGAGCCCGGCGGCGCACCGCGCTGCTCCGCCCAGCGCACCACCGTCATCGCGCCATGATCAGCAGCCGCCTGATGTCGCGTTGCCCCATCTTCGATACTTTGCCCAAGCGCGCCTTGCCGCCCGTGGAGTGTTGACGGGGCACGAGGCCGAGCCAGGCGGAGAAGTCCCGCCCGCACCCGAAGCTCTCCAAAGGCGGGGAACCGTGGCCATCGGGACCCGTCTGAGGGAAGGGGGCACTCCGTGATCGGACCCGCTGGCGGGACACTGAGCTCCGTCACCCGCGTCAACGTAACGGCGGCGGTCCGCCTTCCGAGGAGATAACAGCCAGACCTGAGTAGCTTGAGAGTACGGTGGTGATGCACGGCGAGCGGCTCACCAAGTTCAGGGTGACGCCAGGAGACGAACGGATCGAGTTGCGCTGGAGCATGGTGGGCCGGCGGAGTTGGGCACGAGCTACCAGGTGCGGGTGGACGTGCAGTCAGGCTATGTGAATGTGACATCCGGTCTGTCCTGGGATCGAGTTATGGCCAAATCTGGTGCATGCCCGTCCCGAATCCAGCGGCCCTCCCGCCAGTTTCTTTTACGTCCACCCCATTGATGAACCTTACGTCGGCGATCATGGATGTCAAATGGTGGAAACCGCGCGGCCGGATCCATTCGAACTCGTCAGCGCTGAGGTCACTAAACACCGATCGGCGCCAGTGCGGAATATGACGGATCTCGATGAATTCGAAGAGGTCTATGTGCGTCTCGCCTGACTGAACGACGAACGCCGATTGATGGGCTCGAACCCGGCGTGGCGAAGATCTCGGCTGTTGCATGATCCGGGCACTTTCACGGCGTTAGGCGCGCCGTCACCGACTCAGTAATAGGCGGTGCGAACGTCCCGCCTCGCCTGCGTAATCACCTGGTCGTATCGCCTCACCTCGTTCGCCGGGCAGTCGCCCTCCGCCAGAAATCGCCTGGCGGTTTGGTTGATTCGTAAAGTGTTTTGGGCAAGACGGTGGAGGTGAGGGAATAACTGTTAGTAGGCGCAGTAGATGAAGAAGGGTTCGACGCCAAAACCTTCATTCAGGGGACATTTCCGACTCATAAGGGATGAAATGCCGAAATCCAGTTGGAGGAAAAGTTCGGCGTCAATCCTTATAAGCTCTCCGAACAATCGCGATTGTACGAGAAGTCTTGGTTCACGGATTCCTTGGCCAGCGCAAGCCGAATAGCGACCTCGGCATGGGCCTGAAATCGTACGTATCCGGCGCGAGGGCCTGAACCAGATCGTCGAACTTCTCGGCGCTTTTCTCAGCGAAATTCTGGCGCAGAAGAATCGCGTCGGCCCGCGAATCCCAAAAATTGGCGATCCGCATGCTGTATTGATAAAGGCGGACGAGGAGTTGCACCAAAAAGAACAAGACGGTCATGGTGGTGATCTGGATCAAAGTGATCCGATCCACGGTGGCGCCGAAGATACTTGTTGAGGGTTTGCTTTTTTCAGGCCTGATGTAGTCGGCATTATCGGTGCGCTTGTTTCCGCCAAAACTACCACCCTTGGCCAGAAACGCGCCCATTTCCTTGAAAAGCTGACTGTCTCGCAGGAATTTGTTTTTCACTATATCCGCCAGTTCCCATTTCTTCCATTCCCTCATATCAGGGTGCTCTTTCAGGAGGTAAGCACTTCCGCTTCTGCCCACCGCCACCGCTGTATGAGCGCCGTCTCCGAGGGGTACACTCAACAGATAAGCCAATTCGGGAGCTCGGCCGTCCCATATTGTTGCCTTCCAGGTTTGTCCGCCGTCAGTTGTTACGAATATTGGACCTTTGCGAGATGAAAGCAGACCGTGCTTGCCGTCATTGCTGAAACCGATTGTTGGAATCCTCGCTCTCTCTGTGAGCGGCAAGTTTATCTGTTTCGGGGACAGTCCACCCTTTTCATGCACGGATAGCAAAAATGCCGATCCTGTGTCGCCCACAATCAGGACACTCTTGTAGTTGTTGATTAAGAGAGTATTTTCAATCCGCTCTCCTGCTTTGAGTGGCAAATTCATGAGTTTGTGAGAAAGTTCACCCTTTTGATTCATGGACAGCCAAAATGCCGAGTCTTTGTAGCCTATAACCAAGCCGCGCTTGCCGTCGTTGCTGAATCTGATTGTTCGAACCCGTTCTCCTGCTTTGAATGGCAAGTTAATAGGTTTGTAGGAAAGTTCATCCTTTTGATTTACAGACCCCAACAATGCCGAGCCTAGTGAGCCTAGGACCAGGACGCGCTTGCCGTCGTCGATGAATCTGATTGTTCGAATCCGCTCTCCTTCTTTGAATGACAAGTTTATTGGTTTCGGGGAAAGTTCACCCTTTTGATTCATGGACAGCCAAAATGCCGAGTCTTTGTAGCCCACAACCCAGACGAGCTTGTCCTCCTTGCTGAATCTGATTGTTCGAATACTTTCTCCCGTCTCCAACTCCAATTTTGCTGATTTAGAGGATAATTTGCCATTGGAATGCTTGGATAACAAGTATATTAAACCTCTTTTGTCCACAACCACGATGTGCTTGCCGTGGTTGCTCAATACGGAGCTTGATCCGAAGATGGGCACATCAGGTGGCAATTGCGTTGATTTGCACGAAAGTACGCCCCTTTCATTTACGGATATCAAGAATGCCGAGCCTCGCAAGAATGCGATCAGGACATGTTTGTCATTATAGCTTAATCGGGTTATTTGAATGCCTTCTCCTGTTCTGAATGGTGGACAGGATTTAGATTGCGGGAGTCTGCTCTTTTCATTCGCGGATAGCAAAAATGCCGAGCCTTCGCCGCCCACGACCAGGACGCGCTTGTCGCTATTTCTGAATGTGATTATATCCATAATTTTCTCACTTGCTTTGAGTGGCAAGTTGGTCATGGGTTCTATGGATAGTTCGCCCTTGCTATTCATAGACACCCAAAATAGCGAATTTTTGTTGCTCACGACGAGAACATGCTTGTCTTCGTCGTTGAATTTGATTGTGTCAATCCGCTCTCTCGCTTTGAGTCGCAAGTCCTTTGATTTCCAAGTGTGTCCACCGTCTGCCGTGATGACCACCGATCCGTCTTGGTTTGCAATCAAGCCCATCTGCCCGCTTGCTGCAGCAGGACGAATGGATTCTATCCCGGCTTGGGGCGCGCCATGCCTGCCAAGCCCTCTGAACGCTACCAGGGAAACGCGAGACTGTGATCGGTCTGAACCGCCGTCATGGGTTTTGAGCCAGTATCGCCCCTCGACCATGGCCTGAAGTTCATCGCCGAACTTTTCTTCAAAGGTCTTCAGATGCTTTGCCTCTCGTATCGTACTTTCCTTGTCCAGTTCGATATGCGGCAGGAGGAAGATGATGAAATAGACTCCCCCGAACAATAAGGCGAACACGCCGCCCAGGGTCAGGCCCGCCCGGGTTCGCAGAGCGAGCGCGCGTTCCCGAAGCCCGCCGTAAGCCTGCCAGTCTCGCTCGGTCAGACCTTGTCGGCGCGGGTCCTCATTTTCGAACTTGAGATTTTTTCTAAGCTTCGTTTTGAGATGGAAGCGCCAACTCGCCCACAAACCGGCGAGCGCTACGACAATGACATAGAACCTCCAGTCCGTTGGAGCCTGCAGTAGCGTGTTGACGACCTCTTTGGCGGAATCCTTGGAGCCGATTGAATATAGGTCGAACAAGAAAGACGTGAGTGCGAGTAGGACGAATAGCGAGAGGATCGTTACGAGGGTACATAGGACGGGATTTTCCTTGAACTTTTCTCTAGGTTTGTTAGTAAGCGCGGGAAAGAGGTAGAAATACCAACCGAGCAACAAGCCAAAAAGCACTGCGGCGATGATATAAAATTGCCAATCCGCTATAGTTCGCTTCAGGATGGACTCATAAACGTTTTCTAAGTCTTTTGAAATCTGGCCCCATGAAAGGAGCATGAGCACTATGAAGACGAAAAACAAGAGAAACAGGATGATGGCTTGCCCTAAATAACTTGCTGTGAATGGTGGAGCCTCACCGTCGGGATTATTAGGTTCATCAATCATCGTCAATCCGCTGCTTTGCTTTCCTTACGCCAAAAAGAATGGATTGCTCGCTGGCACTACTGGACGAGGCGCGCATAAACGGAGCCGCCGCCGGAAAATGTTTTGTAAATGTAACGGCCGATGTGGAAACCAAGGCGCTTCTTTCCCATATGGGCCCGTGAATCTTTTGTAAGTCAAAGCTCTTTTCCCGGGAAATGAGTGTTTATTCTACCGCCGAATCCGGGGCGAAGTCCACCGGCTTCTCAGAGGCGTGAGCGAATGGGCGGGACATGGTTTTCTCGGTCATTCTCGTTTTGTGGCTGTTTTTTACGTAAACGACATGAATTTTCACCGAAATGATCCAATAAAGTCAGAAATGATGCCACCCCCATCAGTGGGGAAGTCTTTGGCCTTCCCTCCCCGGTCGGGTTTGAGCATGCTTCCGCGCATCTGCCGTTATGACGTTTTTGTCCGGATGCGGCAGAGTCTTTCCCCAAGAAGAGACTTTCTCATGGTCGCGGGCGATGTGGAGAAGGTGAAAAAGAGCAATTCTCCCTAAATTTTCAACATAGATGAAATCTTATAACTTATTGAATTAGTGCACAGTATAATATGATTTAACCTACATAAAACATTTTCTAATCAACGCGAAAGCGGACTCATCAAAACTATTGCGTATCCGGTCGAGCGCATGGCGGGAAAACGTACGTGGACTGCAGTTGACACCGGTGTTTCAGAATCCATCGACCGAAAGCGCGTTCCAGTCTTCGGGCGTCCCTTCACGCAAAAGCTTGAACAACGACCGGCGGGCGATGTCGAAGCCTTTGACGAAGGCCGCATCATTTCTCGGCGAGGTTACTTTGTCCGAGCGGCTGTGAACGATCTCCGACCGCGCGTTGTAAAATGCCTTGACGTCTTCCTTGATCCTTTCCCGGTTTTCCGTATCGGTTCCGAGAAAGCAGGAAACCCTGTCCCGCAATTTGCCCGAGATTCCATTCCGGGGCAGGTCGTACATGCCTTCGAGTGCGATGGAGACATCCACGACCCTGCTTTCGTCTGCGAACCGCCCGTTTCGAGCGAGAGCAGCGGCAAGCCGGCCGACGGTCGGTGCCATCCTCCTGTAGCGTTCACTCTTTCGGTTTTCGAAGGCTTCCTTCGCTTCGGCAAGAGCATTCGACGCCAACATCGGGCACATTTCGAATCCGTTGAAGCCGTGCGCCGGGCTGCTCCCATAGCGACTGGGGCTATGGCGTTCCCGACCCAGAAGCCGACCGGCGGAACGGTCGATGCAATTGTACAATTGCGCAAGCGGCACTATCGGCGTCGTGTGAGCTACGGCCAGCAGATCCAGGAACATTTGCGCCTCCCGGAAAAACGATTCTGGAGACTTCAACGCTAAGTCCATCCAGTGGTCAAGCCGACGGAATACAGGCCTCCACCGAAATGGTCTGACCACCGCCCCAATCGACCGCCAGTCGTGGAATCCGGCACCCGGCAGAGCGAGCTCTTCCACCATGTTCTGGTCCACGAAGCGACTCACTCGCTCGAACGGCAGGATCATCATGTGGCCCGTAACCTCGACTCGTTCCATCACGCTCAGCCCGTAGAACAGCAATGCGTCGTAACCGGTGTCGAGATCGCCCAGCACATGGGTTGGCCCTTCGTCGCCGGCGGGTTCGAGCAAAGCGTTCAGTTCACCCGCTGCCGTCCGGAAGCGGTCGCCACGCAGTTCCGCGGCGCGCGCCATCAGTCCGGCAACCAGATCGACTAGGGAGGTAGAGCTGCTGGAGCCGAGGATCTCCATCAGGAACTCGTCTTTGCCGACGATCCGGCCCACTACCCGTTCAAGCGTGGGATGGGAAACCATGATATACCGCACCGGATCCAACACCGCGAGCAAGGGCGCGTAATGCTTCTCCCTGCCGAAGATCTTGCCGTGGTGCGCCATCGCATAGAGAACGCGCAAGTCGTCCAGTGGAAACGGCGGCCGATTTCCGTCCCGACCATCGAACACGACATGCGTGCGGGGGGTCTGCTCCCGGTATTCGCGCAGGTAAGGTTCTTGTGCTTCCGCCAGCGCGGGAAGAGCTCGCGCTAGGCGGTCGATCCAGTCGGCGTCTGAAAATCCGTCCGGCATCACACCGCCCATCCGGCAGACAGCGCTTCCGCCTGCTCGATCACCGTCCGCGTCGCCTTTTCCTGCCTGTCGGGCGGATAGCCGTATTTCCTGAGGATGCGCCTCACCAGTCGGCGAAGGTTCGCCCGCACATTCTCGCGCAGCGTCCAGTCGATGGTGACGTTGTCCCGCACGGTCTCTACCAACTCTCTGGCGATGTCACGCAGGGTCTCATCACCAAGCACCTTGACCGCGCTGTCGTTGGTCTCAAGCGCATCGTAGAAAGCGAGTTCGTCTTCCGACAAATCGAGTTTTTCGCCGCGCTCGGACGCGGTGCGCATGTCCCTGGCGAGTTCGATCAACTCCTCGATCACCTGCGCGGCCTCGACGGCCCGGTTCTGGTAGCGGCGGATGGTATTTTCGAGCATCTCGGCGAAAGAGCGCGCCTGGACGACGTTCTTCCGCCGACGGGCGGCGATTTCGCCCTTCAGGAGTTTCTGAAGCAACTCGACGGCGAGGTTGCGCTGCTTCATGCCCCGCACCTCGTCCATGAACTCGTCCGAGAGGATCGAGATGTCAGGCTTCTCCAGGCCAGCGGCGTCGAAGATGTCGATGACGCCCTCCGACGCCACCGCCCGGGACATGATCTGGCGAACGGCGTGATCAAGTTCCTCTTCGGGGCGCGCCTCGGTTTCGGCGCGCTTGGCGAGCACGGATCGAACCGCCTGGAAGAAGGCCACGTCGTCGCGGATGCGGATGGCCTCCTCATGCGGAACGGCCAGGGCGAACGCCTGGGAGAGTTCGCGCACCGCCTGGAGGCAGCGGTCCTTGCCGTTTTCCTGCGCGAGGACGTGCTCCTGGGCGGCCGGCAACAGACCGAGACGCTCCTGAGATGTACCGTCGATCCAGGCCGACCGGTCGAAGCCGTGGAACAGGGCGCAACATATCTCGTACTTTTCGAGCATCGCCTTCACCGCTTCTTCCTGGTCGATAGCGGTCTGGCCCTTGCCGCCGCTATCGGTGTAGGTCGCCAGCGCTTGCTTGAGCTCATGCGCGAGTCCCAGGTAATCGACGACGAGGCCGCCCGGCTTGTCCCTGAAGACGCGATTGACGCGCGCTAACGCCTGCATCAGCCCGTGGCCGCGCATCGGCTTATCCACGTACATGGTGTGCAGGCTCGGCGCATCGAAGCCTGTGAGCCACATGTCACGCACAAGCACCACGCGTAGAGAGTCCTCGGGGTCGCGAAAGCGCTTCGCCAGCGCCTCCCGCCGGGGCTTGTTGCGGATGTGGGGCTGCCAGTCGGTCGGGTCGGTGGCGTCGCCCGTCATCACTACTTTAAGGCTTCCCCTGTCGTCGTCTTCGTCATGCCAGTCGGAGCGCAGGCGCGCGAGTTCGCGGTAGAGGTCGATGCAGATGCGCCTGCTCATGCAGACGATCATCGCCTTGCCGTCCATCGCCTCCAAACGGTTCTCGTAATGCGCGACGATGTCCTCCGCAACGAGTTTCAGACGCTCATCCGCCCCGACCACGGCTTCGAGTTGCGCCCATTTGGTCTTGAGCCTCTCCTTGCGAGATATTTCCTCGCCCTCGGTCGCCTCCTCGAAATCGGGGTCTATCCTCGGGCGCTCGCTCTCCTCGATGGCGAGCCTGGCGAGTCTGCTCTCATAGTAGATGGGCACCGTCGCCTTATCCTCGACCGCGCGCTGGATGTCGTAGACGCTGATGTAGTCGCCGAACACGGCGCGTGTGTTGGCGTCCCTGAGTTCAATCGGCGTTCCGGTGAAGCCGATGAAAGAGGCGTTCGGCAGGGCGTCGCGCATATGGCGCGCGAATCCGGCGATGAAGTCGTACTGGCTGCGGTGCGCCTCGTCCGCGATGACGACGATGTTCCGCCGCTCGGACAACACGGGGTGCCGGTCGCCCTTTTCTTCGGGGAAAAACTTCTGGATGGTGGTGAACACCACGCCGCCCACGTCCACCGCCAGCTTAGCGCGCAGGTCCGCGCGGCTCGCCGCCTGTTCCGGGGGCTGGCGCAAGAGATCCGCGCAGCGCGAGAAGGTGCCGAAGAGCTGGTCGTCGAGGTCGTTTCGGTCGGTGAGCACGACGATGGTGGGGTTTTCCATCGTGGGCTCGCGGACGATGCGCCCGGTGTAGAAGGCCATGGTCAGGCTCTTGCCCGACCCCTGCGTGTGCCAGACGACGCCTATCCGCCTGTCCCCCGGCTCACCGCCCGCTTTATGGCCCGATTCGTGGCGGCCGTCCTCTCCCGCGGCCTCTCGCAACGCTGCGGCGCGAAGGGTCTCCGCGATCGCCGCCTCGACCGCATGAAACTGATGGTAGCCCGCCATCTTCTTCGTCAGCGCGCCACCGCCCTCGTCCTCGAAGACGATGAAATCGCGGATGAGCGAGAGGAACCGCCGCCGCTCGCAGGCGCCTTCCAGCATCACCTGCAATTGGGACGCACGCGGATCGGCCAACGTCTCGCCCGATGTCGTGCGCCAGGCCTTGAACCACTCCCGCCCGGCGGTGAGCGCGCCGACGCGCGCCTCCACCCCGTCCGATATCATCAGGGCCGCGTTGTAGGCGAAGAGCGAGGGGATTTCGGCCTTGTAGGTCTGGAACTGCCGCCAGGCGCTCCAGATGGTCGCGTTCTCATCGGCGGGATTCTTGAGTTCGAGTGCGCCGAGCGGCAGGCCGTTCACGAACAATACAACGTCCGGGCGGCGTTCACGCCTGTTCTCGACGACGGTGAACTGGTTGACGGCGACCCAGTCGTTGTTCCCGATCTGCTCAAAATCAAGCACCTGCGCCTGCGCGCCCCGGATGGCGCCCCCGGAATCGCGGTATTCCACCGTCACGCCGTTCACGAGCATCCGGTGAAGACTGCGGTTTCGGGCTTCGAGCGTCGCACCCTCGGGACGGGTGAGCTTGCGGAAGGCGTCCTCTACCGCCCCGGCGGGAAGAGTGGGGTTCAGCCGGCCGAGCGCGCCGCGCAGCCGTCCCTCCAGGACGACATCGCCGTAGTCGCTACGCTCCGCCCGAGGAGTCTCAGGCGCGATATCCGGGCCGTGGGTGATACCCCAGCCGATGGCCGCAAGCCAGGCGAGAGCGGCCTCCTCGACTTCCGATTCGGTGAAGCCTTGCATCGGGTCCTCTGGGCGGAGAACCGAAGGCGGCGCGCGTATCGGCCCCCTCCGTTCTCTGCACGTTTCTACCGGCGCCGGGATTCCTCGTGACGTTCATTCCCCGGCGCCGAACGTATGACGCAACCGATGATGAAGCATGAAGGGTTCGGGTGATTCTTGCAATCGGCGGGTGATGTTTGTCCGGTGTTCTTTGAAAGTCTATTTGCCGCTATACGCACGGCGTATTAGGAGGAACCACAAAGCGATTACCTGCAGTTCGACTGAGGCTAAGTTTATAACAAAGAATTTTATGTTGCGGTTTTTAACCTGTGATTCGTCAAGTTAATTTATTCTTCTTTCTCAAAATCAAGACCCGTCGATACGGATTCTCTTTTCAACAACCAGCTAAGAAATCGAGTTTGCACCCAGCGATGTAAAACGATCACGGTTGCCCCAAAAACGAGATTGGCGAGTGTAGCAACAATCAGGACAGCAGTGGCAGTGGCAAGAACCCAGCCAAGCACTGGATGCGTTGTAGTCAAACCGCTTCCGGCTATTAACCCTACAACCAGAAGAAGCCCAACGACGCTTGAAACTATCCTAGCGAATCCATTTGCTCTACGATGACAACGCCAATAGAGTTGAGATTGAACCGACTGCGTCCTGGCTCGTTCTGACGCTAATTCCTCCTGTGTCTTGTGATGTGCCGCTTTCTCGGTCTGGTATTTTTCACTTTCTTCTTTTTTGATCTCGCTGACTACGCGGTTAAGTGTTTCGGTGACCGTTTGCTCAGTCAGAGCACTCTCTTCCCCAAGGGTCAAGTTCATCAATTCCCGTTGAGCCATTTCGCTGCTGCGCAGTAATTGATGATCGCGTTCCGTGATCTTGCCCTGTTTCTCAAGCCTTTCGATCTCAGTCATGTATTTGTCAAGCAGACCACTTGATGGCTGAAGAGCCGCATACGAGAATGCGATTACCTCGGTCATAGGAAGAGTCGGTGCGCCAAGCGGGGCTTTCAGCCAAGCCATGTTCGCCAAACTAAAATCTGTTATGACACTGGAGACCTCGCGGGATGTTTCGTGATCCTTGCCATATTCGAATGCAGCTTGAGCAAAACCACTATTGCTGGTTACAAGCACCGCCTCGGCGTGCTCAATGTTCCGCGGCGACTTGCCAGAACGCAAGACGTAGATACTTCGGACCGAGTTGATGTCATCTTTCTTGGCGCGGGGATTGAGGTATGATATCTCGTCATTCAAAACTTCTTCGAAGGCGCTTTCGTCGATTTGGAAATCGGCGTCATATTGAGGCGTGTTTATAACCTCGACCCCAGTGGCTTTGAGTTTCTCATCGATCTGTCCGGCGAGCATGAGCAAGTCGGACTTGGTGGTTCCAGCACTACGGGCCTCCATCACGATTGCTCCTCTACCATCTGGTGAATCCAAGTAATTCGAGGCCCCGTGAAGCACCCGAGCAAGTTCATCGCGAGAATGCGAGAAAGTCGCCACCGTGGCTTCAAGGTTTCGCAGCAACTTGATAAGGTTTTCAATCGCCGCCTGCTTGGCACTGCCTTCAAGGCCGAGACGTCTGACGAGCAGCGGGGTGTCGAAGTAAAACGTAACACGCTTGTACATCTTCGGAGCTTGTTTGAGATCAGGGCATAACAGTGCATTCGCGAGCATATGACCTGTGACTAGAACCATGAAGCTGTCAAACAGTTTCGGGTCAGTTTTCTGAATTGAGAGGACATACTTGCTGACCAGCACGATAAGGGCATTGTCGTGTTTTTCGACGGTCGGTATTGCGGTACCGCGAAGATATGCACGAAGGCATGGAATGTTGAATTCCGCAAGAAAATCGCAGATAGCCTGCACGGCCTCACCTTCAAAGATGATCGGTCGTGGTGTATCCTTTGAAAAACTTACCAGATTATCGACTACCGCCCGAATGTGCTTCTCTGCCTCGGCTTTATCTGTGCCGATTTCTGGATTCGGGAGTTCCCCTGTAATACGATAAACACCATGTTGACGGGTTAGCGGGAGCTTGCGAGCCATTCGTTTGAGGACTATCTGCACTGCCCTCTCTGGAAGTTCCAATCCAAAATCTGTGCGGATGTGATTGCACACAGCAGAATCTGTCACCGGGTCCGGGTTGTGGTCGCAAAGCACTTGCAGGATAAACGGACGCAGATAGTCAAGGTAGTCTAGCCCCTGATCAACATTGACTTTGAGCATCGCCAGACTAGTCAGGGTAGCTGATGACACTACGAAACCTCTTCCGTTATTATTTCCGTGCCATAAAGGCGGACTTTTCCCGACACCAACTCCGGCAGCAGCGCATCGCGCAGAACAGCGAGAGTGCGGGATTCGCGTTGGTTTATTACGATCCGTTCGTAGAGCAGTCGGACGCGTTTATCGAACGTCGATAATATCTCGATCTTGGGAATCATAATCTTCAAAGGGCGGAAATTTCGTTTACTGATTTCTTGGAAGGTCGAACCGTTCGCATTTTGCAGGATCGTATCCATATTCGCCTGCGCCCACAACCAAGCGAACATGTTCGAGAGGCGAGACTCACACTTCATTGCGATGAATCCTTGGTTCACGGCAACTGGTATTTCCGCAATTGCCAAGTAACCAATGGGCGCGCGCGAAGAGAGTAGAACAACACCTTGGGGTAAAAGGCCGGAACCAATTTTGCTGAGACCAGCATCCGTGATTTGGCGCGCCGTCTCTAATAGCACGGGTGCGGAAAGTACCGACAGGTCTTTCGGGGTGGCCCAGTTTATTTTTCCACCCCAGAGACTTCGGTCTTTTGTGCTCGGAGTAGAACCGCCAACAACAGTAACTTCCTCGCCGATTGTGGAGACCTCCCACCCCTCCGGTATCTCACCTAATTCCGACCCTACCAGCCGGACGGGGAAGAGGTCGGTGATATACCTGGGCAGGCCGGTGTCGCGGCCTTCCATCTTGGCGCGGACGGGGTCGAAATCGACGAACCACGACTTGAAAAGCGCGCGGGCCATCGCCTCCAGCGTCTCGTTCATGCGGCGGTTGAGTTTGATCTTGTCATCCAACGTACCGAGGATATGCGCGATAGCGCGTTGCTCGGTGAGGGGGGGAATGCTGATCTCTAATTTTCGAGCGTCACCTTGGGAAATGAACGGCTGGGCAGAGCCACGCTTAGGCCAAAGCGATGAATTTCTAGTAACCCAATAAAGGAATTCTGTATTGACTTTGGGATCTGTTGCCCAGAAACGAATAGTGTTCTTGATACATGACCATTGACCTTTTGCGAGCCATGTCCTTCCGCAGTCAGCACCGATCGCGCTTAACACAACACCCACACGGTTATAGTCTGCATGAGGTAAGAAGCCATCCGGCCCTTTAGCACTATATGCAGTAAATCCCGATTTGACGTAGGATGCTTTCGTCGTCGAAGTATCTCCCCAACTGACATCAGCAACAGCACCGAGTTTTACTGTCCGCCATTGAGCCAATTCATGCTGCTCTTCTTTTTCCACCAACACCACAAATTCTTTCTCGATTACGTTGCGAAAGTTCTCAGAAGTTCTTGCCCAGTCCACGAAGTCAACCTTGAACGGAAGATCGGACTCTTCAAAGCTTTCCGTTAGGGCTGAAGCCACGTTCAGCGACAAAGGCTCGTCGCCCAAAATAGCGAGATCTAGATCGGAATAGTCTTTCGCGGTCCAAGTCGCACGCGACCCGAAGGACAACACCTTGCGATCCGGAACGTGCCGATGAAGGATATCGCGCACGATGTCCAAGTGATCGGGGCGAAGATCAAGGTTCGGGAGCTCCTCGTTCATGCCAGACGTTCCCGCAATTTGTCGCAAAGATAGACCGCCTCTTCGAGAAAGCGGGGGATGCCCGAGACCACTTCGATCGCGGTATTTTCGTTATAGGTGTGACTGGTTTTCGTGCGCATATCGCGGAAGACGCGCCAATTCGGCCAGTCTCCCAGCAGCAGTCCCTGTTCGTTTCCCGTGCGGATCAGGTTCTGAAACGTCATCTCATCGAATTGCTCCGGGTTCGCCGAAGCATACTCGAGATAGCGTTTGAGAACCTTGTGCCCAAGTTCGTAGGTGAATTCAAAACGCTGAATCAGACCGTCGCGAATCTGGGTATCGCTCGTGTCGGCCCGATAACGCGCCAGTCCTTCTTCGAGGCGCTGGATCGCCCGTTCGAATGGTCCAATCTCGGGCTTATTGTAAGGCATGTCAGTCTCCGTTCCAGAAGCCGAGTTCAGAAAGGTTTCGAGAGATCGCCGCGTCCAGCCTCGCGCCTTCCGACTGCTGTTCCCGAAGCTGTGCGACGAGACGCTTCATCTTCTCCTCGAACGGTTCGCCGTCTTCCTCTTGCGCCTCCGCGCCCACGTAGCGACCGGGCGTAAGTATGTGGCCATGCTTGCGGACTTCCTCTATCGTTGCACTCTTGCAGAAGCCTGGAACGTCGGTGTATTCATCAGCGCCTTCACTTCTAAGCCAAGTATGGTAGGTATTGGCGATGCGGGCGATGTCTTCTTCGGTCAACTCACGGTGGGTGCGGTCCACCATGCGGCCTAGCTTGCGCGCGTCTATGAAGAGAATTTCGCCGCCTCTCTTCCGATCCCGCGCCAGATACCACAGGCAGGCGGGAATCTGTGTCGAGTAGAAGAGCTGCCCTGGCAGGGCGACCATGCAGTCCACGAGTTCCGCCTCGATCAGGTTCTTGCGAATCTCGCCCTCGCCCGACTGGTTGGAAGACATCGAGCCGTTCGCCAGCACGAAACCCGCAGCGCCGCCCGGCGCCAGATGATGAACCATGTGCTGCACCCAGGCGAAGTTGGCGTTGCCCCTGGGCGGGACGCCGTATCGCCAACGCTTGTCCTCTCTAAGCCGCTCACCGCCCCAGTCGGAGACGTTGAAGGGGGGATTGGCGAGTATGAAATCCGCCTTGAGGTCAGGGTGGCGGTCGTTGTGGAAGCTGTCCCCATGAGCGATCTGTCCTTCGATGCCGCGAATGGCGAGGTTCATCTTCGCGAGCCGCCACGTCGTGTAGTTCGACTCTTGGCCGTAGATCGAGATGTCGCCGCGCGCGTCTCCTCCATTGCCGTTGCCGCTGGTGTGCGCGTCGATGAACTCGACCGATTGCACGAACATGCCCGAGGAGCCGCAGCAAGGGTCGTAGACGCGGCCCCGGTAGGGCTCCAGCATCTCGACCAAAAGCCTGACGACGCAGCGCGGGGTGTAGAATTCCCCGCCCTTTTTTCCCTCGGCGCTCGCGAATTCCGACAGGAAATACTCGTAGACGCGGCCGAGAACGTCCTTTGAGCGGGTGTCTGCGTCGCCTATGCGGATATTGCTTATGAGATCGATAAGCTGGCCGAGACGTTCCTTGTCGAGCGCAGGGCGGGCGTAGTCCTTGGGCAGCACGTCCTTGACGGCGGGGTTCTCGCGCTCAATTGCCGCCATGGCACCATCAACTGTCTGACCGATTGAGGGCTGCCGTGCCTGGGCTTTGATATTCGACCAGCGGGCTTCGCGCGGCACCCAGAAGACGTTCTCGGCGCGGTATTCGTCCGGATCTTCCGGATCAGCTCCTTCTGCTCGCTCGGATTCCAGCTGGGCATGTCTCTCCTCGAAGGCGTCCGAGATGTATTTCAAAAAGATGAAGCCCAGGACAACGTGCTTGTATTCGGCCGCATCCATCGAGCCGCGCAGGGTGTCGGCCATCTGCCAAAGCTCTCGCTCGTAGCCCGTTACGGCACCACTGCCAAGTTCCTGAGTTTTTTTCGATGTTTGTCGCGCCATGGTTTCCTTATCTCGGGTGGCGGGGATCATCATTAGTAAAGCAATTTACCGCAGGGCAGTTTACAAACAGGGACGATGGTTGTCATCCGGGGAATTTGGTCATTCAACTTGAAATATAGTGTGGGGTGAAATGATTATTGCTCAGGATGTGAAGTTTGCTCAGAATCATCCAGACACCGTTTTTCTTGCCGATGATAACAATGCGCACCGAACAGTGTGACAGCTCTAGAAGATTTTTGACAAAAGTATTCAGAGGTCACGCGACCTCAAGTATTTTGCCATCGACGATGATCTTTGTCATTCGGGGGGCAACAATGCCGTCATGTCCGGCGAAAACCTACCGCTGGTCGGGAAACTGCTCGGACATCGGCGGCACCAGACGAGGGCGGGTTACGTCCATCTCGCCGATGAGCATCTTGTCGAAGCGGCGGAAAAGGTTGGAAAAATCATTTTGGAAAATATGAAGAAATCGTCACCAATGGAAATATTCCAATTGACATTAGCAAAACAGAACGTGAAGAAAAGAAAAAGATTTGAGACATGTCGGCTTGCTGACAAACAGTTACAAAAGCACGTTTTTTCCCAAAACTTCATTGCGACAAATGTTCGCCATCTCGGCGTGCAAGTAGCTGCCTATCTAGATTCTCGGTCGTCACCGGAAGATCATATCGCCACTCGAGCAATTTTATACCATTCGCTTTAAGGATAGCCTTTTTCCGAGCGTCACGCGCCTGGGTGGCCAACAAGCCGTCTTGTCCGCCAAAGAGTTCCACGGCTTGAAAATGCTGCTGACCTTGGTATTCGATGGCGATTTTCTCGGATGGCAGGTAAATATCGACAGATTGCAAACCTAAAAAGCTTGGCCGCCACTGATGGATTGCGTCCGGGTAGCGGCTTCTCACCAGATCGTAAAGCACCAATTCTGAGACCCACCCCCTGCCTACTTCCGGTATACCTCTCACGCGACGGAAGGCGTTTTCCGCCGCGACCATCTGTGGAGCGAATGCGTTTTGCAATGTTGACAGAGAAAAACTGCCCAAGTCTGGATGCCAAACAAAAATACGGCCGCGTGGAGCAACCGGATGTCCATATAGATCAAGTGCCTTATAGTAATGTCGACGGGTGGCTGGCCAGTCAGAACTATGTGGAGTATTCCGAACAAACATGTTTGGATCGCTTTCGTAGATCCAATTACGGTCCTCGAACCCAGGAAACCTACTCGTCAAGGGACCTGCTTCCGCCAGTTCACGATCAAGTTCCGAGATAAAGTCATCGAATTCCTCCTCCAAGCGAGACTGGATCGGTGATCTCACTACATGCCGACGTGCCAAGTAGCGGACATCTTCTCCGCGCAGTATTGTGCCGGTCAGAAAGCGTAGATATATCACCTCATCAAAAAGAGCCTCGCGCTCGGTTCCAGGGATCGTTTCGAGCAATTCGACAGCATCGAGAAGACGATCTTCTTGGGTTCTTTGCAGAATCGCCTGAAAGCGGGGGTCCGGATCCCAAGGCAGGCTTTCGGGAATAGGAGGTCCATCTTGCGGCAATTTGATCGATGACGAAAGCTGCCCACGCCGTAAAGGCCAATGGTAGAGGCGTGCGCGAAAATTATCATCTGCGATGCGCCGCCATGGTGATGCGACATTATCGAATTCACGGTCTTTCATGAAACTTCCGTCCTGCTTAATCCAACCTGTGAAGCTTCCCGATTTCAGGGGAACGCCTAATCCCTCTGAGCCGGTGGACTCAACCAAACGCTCGAAAAACTGCACTCGGGCAGACGAAACACCTACTGATAAAAGAACATCGCCATTCGGTGCGGTTTGGCGATGGACAGCATCTGCATACTTGGCTAGCGCGGCGGAACGTTCTCGTTTCAAAGATCCGCAGGCGAGGAAATGAATTCGATTCGCGAGGACGGCGGAGAAATCTGGATAAGCGAGGGGGGTAGTCGGAGCATTAGGTTTTTTTCGGCTTTTTGGAGGTGCCTCAGGACCATAAGCATCGAGCTGATGTGCTAAGAGAGCCGAAAGCGCTTCGTAAAACGCGCGCGACTTGCCAGCTTCTGGGCGCTTATTAGCCAATGTGGCGTAGAACTTCGCCTTTGACCGAAGCTCCTTGCGGTAGAATTCTCGAGCATATCGGTTTCTTAGGCTGTACTCAAAAAAATCAAGCTGCTCTTTGAAACCATCAAGTGCCATTAAACCGGCTTTGACCTTAGGTGGTTTAGGAAATATTTGGAACCTCATGTTGACATTTAGCGCAATAAAGATGTCCTTCTCGCCAGCTACCAAGCGCGTCTTCGAGTACCGGCGCATTCGCAGAAGCGAACAAGCGTACTATGTCGACGAGATATGCCAAGCATCTATCCGAGTCATTCAAACAATACTTGACAATTATCCGGACAACCGCAACTTTGTTTTCTGACGTGAGATGCTTACAGGCGACGCTAGACGGATGTCTGTATTGAGGTTGATCGTGGCCAACTCTTACTAACACTTTAATTATCAATATAAATGTATAGCCGGTACAGGCGGTTGCTACGTTCAACTTGTTCATGTGTGGATAATCTAGATGCGGCAAAATCTTTATGAACTTTCAACATCCCGCAGGCGAACCCTTCCACATTCTTTTGTAAGCAAGGACTAGGCGCTCGGCGAAGTGCTTCCCATGATCGTAGGCTTCTCCTATACTCAGGTGCATACGACCGGGCCGCTACACCCACTCGGTTCGCATGAGCGTGAAGGCGTCAGCTGCTCGCATCAGCGTTAGTATCGACCACGATTTCGATATGACTGCCTAGCCAACCCATTTTCTGTTTTCTCGAACACTATCTCAGACATAATATGTCCAGCTATGCTGTCATGTCCGGCGAGGTCCTTCCGCCGGTGGGAAGCTACTTAGACACAAGCGACACAAGCGGCACCGGACCACAGCGGGATATGCGCATCTCGCTAACGACCATCTCGTCGAGGCGGCGGAGAGGGTTAAATATCTTTGCCGGAGTCATGCAGATTGAATCCTCAGTGATTCGCAAAATTGGTGGATGAGAATTAGCTGCTGTTCACGAGAAACATCAGGTCAGACTTCTATGAAGGAATAGCTCGTTTATTCTCCGATTTCACCAGGAATTTCTTATGCAGATTCTTGTATACTTCCGGCTGCCGAAAGCGCTGGCCATCATTCGTCGACTGAAACAGCGCCTCCATCTGCTCGACTGATTTCATCTCTGGAATCTCGGGGCTACCCTGATAACTCTGCTCAATATGGTTATTAACGACTTTGTCGACAATGTATTGACTTCTCTGGATCCAGCGCCGACGAAAATCCGGATGCCATGTCCACTGCTGGCTTGAAAGGCCAATTACGCCCTTGACCAGGCGGGCGAAAAATCTAATGCCCGCAACTACATAGGGACGACCATATTCGTGATCACGCGCACTGTAGTGCGCCCAGCGCATGTTCCTGCGCTGACCCCCGATAACAGCTAAGTAGTAGACGGCGTCTGCTTTTTTCAAAAACTCGCTGAAGGTCCGGAATGGAAGTTGCTCAAATTGAGATATTTCATTCGTACCCGACGAAAGAGAACGACCCCAGTCGGCATGATCAAGTGTCATTTCCGCTCCATCAATCACGCTGCGCTTATTGGCCACGGCAAACGGCTGCTCATCTTCCAGCAGGTACGAGCTGTGCAATTCGTCGTCGAAGTACAAATCAGTGACACCACGGTGTAGGGTTTCCTGATAAATGTCTTCAAAAGCGCCACTCATATTTCGACCAGTGAACTCGCACCTAATTCGGTTATATAGCTGCGAAAGGTTGTGGGATTCTCGATCCTTTTTTAGTTTATTCTTGTCAATGCCTGGATAATCCCGTCCCATGATGCGATCAGTTCCGCACGCATACACAATTTGCATTGCAAGCTCAAGGGCACGGCCAGCATGAAATGTCATCTGCGCCTGGCATTCGCGCATTTGGGCGTCCAGACGAACCTTGCCATCCGCTGTATCGGAATAAACCGTTCTACCGACACCATGCAACAATACATCGAGTTTGGCATTCTGCCAGAACATCTGTTCAAGTTCGGCATGGACACTCTCTGTCATTCCGTAGACTTGATCCCAACCCGCGAGGCCCACTGGAGTCTCGAACAAATGCATGTCCTCAGATTCCTTCGTTGCTATTTTGAATTTATGGGAGGCGGATCAACCCCCTCACCACTCAGTTTATGTTTGACATCCGAGGCGACAACGTGTCGCGCGGGATAGCGAACATACTCTCGCCCGGATTTTTCTTGCATCGCCCGAATATCCTGGAAGATTGCCGCCATGTCGTAATTGAAACGGGCTGCGTGCGCTTCGCGCACGGCCCTCACTTCGTAGATAATTGGATCAATCGGAGTCTTCGGCATTATTCACCTCCAAGAGTTCGTTTGGTGTGCATATTACCGGGGGCTCATAGCCTGCTTCCCGGCATGCATGTTCGATTTGGAAACGTATCGCAGCATTGGCAATATGCCGAAAATTCCAAGTCACCAAGAAATTGACGCCGTTCGTCACGGCGATTGCAATGTGCGCCGCATCATCAACGGCCCGGCGTGGAATCGCGCCAAGTTCGACAAGCGTTTGCGCGAAATTCTCTGCGTCCGGAGTCGCATCAAGCAGTGAGACTGCTTCGAGAGCACTTAGCCGGATCTGCGCAATCTCAGGATCTCCCGCTCCGGCTTCTGCAAAGACAAGCTCCGACGCAACGAGCTCGAATCTGTTTGGCGCATTGCTCCACCATTCGCGTGTGATCTCTTGGTGCGCAGCGATAACCAAATCCCTCGACGGTCTTGCCGTCAGATAGCTGACAATCGAAGTTTCGATGTATGCGGTTGGCATCATGGGATGGTGTCACGCTCCAATAGACCATACAAAGATTTGTGATTATCCACTTAACAAATTGGGATCAATATCTTGCGAGCAGAGGCAACCACCATATGTTGGGGTTATTCGATAGGCAACCCGGACTGAGAGAAACCCGAAGCCGTGAGTTCGGCGGAGAGCCGAACTGGCTTGGGTTTTTGTCTTTCTCTCCATTTCGCCAACCAATACCCGATGGCGATGTGCGCATTCATCCTAATCAAATCCTTCGCGTCGGTTGCTACTTCACTAATACCCCAGTTCACCCAATCAAAACCTTCACACTTTGTTTCCTGCATTGTCTATTTCCTCCTCCAAGGATGGTCGGTGGCGGAAAGCTACGTCTGGGGTTGCGCCCCTAAGCGTGGCGCTATATCTTGCGTTTCATTCTATTCTTCTTCCTTATTGGTATTTTGAGCAGCCCCGTAACCCCCGCAAAAACCAAGGTACAAGATGTAGTGGTCTCCAGTCAAAGGGCTGGGAACCACAACATCTTGTGGGTGCTTCGTCAAGTGGATAATCATGTTTCAATTTGTTTCCAGCATTCTTAGTCTACTCGAATAGACTTGTTGATGGTCTTTCCCATGCTTTTTCCTCATTTCGTGCTGTGAAAGGGTCATTCAGGAGAAACGTTTCTACCTCCTGACGGAACCTTTCGGAAGCCGAAACATGAGCTACGCACCGGTTTTCTGGACCGGTTTGTGCCGATCGATCATGACCCTGCGCATCCGTGTCTAGCGTCGTTTTTGCGACGCCGGTCGGGACGAATCATATCCGCGCGCACGCCAGTCAGAAACCAAAATGGTATCTGCAGGAAATCCCCCGTGCTACGCCGTATGACAAATAGCATACGTCGTTTTTAAGTGCAGGAATTTCAAAGGGTTATCGCGCCACCGGATTGGTATTGCTTTTCCCGACATACAGGAGGCGGGATTCGGCGTCGTTTGAGTAAGACGCTGCACGACAGGCGCACGCTTGGCTTGTACCTGCAGCGGGCTGCGTTCCGGTGTAGAACCCGAAGCGCCTAAGGGCGGCAGGCGCAGTGATCTTGGAGAACGCGAGTCGGGGGGAATCTTGCCGGCGAGAATGGCGAACGGGAGCCGCCGCGGCGACTGAGCGGGAAGAAGCGAGTGGAGCGATGCGGGGAGGAGTGGACGGAGGCGTGAAGATGGGCCGCGCCGCCGGGGTGGCGACGCGACCCGTAGAGCGTTCACGTCAGGCGGCGATTTTCTGGACGGGAATGCCGAGGCTTCGGGCCTTGTCGACGAGGTTGTCCGTGATGCCCGAGCCGGGGAACGCGACCACGCCCTTGGGGAGGAGGCTTAAGAGCTCGTCATTGCGCCGGAACGGAGCCGCCCGTCCGTGCGCGTCCCAGTCGGGCTTGCATACGATCTGGTGGACGCCGTTCCGCTCGGCCCATCCCGCCGCTATTTTCTCGGCGCCCGGGCCGCCGCCGTGGACGAGAACGACGTCGGCGTACTTGGCCTTGACCTTGTCGAGGTGCGCGATGATTTTGCCCGCGTCGGTCGACTCCTTTCCGCCCGCGACGGCGACGAGGGTTCCCTGGGGGAGGTGGGTTGTGTTCTCGCGGTCCTTTCTGGCGCGCTGGAAGTCGCGCGCCTCGATGACGGCGGAGGTCAGCTTGCCGGTCTGCGAGACGTGTGATCCTCGCCTCGGCCTCCATACCTCGCCGGTCTCGACGCGGTAGGCCTCGGCAGCCGTGTCGCGCAGCCCTTCGAAAGCGTCGCGGCGGGCGGAGAGGTTTTGCGCCCTGTCGGTCGCGAGTTCGAGTTCGCGGGATCTGATCTCCGATCCGTCCTGCTCGCGCTGCAGGTCGCGGATGCCGGGGATGAGTTTGTCGGCGGCGCGGTCGAGGCGCTGTGTCTGCGCGTCCAGGGTGTTGACGAAGCCCCACAGGAGGTTTCTTCGCTCATCCGCAAGCTGTGTGCCGTCGGGCGCTGCCTCGGCGAGCAGGTGGACGGCCTTGAGGAC
>CAYTSP010000140.1:0-12668 GCA_964440505.1 uncultured Nitrospinaceae bacterium
CTTTACCATGTCAGGAGACTTTTTCAACAAACTCGAAGAGGGAGGGTTTATTGGGAGCTAGGTAAACATCGGCCGCAATTCCTCGCTTCTCGCTCGAAGTCCATTCTAAAGCGGAATGACAATACTCCGGCTTTTCTGCTCCTCGTCATTGGCGGGAACCAAACAGAAAAAAATCAAAGGTAAAAAATGGATTCCGGCATGCGCCGGAATGACGGTGTCGTGGACTGATCTGGACGAAGGCGAGAGGGTGTAGGAGCCGTTCTCGTAGGGACAGGTCGCGACCTGTCCCTACAGACTGGCTGCGGCCCCTACAGCCTACACCGTGCCGTAGAGTTCCTCCGCCTTGGCGTCTAAGTGCTTGATGATGTCCTGAAGATCGTCGGGGTAATGGTGGTCCGCCCCCAGGTCGGGGTCTTCGGCGGGCGATTTCGCCACGAACATCACCGCCTTTTCGGTGAGCGTCCTGCCGCCGTGGAGCGTGCCCCGGGGGATGTGGACGATGTCGCCTGGGCCGATGATTCGCTCCTCATCGCCCAGGCGCATGTATCGCCTGCCCTCGATGATGTAGATGTATTGCTCCTCGTTGTTGTGCCAATGCGGCTTGGAGCCCGTGCCCCTGCGGTAGGTGACGACGCCCGCCTTCATAAACTCTCCCGCCAGGGGCTTGTACTCGCCCGGGTTTCCCGTGCGGAGCTGTACGTTCTCGATGGTCTCGGTGCTGTAAAAGGGCATGATGGCCTCCTTGGAGTGTTCAACCGCCGAAAAAGATTGCGAATCATAACCCGATTCCAAGAAGAGGATCATCTCGCGTATACTGGCCGCATCATCTATGAGAGCGGTTCCACATATCGACACCGAAGGAGAGCGCGCATGGTCGTCAACGCGGTACGCAAGGTTCCATGGTTCACATACTTTCCCGATAACTATCGCTGGTCGTTCATCGTCTCCATCGGCCTGATGCGCGTGGCGGGCGGCGGGGCCGACCCGGCGGAGATTTTTGAGGTCTGCAGGAATCTGGAGAAAAATCCCGGCAGCGACGCGCACTGGTTCGATGAGTGGGCCGGCATGGGCGATCGCATACGCGCGATGGGCATGGCGGCCTTGCGGCGCGGCCACAAGCTCACGGCGGCGGGTCACTTTTGCCGCTCCGCCACCTATCACCAGATGGCCGATCGCTTCCGCTTCCCGAAGGACAAGGTCTCGCAGGGCGTTTACCGGAAATCCATCGACAGCTTCAAGCGCTACGTCCGCTTGAACGACAAGCCGAAGATGGAGATCGTCGAGATCCCCTATGAAGGAGGGAAGTCGCTGCCCGGCTATTTCATCCACGCCGAGAACACGCGCAAATCGAGACCTCCCGTGGTCGTGCTCTACACCGGCTTCGACGGCACGAAAGAATCGCCCGTGATCATCTCGGCGATGGAACTCGCCCGGCGCGGCATGAGCGTGGTGGTGCCCGACACCCCGGGCGTCGGCGAGGCCATCCGCTTCCGCAAGATTTATCTGAGGCATGACTACGAGGTGGCGGGTTCCGCGGTTCTCGACTGGCTCGAGAAGCGAAAAGACGTGAACGCCAAACGCGCGGGCATCATGGCGTCGAGCCTGGGGGGATACTACGCGCCCAGAACCGCCAGCATGGAGCGCCGCTTCAAGGCTTGCGTCGCCCACGGCGCAATCTGGGACTACCACGCGATATGGAAAAGGCGCATCGAGGCGGCGTTCAGGATCCAGCTCCCCTCGCCGGGCAATCACCTGGCGTGGAGCTTCAACGTCAAGACGGCGGAAGAGGCCTTGGAAAAACTCGAAGGCTTCCGGCTCGACGGCGTGGTGCAGCGGATGAAGTGCCCCTTCCTGCTGGTGCACGGTGAGGACGATCAGCAAATCCCGCTCGCGGACGCGAAATCGCTCTACAGGGCGGCGGGCTCCAGGGACAAGACCTTGCGGGTCTACAAGGGACATGACGGCGGCTCCCAGCATTGCCACATGGACTACATCACGCCCGTCGTCGGTTACATGGCGGACTGGATGGCCGAAAAGCTGGGCGCGTAGGGCCGGATAGGAGTTTCAGGTGGCGACGCTGGAAGTCGATAGCCGGGGAAAACTCGATATATATTACGAGGAAGAGGGCGCAGGCGAGCCTTTGGTGATGGTGGGCGGCCTCACGGCCACGGTGGAGGTCTGGGGCAAGCTGCGGGGTCTACTCGCGGCGGATTACCGCCTCGTCATGCCGGACAACCGGGGGACGGGCCGGACGAAGGCCTATCAGGATGACGGCGACCGCGCGCCTGAGCGCATGGCGGAAGACCTCCTGGGGCTGGTCGATGGACTCGGTCTCGACACGTTTCACCTGATGGGCGGCTCCTACGGCGGCACCATCGCGCTCTCGTTCGCGGTGAAACACCCCCAAAGACTAAAAAACCTCATCGTCGCGTGCTCTCATTTCGGGGGAGAGGACAAGGTCGCGTCCGCCCCGGGCGTCCGGGAGACGCGCGCGCGGGGCGGCGCCCCCGATGCCACGGAAGAAGAGCGCCGGGCGGCCCTGGAGACGCTCTTCCATCCCGAGACGATAGACGAACGCCCCGAGGTGGTCGCTTTCTACGACGGCTTCAAGCGCCGTTTTCCCATCAGCAAGGAGGAGATTGGGAGGCGCAACGAGGGAATGGCGGCTTTCGACGTCTCAGAACAGATAAAGTCATTGGCAGTCCCCACGCTCGTCATCTCGGGCGAGGCGGACGTACTCGTGCCCACGGAGAATTCAAGGCTCATGGCCGGGCGGATTCCGGGGGCGGAGCTCGTAATCGTCGAGAACACGGGCCATCATTTCTATTCCGAACGCCCTGAAGCCTCGGCCGAGGCGATTCTGGCGTTTCTGAAGAGGCACAGGTCCTGATGAACACACCCGCTTTCGAGACGCTGCTGTTCGAAGTGCGCGGCCACGTTGCGCTCGTGAGCATGAACCGCCCCGAGCGGCTGAACGCCATGAACCGCGTAATGCTGCGCGAGTTGAACGAGGCGTGCGATTTCATCGAGGCGGAAGATGCCATATACGTCGCCGTTCTCACCGGTGAGGGCAAATCTTTCTCCTCAGGCTTCGACTTGAAAGAACAGGCCGAGAACACGCCGGTCGGCTTCGCCGAGTGGCGGCGCGCGCTCAGGCAGGATTTCGACGCCGTCATGCGCTTCTGGAATCTCTCGAAACCCACCGTCGCCGCCGTTCGCGGACACGCCCTGGCGGGGGGATGCGAGCTTGCGGTGGCCTGCGACGTCACCGTGGCGGCGGAAGACGCCGTGTTCGGCGAGCCCGAGCTCAAGTTCGGCGCGGGGATAGTGGTCATGCTCCTGCCCTGGCTCACGAACCCCAAACAGGCGAAGGAGATCATCCTGACGGGGGAGGACGGGATTCCGGCCAGTGAGGCCCACCGCATCGGGCTGGTGAACCGCGTGGTGCCCGAAACGGAGGTGATGGATACTGCGATGTCACTGGCGGAGAAGATGACGCGGGTGGACCAGAGCCTCCTGCGCGCCACCAAGCTGGCGCTGAACCGATCATATGAGATCATGGGAATGGGCCGCGCGCTCGAGGCCGCGCTCGACCTGGACCTCATGATCGAGGGCAGGGGGACGGAGGACAAGGCCCGCTTCCTGGAGATCGCGAGAACCGAAGGCCTTCGCGCCGCCGTCGCCTGGCGCGACGCCAGGTTCGAGGGTTCTGAGTAAGTACTCCTGACGAAATCCCGGTTCAGTCATGATGCGCAACTAAACCGGGCAATCACTTTGCGCTCAAAGAAAGAGGCGTTGCACCAAGCACAAAAAAGCCACCAAGGTTGCGCATCATCGAAAGACATGATCAATGAGAGGCGTGGTGGCTATGTTGGACTCAATATATACATTGGGACGCACTGATATCAAGCGAAATCACAATCAACGTTTGTGCAATTTCCGGTTGGGATTGATATAGAAGTTGTCTGGGTTTCGTGTTCGGTATAAATAGCTGTGTTGTTTTCGCAATCGTTCTTTTTTCAGGGAGGGAAGTAACGGATGCACCCGCTCATCAAGAACCGCAGAAGCCTGCGCGCCTTCAACGGCGTGCCGCCCGAGGCCGAGAAGCTCGAAGCCATGCTCGAGGCGTTCCGCTGGGCGCCGTCCTCGAACAACCGCCAGCCCTGGCGCGTCATCGTTGTGGAGTCCGAAGAGGCTCAAGCGAAATTCAACGAATGCCTGAACGAGGGGAACCGCCAGTGGGCGGCCGCCGCCCCGCTCAAGATGATCATCCTCGGAAACCCCGAGGAGCAGCCCGGGCGTTTCGGGCAGGATCGCTACCTGCTCGACGTAGGCATGGCGCTCGAGAATCTCCTGCTCCAGGGCAGTGATTTCGGGCTGACCGTCCACGCCATGGCGGGCTGGGACGAGCAGAAGGTGCTCGAAAGCTTCGGCATCCCCGAGCCGTTTCGCGTCGCGGCGCTCTTCGCCGTGGGCTATCCCGGCAAGACCGAAGATCTGCACCCCGACGTACAGGCGAAGGACAACAAGCCGCCGGCGCGCAAGGACCCGGCCGAGATTTTCTTCCGGGATTCGTTCGGCCAGGCGGCAGGATAGCGGCGAGGCCGGTTTTTCGCGGCGCGTTTCGCGTTTGACCCCCTCGTCCCAAGCCCCTAGAATCCAGCGGGTTTGTGGGGTGAGGCGCCCGGTTTTGTAAATTTCAGGGATTCATTTCGCCCGCTTCATTGTCGCCTCTCTTGACGGGGTAAGGGACTGCCTTGTTCTCCTCGGAATTCATCCAGCAGTTGCTGATCGCGGTGCCGGCCATTCTGCTCGCCCTCACCTTCCACGAGGTGGCGCACGCCTGGGTGGCCGACAAGCTGGGCGACAACACCGCGCGCATGCTGGGGCGCCTGAACTTGAACCCCATCGTTCATCTCGATCTGATGGGTACGCTCGCCTTCGTCATCTCGATGATGGCGGGCGTGGGCTTCGGCTGGGCGAAGCCGGTACCGGTCGACCCGCGAAATTTCCGCCACCCCAGGCGCGGGATGATGTGGGTGGCCCTCGCGGGGCCGGCGACGAACTTCATCCTGGCGATCATCAGTGGTTTTTTGTTTTCTCTGCTGCGCGGCTCGGGTCTGGGCTACACCTTTGTGGGCGAACCGATCATGTTGATGCTGCGGGCGAGCTTCACCATCAACACCGCGCTCGCGGCGTTCAACCTGATTCCCATCCTTCCCTTCGACGGGGGCAGGATCGTCATGGGGCTTTTGCCGAGAAGACTGGCGTGGCAATACTCGCGCAGCGAGCCGTTCGGGTTTTTCATCGTGCTGGGCCTGCTGCTGCTGGGCGCGCTGCACACGATCATGATGCCCATTTTCGTCGCTCTGGCTACGGCCGAGCAGGTTTTTGTGTTAAATCTTCTCAGGATCTTCGGTTTGGCGTAGCGGTTTTTTCCCAGGTATGCGGATGAAGGACACTTGGATGACGGACAGCCAAAACGAGAAGAGCCGGCCGACGCGGTTTCTCTCCGGCGTACAGCCCTCGGGAAAACTGCACCTGGGGAATTATTTCGGTGCGCTCAAACAGCACATCGCGCTCCAGGACGAGGCGGAGGCCTTCTACTTCATCGCGAACTACCACGCCATGACGACGGTGCAGGAGGGGGACCTCCTCGCCCGCCAGACGCTCGACGTGGCGATGGACTACCTCGCCCTGGGCCTGGACCCGGGAAAGGCGGTTTTCTTCCGCCAGTCCGACGTACCCGAGGTGAACGAACTCGCCTGGATGCTCTCCGCCGTCACGGGAAAGGGGCTTCTGGATCGCGCCACGTCGTTCAAGGACAAGGTGGCGCGGGGCATCACCCCCTCGATGGGGCTTTACTATTACCCGATGCTCATGGCCGCCGACATCCTGATCTACCGCTCCACGGTCGTGCCCGTGGGAGAAGACCAGGTGCAGCACCTCGAAATGACGCGCGACATGGCGCTTGCTTTCAACAACGCCTATGGGGAAATCTTCCCCCTGCCCACCGTCAGGCTCGATGCGGGGGCCAAGGTGCCGGGCCTCGACGGCCAGAAGATGAGCAAGAGCTACGGCAACACGATAGAGATTTTCGAAGAGGGAAAACGCTTGAGGAAGCGGGTCATGTCGATCGTCACCGACTCCACCCCGCTCGAAGAACCCAAGGATCCTGATGCCTGCAACGTGTTTTCGCTATATGAACTGTTCTCCGATGAGGCGGAACAGGAGGAGTTGAGGGCTAGATACCGGACGCCCGGGTTCGGCTACGGCAACGCGAAACAGATTCTCTTCGAGAAGATGGATGCGTATTTCGCGCCTTACCGGGAGGAGAGAAAACGCCTGGAAGGGGATGTCGGCTATGTAGAGGGCGTTCTGGCCGAAGGCGGCGCCAAGGCCAGGGCGGAGGCGCAAAAGACGATGCGTCTCGTGAGGGCAGCGGCGGGAATACCCGAGATGCCCGTATCCGCGGTTGAAACGACCTAAAGGACTGGATGGGAGAATGACGACGAACTACAAGGAACTCTTGAACCTGCCCAAAACCTCGTTTCCCATGAAGGGGAACCTGCCCCGGCGCGAGCCGCAGATGCTCGAAACCTGGGAGGAGCAGGAGGTTTACGAGAAAATCAGGGACGCATCGCAGGGCCGCGAGAAATATATTCTTCACGACGGCCCCCCCTATGCGAACGGGCATATCCACCTGGGCACGGTGCTGAACAAGATTTTGAAGGACGTCGTGGTGAAATCGAAGCAGATGGCCGGCTTCGACGCCGTCTACGTGCCGGGGTGGGATTGCCACGGGCTGCCCATCGAGCATCAGGTGGACAAGGAACTCGGCCGCAAGCGCTTCGAGATCGACGAGGTGCAAAAGCGCAGGATGTGCCGCGAATACGCCGAGAAATACATCGACATTCAGCGCGATGAGTTCAAGCGCCTGGGCGTCTTTGGCGATTGGGAGCGGCCCTACCTCACCATGAGCTACGACTACGAGGCGGCCACCGTTCGCGAACTGGCGCGCTTCATCGAGCGCGGCGGCGTGTACCTGGGTCTCAAGCCCGTGCACTGGGCGCCGGGTTTGAGGACCGCGCTGGCCGAGGCCGAGGTAGAGTATGAGGACATCACCACGCCGAGCATCTATGTGAAGTTTCCTGTGTCCGATATTCAGCTACCCGAATGGGCAGAAAAAATTCCCGGTCTGGGTGATGCCGCCGTAGGCCGCCCGGTGAGCGTTCTGATCTGGACGACGACGCCCTGGACGCTGCCCGCCAACCTGGCGCTGGCGTTCAGTGAAACGCTTGAATACGGCGTGTTCCGTCACGGGGATGAGTTGCTGATATTCCATGAGCACTTCCTGCCTCAGTTGAAAGCGTTGGCCGAACAAGAGGGAGCAAGCGCCGACTTCGAGAAAGTGGCGAATTTTCAGGGCGGCGTAATCGAGGGCCTGCGCACGCGGCATCCCTGGGTGGAGCGCGACTCGCTCGTCGTGAAGGCCGATTACGTCACGCTCGATCAGGGCACGGGCGTCGTGCACACCGCGCCCGGCCACGGGCGCGAGGACTACGAGACCGGCCTCAAATACGGCCTCGAAGTCTACAGCCCCATAGCGGATGACGGGAAATTCACCGACGACGTGGCGCATTTCGCCGGGCAGTTCGTCTTTGACGCGGACCCGAACATCATCGCGCATCTGCGCGAATCGGGCCGTTTGTTTGCGGTGGAGGATTATACCCACCCCTATCCGCACGACTGGCGCAGCCACAGGCCGACCATCTTCCGCGCGACGCCGCAGTGGTTCATCTCGATGGAGCACGGCGATCTGAGAAAGCGCTCGCTGGAGGAGATTCGAAAAGTCGCCTGGGTGCCGCCCTGGGGCGAGGAGCGCATCTTCGGCATGATCGAGAACAGGCCGGACTGGTGCATCTCGCGCCAGCGCTCCTGGGGCGTGCCCATCGTCGCCTTCCATTGCGAGGGTTGCGCGCACGTGGTCGTGGACGCCGAGGTGGCGCACCGCGTGGCCGATCTGATGGAAGAGGGCGGCGCGGACGTCTGGTTCGAGAGGGAGCCCGCCGATCTTCTTCCGTCAGGTTTCACCTGCCCCGAATGCGGCGGCGCGTCTTTCAGGAAAGAGACCGACATTCTCGACGTGTGGTTCGACTCGGGCGTAAGCCAGGCGGCCGTCCTGGAAAAAAGAGAGGAGCTGACCTGGCCTTCGGACATGTATCTGGAAGGCAGCGATCAGCATCGCGGCTGGTTTCATAGCTCCCTGCTCGCCGCCGTGGGCGTAAGGGACGCCGCGCCCTACCGCGAAGTGCTCACCCACGGCTACGTGGTGGACGGCAAGGGCAAGAAGATGAGCAAATCCCTGGGGAACACGATCGCGCCCGAAGAAATCATCAAGAAATACGGCGCCGAGATATTGAGGCTCTGGGTGGCGGGAGAGAATTACCGGGAAGACATCCGCATCTCCCCGCAGATTCTCGACCGGATGGCCGAGGCCTACCGCCGGATGAGGAACACCTGCCGCTTCCTGCTGGGCAACCTGAGGGACTATGAGAGTTTCGACCCCGGGGAGGACGCGGTTCCCCTGGCCGAGCGCATGGAGATCGACAGGCTCATCATCAGCCGCCTGGACAAGCTCGTCGAGCGCGTGCGGCAGGCCTATGCCGATTATGAGTTTCACGCCGTCTACCATGCGCTCAACAACTTCTGCGCGGTCGATTTGTCTTCGTTCTATCTCGACGTGCTCAAAGACAGGCTCTACATCTCGCTGCCCGATGACGTGGACAGGATATCGGGCGTCAGCACCATGCACGAAATCCTGGACGCGCTGCTCAGGATGATGGCGCCGATCCTGCCCTTCACGGCGGAAGAAGCCTACCAGCACACGCCGAAACTACACGGCGAGAGCATTCACCTGGCGTCTTTGCCCGAGGCCGACCCCGTCCGGCGCGACGAGGCGCTGGAAGAGCGGTGGGAGCCGCTCATGCGCGCGCGGGGCGAGGTGCTCAAGGCGCTCGAACTCGTCCGCCAGAGTCAGGAGAAGGGCAAGGGGAGTTCTCTCAATTTCAGTGTGAGGCTCTTTGCAGAGGAGAAGATGCGCGAGAAGCTCGCGGCCCTGGAATCCGAGATGGAAGACGTGTTCATCGTCTCGGGCGCCGCGCTCGCGGGCGAAGGCGAGGCGCCCTCGGGCGAAGCCTACCAAAGCGAGGAGGTAGAGGGGCTGGCCGTCGAGGTGAACGAGGCGCGGGGGGCGAAGTGCGCCATGTCGTGGAAAATCTCGGAAGACGTGGGCTCGGACCCCCGCTACCCCGACCTCTCGGCGCGCTGCGCCCGCATCGCCGCGAAGGTGCTTTCGTGAGCCGAAGGCCGGGGCTCAAACCGTTTTTCCTCATCGCCGCACTTTTCGCCCTGGCCGATCAGGTGCTCAAGCAAATCGTCGATAAAACCTTTGCCCTCGGTGAGTCACAGGCGGTGATTCCGGGGTTTTTCAATCTCGTTTACTTGAGAAATTCAGGCGGCGCGTTCAGCATTCTCGATGGCCTGCCTCCCCTGTGGGGGCGTCTTTTCTTTATCTGCGCCACCCTGGCGGCGCTGGCGTTCGTCCTCTATCTATACCGTTCTCACCCGCCGGGAAATCCCTGGGGAAGAGCGGGCATGATTCTCGTTTTCGGCGGCGGCCTGGGGAATCTGGTCGACAGGGTCGCCTACGGCGAGGTGATCGATTATCTCCTGTTCTATTATGGGCAATACCATTGGCCCGCCTTCAACCTGGCGGACTCGGGCATCACGGTCGGGGTCGGGCTGATGATGGTCGACTTGCTTCGGAGTCCGCCCGAAACCGCATCGAAGGGGAAAGGCGGGTAGAGCGATTCGCCCGGGCAGGAGCCGGTTTTCAGGAGAAGTGGATTTCTTTCCGGAGGGGTGGAGATGCTGGGTCCTTTCCCGTTCTCGGGGACGCATTCGAGCCGGAACAGTCCCTCCATAGGCTCGGCGACAAAGGCGCGCGGCTACGCGCGCCATTATTTGTGGAACACGTCCATATTCTGGGGCGTGGTTTCACTGGCGTGCATTTCGGGCCTGGGGTTTTTAATCGCGCAGCGTCCCCTCAAAGATGAGGTGCTCTTCTACGCCGCCGCATCTGTTCTGGGCGTTTTTCTCGCCTATTCGTTCTGGAGAACCTCGCTCGCGCTGAGAGACCTGATGAGTGATCCCGTGAGTTTCGAGGGCCGGGTGGCGTCCAAATCGTCCTATATCTTCTGGAACAAGCTCGCATTTCTGGAGGAGAAGTATCATCTGCAAATCGTTCGCGGCGTGGGCATGCGACCGCTGACGATCGAGAGCGGAAGAATCATCAAGGAAGGCTGGTTCCTGGCCGCACAAGGCTATCACGACCTCCTGGCTCCGGGTGATCATGTCCGGGGAACGCTCTATCTCAGAACGCGCGTCATCGGCGCCCTCGTCAAGGTATGAGTGTGACGGAGAGGGGCGAGAGAACCTTTGCGCTGATCTGTCATGACGGCGCCAGGCGCGTCGATTCGTTTCTGGCCCGGAGCCTGACAGAACTCTCCCGCTCGCGCGTGCAGGGGCTCATCCGGGACGGCATGGTCACCGTCGATGGAAGAATCGAGACGAAAACGGCGCACGCCCTCCCGTGCGGCGCGCGCGTCGTGGTGACGCTGCCGCCTCCCGTGCCATCCCACATCGAGGCCGAAGAGGTCGCGCTCGACGTTCGCTACGAAGACGCGCACCTTCTCGTGGTCAACAAGCCGCCCGGCATGGTGGTCCACCCCGGTGCGGGCCAGCGCAGGGGAACCCTGGCAGCGGCTCTTCTGCATCACTGCCGAGGGCAGCTTTCGGGCATCGGGGGGGTGGAGAGGCCCGGCATCGTTCACCGGCTCGACAAAGACACCTCCGGCCTGCTGATAGCGGCGAAAACGGATGCGGCGCACGGAAGACTCTCCGCCGATCTCAAGGCGCGCCGGATTCACCGGCACTATCTGTCCATCGTCCGGGGCATCCCCCCCCAGGGGGAGGGAACGATAGACGCCCCCATCGGCCGGCACCCTGCCCACAGAACGGCCATGGCGGTCGTCGGGAGCGGCCGCCGCGCGGTGACTCACTACGCGGTCCGTGAAGTGCTGGATGACGCATCGCTTTTGGGCATAACGCTGGAAACGGGAAGGACGCATCAGATCAGGGTGCACATGAGCCACATCGGGCATCCCGTCCTGGGTGATCCGGTCTACGGCCTGGGCCGGTTGCCGAGGGGTCCGCGCAAGAAGACCATATCGAAACAAAAAAGCCTCATCGAGAGACAGGCCCTCCATGCGCACAGGCTGGCTTTCCGCCACCCCATCGAAGGGGATGAGCGGGAATTGATGGCCGAGCCTCCGGCGGATTTCCTGAAACTGCTGGAAGACTTGCGGAACAGCTCTCTTGCTGAGTGAGTTTCACGCCTAAGCCGCCCGAGACGTCCTGAGGTTTCGTCTCTTTCCTTGCCTACCGTGTTCGAGATATGCCATAAGAACTCCTGACACATGGGGATACCATTTCAGGCACTTGAGTTATCCGCTCTGGTAATTTGGAGAAAAGATATCTCATCCTATTGTTAATTGAGGGCTTATATGAAAGACGTCGTCATTCTCAGCAGCGTTCGCTCGCCGGGCGGGGCCTTCGGCGGCGCGCTCAAAGGCATGACCGCACCGGAGTTGGGCGTTCACATCGCGCGCGAGGCTATTCAGAGATCGGGCGTGGAGCCCGAACATTTCGACGAGACCATCATCGGCCACGGGTGGCAGGCGGGCGTGGGGCCCAATTCCGCGCGGCTTATCTCGGTGGGCGCGGGCCTTCCCAAGGAGACGCCCGCCTACACGATCAACAAGCGCTGCGGCTCGAGCATCAAGGCCGCCGCCCTGGCCGCGCAGGCGATTCGCGCGGGCGATGCGGAAGTCGTCCTGGCCGGTGGCGTGGAGAGCACGTCCAACGTGCCCTTCGTAAACCCGGGCGCCAGATGGGGCAACCGCTTCGGGCACGCGCAGTTTCTGGACCTGATCTACAAGGACGGCTATGAGGACCCCCTTTCGGGGCAGCTCATGGGCGTGACGGCGGAGAACCTGGTCGAAAAATACAACCTGAGCCGCGAGGAGCAGGATGAATACGCGCTCGAAAGCCAGGAGAAGGCCGTGGCGGCTATCGAAGGAGGCAGGTTCGCCGGGGAAATCGTTCCGGTCGAGCTCAAAGGACGCAAAGGCGAGGTGAACGTGTTCGATAAGGACGAGACGCCGCGCAGCGGCATGTCCATGGAAAAACTGGGCCGCCTCAGGCCCGTTTTCGACAAGAACGGCTCCGTCACCCCCGGCAATTCGTGTTGCCAGGCGGATGCGGCCTCCGCCTTGGTACTGGCCTCGAAGGAAAAAGCCGATGAGTTGGGCGCAAAGCCCGTCGCCGTCCTGCGCGGCTACGCCTCGACGGGCGTGGAGCCCCGCTACATGGGGCTGGGGCCCGTCACCGCTATCCCCAAGGCGCTCGAACGTGCGGGGCTGGCGCTCGAAGACATGGATTTGATCGAGGTGAACGAGGCGTTCGCCGCCCAGGTCATCGCCTGTGAGCGCGAACTCGAGTGGGACAGAAAGAAGCTGAACGTGCACGGCGGCGCCATCGCCCTC
>CAYTSP010000141.1:0-20825 GCA_964440505.1 uncultured Nitrospinaceae bacterium
CTCGCACCACCCAGCTTCGGGGCCGGAATGCGCGAATGAACTTGCTGAAGATCAACCGGTTCAGCGGGTCGTCAATCATCATCTGGTTGAAATGAGGCGTCGTGATGGAGGAGAGTGTCTCTTCGCTCGGTGCGAGATACGCCAGATACGGGACGCCGCTCCTGACTCGATTCCTGATGCGCAAAAACCGCTCGAATGCGCACATGACCAGATTGACGAGCCAGGGCATCAGCAATATGCGCCAGTAGCGATTCGAATAAGAGCGACCGTGGTATTCGTTTTGTCTCAAGGCCAATCGAAAAATATAAAATTCACAAACCTTCTCCAACTTTCTGGAGACGGAGTGGACTTCCTTGTTTCGGAGTGGGGGTTCGATTCCGCATTTGCTCCACTCCCACCCGAAAAACTGAGATTCAGGGAGTGACCAAGGTCCCAGATGCTCGGCCTTTCGTTCATCCGGGATGGAATCGATTTTAGTCAGAATGAGTTGTTTCATGCGTCGGGCACTTTTTCCCACGCCTCATCGCATACGCATAAGGCGTGACCGGAGTAACGGCGCTGACGGCCGTCCCCCCAAGGCGCGCGTTGTTATACCCTCGCGCCGCCCGACTTGACGGGAAAGAAATCTTGATATTCAAGCTTGGCGTCCCCAAGGGGATTCGAACCCCTGTTGCCGGCGTGAAAGGCCGGTGTCCTGGGCCAGGCTAGACGATGGGGACAAGCAAAATCCATGATGGCCGATAGGGAGATCCCGAACCATCAAGGGGTGGATTTATACTGGTTTTCGCGCCGGAAGTCCATCCTGTTCTATTGTTTCAAACGCGCAAGACGACGAGAATCACACCGCTCACGGTGAGCGTCGCTCCCGCGGGTACGCGCCATGTGATGAATTCTGCTTTCCTGAGGAAAATCACACTGAAAAGCACGGTGAACAAAGGGCTGATCTGCACGAGCGGCACCACCCTGAAAACCTCGCTCAACTGCAAAGAGGAGGTGAAGAGAAAAATTCCCATCCCCGCCGCGACCCCACCCAGCAGATACGGCCAAAACGCCTGTTTCACGTCACCTGCCTCCTCTTCGCGCAAGGTGTAACAGGTGTATGCGCCCACCAAAACGAGAGCGGCGGAGGCGCCTACCATCGAGGCGGGAAGAGCACTCGGAAAGGCGACCAGTCCCTTCTTCCAGGACATGGCTCCGAACCCAGATATGATCGCCGCGATCAGGGGCCACCGGGCGTCCCAGCGGCTCCATCGCCCTTGCGTCTTTCCCGATACGAGCAATACAATGCCGCCCACCACGAACACAATACCTACCAGATGATACCAGGCCGGGTCCTCACCCAGAAAAATGAGCGCGAAAAGAGCAGCGAATATGGGGGACATCCCCTTTATCGGCGCCGCGCGCGCCACACCGATCCGGTGGATGCCGATCAGGAAGAAGATAAGGAAAAGTCCCGGGTTGCACAGGCCGCCTACCATCACCCACAGATAGTGCGCGCCCATTTCCGGGAACGAGGGATTCAGGAGGAAAACCAACGGAACGAAGAATAGCAACTCCCCCACCAGCGTGATGGTGGCGCCCACGAAATGGTTGGCGAATTGCAAACCCTTGCGCGCGAAGATATCCGCACAGGTAAAAGACAGCGCCGCGCTCAGTGCGAGCAGAACAAACGGCTCGATCAGCAAGGCGGGAGTCTCCGTGCGAAAATCGACGACCCCAAAGATATCCTCACTCGGAGAAGTCCTGAAAATCTAGGCGAGGTATTTTTCCGAATTTCCCAGGAATTCGACTACAGCTTGAGCGAAGACGCTCACGCCGACCGGCAGCGCGTCCTCATCCAGGTCGAACAGATCGGAATGGAGTCCGTGCACAAAACCTTTTCCGGGATTCGATATACCCACGCGGAACATCGCGCCGGGCCGCTTCTCCGCCATGTAGGAGAAATCCTCAGCTCCCATTGAAAGCGGCATCTCCTCCACTTTCTCTGCGCCGAGAACCTGTGCCCCCGCACTTTCAACGAGTGCGGTGGCCGCCTCGTGGTTCACCAGAACAGGATATCCAGGCGTGATTTCCAGGTCGATCTCTACGTCGAAAGCTTCCGCCACTCCGCGCGCCACCGCACGAACGCGATCGGCCACCTTCGCTCTGACCTTCGGATCGTGCGTACGGATAGTGCCTTTTATCCTCGCATCGCGCGGCACAATGTTGAAAGCAACGCCGGACTCGAATGTCGTGATGGAGAGAACGGCGGACTCGAGAGGACCAACATTTCTGCTCATGATGCTTTGAAGCGCAGTCACCAGATGGCAGGCGGCCAGCAGGGCGTCTTTGGATTTATGAGGATACGCCGCGTGCGAACTTTCGCCTCTCACGTAAATCTGGAGCCTGTCCCCCGCAGCCAGCGAAGGCCCCGACCGCGTGCCGATATAGCCTGCCGGCATGTCGGGCCATACGTGCGCGGCGATGAGGAGGTCGACCCGGGGTTCCTCCAGAACGCCTTCTTCCACCATTCTCTTTCCACCGGCCTTGCCCTCTTCCGCCGGCTGGAAGATGAATTTCACGTTGCCGCCTATACCGTCGAGCAAGTTTTTGTTCTCGGAAAGCAGGCGAGCCGCACCCAGCAGCATGCTCACGTGGGCGTCATGACCACAGGCGTGCATTTTTCCCGGCCGGCGGCTCTTGTAGGGCACGTCGTTGGACTCATCGATGGAGAGCGCATCCATATCGGCGCGAATGCCGATTGTGGGTCCGGGACGTCCTGTCTCGAGCAGGCCGACAACTCCTGTTTCCGCGATGCCGGCGTGCACGTCGAGCCCGAATCTCTCGAGATTCTCCACGATGAGGCGAGAGGTTTCATGCTCCTCGTAGCCGAGTTCAGGATTCATGTGAATGGTGCGCCTGGTCTCGGAAAGCCATGGCAACAGCGCCAAAGAGGCGTCTCTGATCGATTGCGAACTGTCATTGGACTTCATGGATACTATTCCTCATCCCGCCCAGTCGTCTGAAACGAATCCTCACGGAAAAGCTCTGAAGGTATTTGGAAAATGTGTTCAATGAAGGGTAGATATCACAAACAAAGCAAATAAACCATTCTGTCGACCGAACCTGCGTTTTCGGACCTAGACGGCTACCCTGCTCATGCGAGAATGTTTCGCTCTTCCGTGAGTTTGGTAAAGAAATAACACCAGTAAAGAAAAATAGTGCACGGAATTACCGCTCGCCCCAGGCAATCAAAAATCATCCGCCGAGAATTCGGGGCGTTCCCGCAGTATCGCCTTGATGTCCTCTCGCTTGTGTTTGCGCGTGGTGGTCTTGGGCAACTCCTCCTCGGGCCAGAGGAAAAACCCGGCCACCCTCTTGTAATCCGCAAGGTGCGCGCTCAGGCGCTTTAACTCGGAATCAGCCAGAGTTGCTCGCTTCTCATCTTCTTGCGGCAGATCGGCTTCGGGGTCGAGCACGACGACGGCGAAAACCTCCTCGCCGCCTCGGGATGTATTGCGCCCGATGACGCACACGTCCTGAAACCATTCGCTCTCGAGAAGTTGCTCTTCCACCTCTTCGGGGTAAATATTTTTCCCCGCCTCGGAGACGATGACGTTCTTCGATCGGCCGCATATCGTGAGGTAGCCGTCCGCATCCAGGCGGCCGATGTCTCCCGTATGAAACCACCCATCCCGCAAGACTTCCGCCGAAAGTTCGGGGTTCTCGAAGTAGCCCTGCATCACGTTCGGTCCTCGTATGAGTATTTCTCCCTCCCCCTCGTCCGCACCTTCAACGGGCATAATCCGCACCTCTACCCCTGGAATCGGCGGACCGACGGTTCCGATTCTGTTCGGCGCCCCCGGTGGATTCGCATGTGTGACAGGGGAGGTTTCCGTCAGGCCATACCCCTGGAGCACTTCGATTCCCAGAATCAGCAAATCGCGAGCGATTTTGGGGTCGAGCGCGGCTCCCCCGCTCGCGAAATAGCGCAGATTCGGGCCGAGATTCTTCTTCACCTGGGAAAACAACAGATGCCCGACGCGAAGGCCCATGGAGAGGCAAACACCGGAAATTCCGAAAAGCATTTTGAAGACGAGCTTCTTCGCCCCGCTCAGCGATTCCACGTTCGACATGATTCGCTTGTGGATGAGCCGCGCCAGCGCAGGCACCATCAGGCAGATGGTGATGCCCTCGTTTTGCATGGCCTCCACGAGGAGGCGAGGGTTCAGGGAAGAGAGATAATGAACGCGGGCGCCGGCCCCCAGAGGAATCAGAAAACCGCCCGTGCTCTCGAACATGTGGTGAAGCGGCAGAATCGAGAGAAAAACATCATCCTCTCCGGCGAAGAAAGGTTCGAGTACGGCGCGCACGTTGGAGGTGATGTTCCCGTGAGAGAGCATCACACCCTTGGGCGTTCCCGTCGTTCCCGATGAAAACGACACCAGCGCAAGATCGTCCGGGCCGCGCTCAGCACCAGGCAGCGCGTCCAGAGTAGCTGCGGGGGCGGACTCTCTCTCCTCATCAATACGCAATACCGGACAGGCCGATACGAGAGCGCCTGCGAGCGACGTCGCTCGCTCCTCTTCCTGAGCATCCGTAACCAGACAACCGGGTCTGGCCTTCTCCAGAATGTTCGCAAGTTCTCCTTCTTTCAAATTCACATCCAGGGGCACGAGAACACCGCCGGCGAGCAATACTCCAAAATACCCCACCCCCCATTCGGGTTGATTCGGCGCCAGAAGAGCGACGAAATCACCCGGCTTCACGCCCGCATCCATCAACTCACGCGCCAGGGCGGCTGCCTTGCCGCACAACTCACTTCTGGTGAGCGTCACCTTTCCGCGCCCTTCCACGTCGCCTTCGAGGGCGATCGAATTGGGAAATTTCGCGGTTGATTCATTCAGGAGATCAATCAACGTATTCATACGCGTTTCCTCCCATCTCGGCCCGTTTGAAAACTTCCGGCGGGTCGAGCGAGGTTTATTACCGGTCGACTCCATCGAGCTTTCCGACTAGATCAGCCGCTTTCTGACCTGCCATGCGGCAAACTCTCCCGCGAAAACCAGGGCGATGATGGCCAACACCAGCACGCCCGATTTTTGCCACTGAAACTGCTTCACGTACAAGAACACGTAAAACCCAAGCCCCCCCGCACCGACGAGGCCCAGAATCGTGGAATCGCGCAGATTCATCTCGAAGCGTATCGCCAGATGCGCGACCATTTGCGGCAATACCTGGGGAATGAGGCCATGTTGGATGATTTGAATGGACGACGCGCCCGTGCCCTGCAATGCGAGAAGGGGCTTCGGGTCCGTCGCCTCGATCTCCTCCGCCACGAACCGGCCAAGCACCCCGACGGAGTGCACCGCCAACGCCAACACGCCGGGGAAGGGACCCAAACCCACGGCGGAGACGAACAACAATGCGAGGAGCAGCAAGGGGATGGATCGGACGAACGCCATGAACGCCTTGATGGGCAGGTGCACCCAAACCGGCGTCCAGTTAGATGCGGCGAGCACGCCCAGCGGATAGGCGAACAGAGCGCCCAGAAAAGTACCCGCAATGGTGGTTTGCAGCGTTTCGAGTGCCGAGGTCAGCAGAACGTCCCAGACCGACCAATCCGGCGGCGTCATCCGGCCAAAGAAGTGAAACAGTTGGGGAATCCCGCGCCAGAATTGCCCGGGTGAAAACTCAGAACCCTGAAAAGACCAGAATAAGAGTGCGCTAACCGCCAGGAAGAGGCTGACCTTGCCAGCCATACGGCCAGGTGAAAGCGCTTCTGCTTGCTCTCGTTCCGTTCCCATTCACGACTCCGTTCGTTCCCATGAACTCGTAGATTTCACATATCCTATCATTCGAGAGGGAATCCGAAGAACCATCCCACATTATTTTTCCGTTTTTCATCGCCAGGATTCTATCGGCATACTTCCGCGCAAGCTCGGGAAGGTGAAGACTCATTATGAGCGTGAGTTCATAGGCGTCGCAAACCGATACGAGAAGATCCATGATGTCCTCGGCCAATGCCGGGTCCAGGCTCGAAACGGGCTCGTCGGCCAGTAGGATCGTCGGCTCCTGCGCCAACGCCCGGGCAATGGCCACGCGCTGCTGCTCCCCGCCAGAGAGTGTGCGGGCGAAGCGGCGTTGTTTGTCCTCGAGATGAACCTCGTGAATGGCCTGTGCGCAGATTTGCATATCGCGCTGCGAGCTGATTCCCAACATGCTTTTCAACAAAGACACATAACCGAGCCTTCCGTGATAGACGTTTTGCCAAACGGTTTCCCGGCCTATCAGATCGAAATGCTGATGAATCATACCGATATGCCGATGATGGGTTTTCATCTTTTGCGTATCCTTGATCGGGAAAACATCTCCCATCACGACCACCTTACCCTCCTGGCAAGGCACATAGCCTTTCAGCATTCTCATGAGAGTCGTCTTGCCGGAACCGCTGTTGCCGATGATGGCCACTCTCTCCCCACGAGAGACCTCGAGATGATCGAGGGAAAGAATCGTCCGCCCCTCCATCTCAACGCGTGCATCTTCGATTTGGATGACCACCTCTTTCGACATTTCCTACTCCTTTAGAAAACCATATTTCCGGGCCATGTCGGCAACCGATTTATAACGGCTGTGTCCGACTCTGACGTAACCATCTGTTCCGTAAAGAGCCCTCAGCAAACCGCGATTCCGGGGCCGGTTCATCTTCATCATCGCTGCGATGAATTTTTGCCTGATTTCAGGGGCCAGCCCTTTGCGCACCACTACGTTGTGACTGGGAATTCTGGCCGACTGCGCGATGGCGACGACTTGATCGCGCTGCTCGGGACGGAGGAGATTGAGGGCGTATTGGCTGACGCCGGCGGCGTCGACGAAGCCGCCGACCATCGAGTTGATCGCCTGCTGGTCCCCGCCTGCGAAATACACTCTTCGGAAAAATCCGCCCTCGGGCTTTTCCACTCCCCCATTCACCAGACCAGCGCGAATGAAAATGTCATGGGGGTACATGAACCCCGAACTCGAAATGGGGTCGACATAGGCGATGGTTTTACCCTTCAGATCGGAGAGCTTCTTGATGCCGCTGTCCTTGCGGACGAATATCCTCGAATAGTAGTAGGGTTTTGCGTCGTATATCTCCCCGAGAACCGCCTCGACTCCCGAGTACTTGTTCGCCAGAACATAGGGCAGCGGAGACATGAAGCTTACGTCCGCCCTTTTCGAGATCATGGCCTCCACGGCGGCTGAATAATTCAATGTGATGAAATAGCGGACCTTGCGCCCCATCTCTTTTTCCAGGAAATTCATCGCCGGCTTCACGTTGCTGATGAGTTTCTCGGGATTCTCGAGTGGAATGAACGCGACCCGAAGCTCTCTATCGCCCGCGTGAACGGGAACCGAAGCGAACAAGTACGTGGAAAAAACGAGGAGAGCCGCCACTGGTAGAAACACCCCCGGCGATAACACTCGGATGAAACGCATGACTCTGCTCATTTCAGTTTGCCCTGGTTTTTCTGATAAAGCGCGTGATAAGCCGCGATCTGATAATCGGTCATTTTCACGTCGCCGGCGAGATGAGCTCTCAAGGCCTCATTCAGCTTCTTTTCCATTTCATTGAGAATCGGCAGATTCCCCTTGTCCTGAACATCCCATTTGTGGGCCTGCACTTCACGCACCACTGTTTTCAACAAGACGCTGATCAACTCTTTTTTCTTTCTTTGTTTCAAGCGCTCATAAGTGGAGAGAAAGAACTTGAACTCCTCCAGTTCCGACTCCAGTGTGTAAACCGTATCCTCAATCCCCTGGACGCCATCCCCCACGGCTTCGAGGTAGGTCGTGAGGTTGTCAATATCTTCTCGGCTCAATCCCAGATTGAATTGCGTGTTGAACCACTGGCTCACCGCCCGCAGGGTGGGGAGGCTCCCGTCGTGAAAATATGGGGCCGTGAATTTCGACGAGAGCAGGGTAGGCGTATCCAGGCCGCCCGCGCGGAAGGGCTGGCTCCCGCCCCCCGTGGAGCCGATGTTGTGGCGTTTGTGGTCCACGAAGTTCGCGTTGGGAATGTGGCAACTCGCGCAACTCATGCCGCCCATCATCTGCGGGAATTTCCGGTGAAATATCTTCTCGCCCAGAAGAGCTGCTTCTGAAACCTTACCGGGATTGAGCTTTCCGCTTTTTTTCAACTTCGGGTTCGGCAAGAACTCGAACTCGTTCATGTAGGCAATCATCCCGTCCATGATCATCGGGTCGGGCTCGGGGCCGTTGAACTCGTTCACGATAACGTTTCGGACGAATTCCCTGAGTGAAGCGAAACGCCCGTTTCTGCCGTAAGGGGCCGTAAAGCGAATGCCCCTTAAGTCGGGCGTGTCCAGCGGATCGTGCAGACCGTTGTTGGCGTGCCCGGCGAAGAAGCTATTCGACACGTCCATCCCGCCTTTTTCCCTGGAAAGGCCGGGGATAAAGAGTTTGGGATTCGTCACGCCCTTGTTGTGGCAAGTGTTGCAACTGACGCCTAAGCTGAGCGCGGGCTCGCCAAATATCTCCGCGCTGTCGAAAGCCATATCGCCCAGGGCAATGAGAAAGGTTTCCGCCTCGTTCACCCCGCGCTCCGCCATTCCGAGAATTTGTCTGGGGCGTGGGCGTTGTTTGTTGATTTCGGAACCGGGAGGCAGGCGCCACGGTACTTTCGCTGTTTCAACATACGTTTTGCTCGCCATGGGACGGGGGAGGAGCCTGTGTTCTTTCCCGGCCCGAAATCCGGAAAAATTCGAATGGAAATACCGGCGGATGAACGCAGTGTTCTCGCGAATTTTCACCAAATTCATCGGGCGGGCTCCGATGCCCATCACACCCGCTGCCCCGAGGTGTGAAGTCGCTTCGAGCCAATGGATTTGGATTTTCTTCCACGCTTCCGGGTCCAGGTGCGGCAAGGCATCAGCGAAAGCCTGAGATATTCTTCGCGCTTCGTTCAGGCGGTTTTTCACCTCGGTTCTGCTCGAATCCGACTTGATCCCGTCCAGATGAGAGATCAATAGCGAAGCAACCCCCTGCGAGGCCAGCGAGAAAACCAAACGCCTGCCCTTCTTGCGCGCGGCGACCATATCCGGCTCAACATCGTCTCTCGCCACGGGCTGGGCCACGCGCTTGGCAATGGTCAGAGCTTCTGAGAACTTCTTCGAGCCAGGGGAATTCACCTCCTTCAACGCTTTCCCGATACGGTCCAAATCGGACCACACCTGCGGCCATAGCACGGGATTCAGATTCAAGATGAAACTGGCGCGACGATAACTTTCGGCAACGGGGTGTAATTCTTCGGGAGGTACGATGTGCGCCGAAGCCGGGCGGAAACTCATCACCAGCAACCCGGCAGCCAGAAGCCATGCCGATATCGTCAAGAAATTTTTCAAACGCAGAGCAAGCCTCGCCCCGGGCGTTTTGAGGCCGCATTTCATGTTTTCGGTTCTCCCAAAAAACGATCAACACAACAATTTTATTTTGATTTAAAAAATAAAGTCAACCCATGTTCAATATATTTTTAGGCATGTCTAAATATGAAAATGAGCATGAAAGTCAACATAAACAGATGTTTCCGAGGATATATTGAAAATTTCGTTTGAAATATTTTGAGTTCTTTCAGATTCACGAGCGAAAAAAACCGGCCCTCATAACAAATAGAGCCGGTTCTTTGATGATCCGAGGTTTCGTGTTTCTAAAAATCGATCTGAAGCCGGGTTTCAATAACCATAAAGTCCTTCCACTTATCGTCCCTGCTCCACTATTGAAATTATTCTCCTTAGGTGCAGATATTAGATCGCACCATCGCCTCTATCACCGGTGCGTATACGCACGCAATCTTCCACCGCCTGGACAAATATTTTTCCGTCGCCTATCTGGCCCGAATTCGCCGCATCACAAATCGCAGTGACGATGGCATCGGCATTGTCATCTTGCGTCAAGATTTCGACCTTGATCTTCGGCAGAAAATCAACCACATACTCGCTACCTCGATATAGTTCGGTGTGGCCCTTTTGACGGCCAAAACCCTTAACTTCGGTAACCGTCATGCCCGTCACACCGGCATCTCCCAGAGCTTCTTTCACACTTTCCAGCTTGAATGGCTTAATAATCGCCGTGACTAAACGCATTGTTCATTCCTCTCAAGATGACGGATGGACTCATCCAGTAAAAATCCCCTCGCGCTTGAATCAACCCAGTCTCTCGCCCGCGTAGGCTTCCATGCCGTGCTCGGAGAGGTCGAGACCAGCCGATTCGTCCTCTGCGGAAACGCGAACACCCATTACCGCTTTCACAACCTGCCAAAGGATGAGGGACAAGACGAATGTAAACACACCGACCGCAATGACACCCGTAAGCTGCTTGATGAAGAGCCCTGCACCGCCGCCGTAGAACAAACCTACGACGCCGTCGTCAATGGAAGGCGCGGCGAATAAACCGAGCGCAAGCGTCCCGAATATGCCGCATACCAAGTGAACAGAAACGGCACCGACCGGATCGTCTATCTTGATCTTATCGAGAAACGGAACCGCAATGCAGACGATGACGCCCGCAGCCAGACCGATAATCACCGCCCCCAGCGGAGTGACGTTTGCACATGGCGCCGTGATGGCGACGAGCCCTGCAAGCGCCCCGTTCACACTCATGGAAAGATCGGCTTTACCGAACATGGCCCGCGACGTAATGCTAGAAGCCACGACGCCTGCCGAGGCGGCGAGATTCGTCGTCACGGCGATGCGCGCGATGGCACCGGCGTCCGCGGCCATGGTGCTGCCAGGGTTAAACCCGAACCATCCGAGCCACAAGATGAACCCGCCCAACGTGACGAGCGGCATGTTGTGGCCGGGCATCGGCTGCATCCGGCCGTCGGAGGTGTACTTGCCGAGCCGGGGACCAAGAACGATGATTCCGGCGAGTCCCGCCCAGCCGCCCACGGAGTGAACCACGGTGGAGCCGGCGAAATCGAGAAAACCCATTCCACCCAGCCAGCCGCCACCCCAAATCCAATGTCCCTGAATGGGGTAGATGATGGCGACGAGCAGGAAACTGAAGATCATGAACGAGGAAAACTTGATGCGCTCGGCCACACAGCCCGAAACGATGGTCGCCGCCGTCGCCGCGAAAACGAGTTGGAAGAAGAACTTCGCGTACAGCGGCACGCCCGTCCAATTGAGGGATGAGAAAACGCCTTTGTACGCATCACCCGTGGCCGGACTGTTGTCCGCCCCCGAAAGGAAGAAACCATTCGTTCCGAGTATCGAGCTGCCATCGCCAAACATGATGGCAAAACCCAAAATCCAAAATGCCAGGGACGAGATGGCAACGACGCCGAAATTCTTATATAGAATGGCGACGGTGTTCTTGGCCCGGCAAAGCCCCGATTCGAGCATCGCAAAGCCCGCATGCATGAAAAACACCAGAAAACCGGCCACCATCACCCAAACCGTGTCCGCCGCGACTTGCAAATCCGCCAAGCTCTTTGCCATGGCCTTGACATCCTGCGCCCAGCCGCTGCCGGCGAAGGAGAAAACCGCCACGGCGAAGACCAACGCCGCCGTAATGTAGAGACCCCTTCTTCTCATGCCCCTTCCTCCGATACGTTTTAGTTAGTCCGAAAGTTTACGTTTGCGAAGCATCATCTTCGTCTTTTAGGTGAGAAGTATTTCAAAATCGTTTCGACCGTATTACCCGAACGTTAATTACACCTTTCCGGCACGTATCTGCTTCGGTTTGACAGGCGATTTCGCGCGTGTTAGCAATTCCGCCAATTCGATAAAAGAACTTCCGAACCAGCCCTTTCCGGATTCAATCCACTGAAGGAGAAACAATGCCTCCAAAACAAAAACCCAAAATTCCCGCGAGAGCCCTCAAACGCGGCACACACCTGTGGACCAAGGAATTCACCGAGCGCATCGGTCATGACATGGCCGAATGGGCGGATCAGGAATTCATGGAGCTTTTCATGAACTTCTGCTATGGCGGGCTCTATGATCGAAACGTCCTGTCCCATAAAACCAGGGAACTTTGCGCCGTGGCCGCATGTGTGATGGCCAACGCGCATCCGCAACTGCGCACCCATATTCAGGCCTCGTGGAACTGCGGGGCGACGAAACGTGAAATCATGGAGGTCATCATCCAAATGGCCACTTACTGCGGGATGCCGTATATGCTTCAGGCGGCTCGAATCGCGGCGAATGAAGTCTTCCCCCTGCTCAAGCGCGGAGAGAAGGCCGCCGCTCCGCCGCCGGGCCTGAAATTGGATGAGAAGTAACCCGAAACCGTCAGGTGCCGGGCGGCCTACACCCAAAACCAAAAACGTGAGGAGTGTCTATTAATGGCCCGTAGAATCGTAGATTTAAGTGTTCCCCTTCAAAACGCGCCCATGGAGAACAATCCGGCCGCCATCCAGTACGTGAACCACACCGAGCTTGCCCGCATGCGAGCCAAATCATACAAGTTTCCGGACACCAGTTATTTTCCCGACCACATGCACTGCGCGACTGAAAACATCACGGCCATCAGCACGCACAGCGGCACGCACCTCGATTCTCCGTACCACTATGGCCCCGAATGTGAAGGGAACCCCTCGAAAACGATCGACCTCGTTCCTCTCGAATGGTGCGTGAGTGATGGGGTAGTCCTCGATTTTCATGACGCCGAGCGCGGCCACAACATCACGTTGGAGGAAACGCGGCAGAAAGTGGCGGCCCTCGAACAAAAAGGCTATTCGCTAAAACCGATGGATATCGTCCTCATCCGCACCGACCACACCACGAAGTATCTGTACACCCCCGATTTCGAACAAACCCATCCCGGCATGAGCGTCGACGCCACGGAATGGCTGGTGGACCAGGGAATCAAGGTGATGGGGATAGACGCGTGGGGTTTTGACATTCCCGTCTCCAGGATGACGGAACTCAGGCGCCAGGGAAACACGAAAGATTTCTTCGGCAGCCATTTCCTGGGCCGCAAGAAAGAATACATCCATGCGGAAAAACTCATGAATCTCGATAAAATCCCCGAATTCGGCTTCACCGTTTCGATGCTCCCCGTCAAGATAGAGCGCGCAAGCGGCGCCTGGTGCCGGGCGGTGGCCATCATCGACGATTAGACCGAATTTCTCCGGGGAGGCCGAGACCTGCGCAGTGGAGTGACTTCTCGGGAAAATATGATAATATCTCCCGCATACATGGGAGTGTGGCAATAACCTGGAGGAGTGGTTCGATGGCTTTACATGGGAGCGCGGTGAATCAACAAGTCATATCGGGTGGCCTCATCAGGCGCATGGCGGCCGTCAAGCCGGCTATCCTGGCGATCGTTCTCGGCGTATTCATCCTCTATGGCGTAGGTTTTGCCCAACCACAGCTTTTGCATGACGCCGCTCACGACACCCGCCACGCCTTCGCCTTCCCCTGCCATTAAAAGGCCTGGCAACATATTGCCAGACAAGAGACGGCGCCCCTTCCCGAGGCGTCGTTTTTTTCTTTGAGGGATCGAATGCCCACAGATAATACCGAACATAGACCTTGGGGGCATTTCACCATATTGGCGGATGAACCGGATCATAAGGTCAAACGGGTTGTCGTTCATCCGGGGCATCGCCTCAGTCTGCAGCGTCACATGCGCAGATTGGAGCACTGGCACGCCATATCCGGGCGAGCCATCGTCATCCGCGAAGAAGAAGAAATCGCGTTTTCCGCCGGCGAGAGCATGGATATCCCACAAGGGGCATGGCACCGGGTTCAAAACGAAGAAGACTCGCCCTTCATTTTCATCGAGGTACAAACCGGCGCCTACTTCGGCGAGGACGACGTCGAACGACGCGAAGATGATTACGGAAGAGTCTGATGAAGTATCATTTGGACAACCGGATAAAAAAACACCCCCATCGCCTGCGGGGGTGTTTCTGAATCACATGGGGATGCAAACGTTTCAACCTAGCCTTTACGAAGCTGCTCCAACGCTACGGCCAGACGCTCTACGCCGCGCTCGCATTCTTCCGTCGAGCACGAATATGCGATTCTGAGGTATCCTTCGCCGCCGAAAACAGCGCCGTTCACCGTGGCGATGGCGTGCTCATTCAGAAGATAATCCGCCACCTCGCCCGAGGTTTCCCCAAAAACCTTCACGTTCGGGAAAGCATAGAATGCGCCCGTAGGCTCCGCCAGAGTAACGCCTTCTATGGCGCGCAGACCTTCTGATATCACGCGCCGCCGCTTATCGAATTCATTCGTCATCGCCTCCATGGGCGCCTGATCCTCGAGCACGCCGCGCGCCGCGCCATGCTGAATGAACGTGTTGACGCACACAGTGGTGTATTGACGGATCTTGAGCAAGTGGCGGGTAATCTCGGGGCTCGCCACCGTCCAGCCGAGGCGCCAGCCGTCCATGCTGTAGAATTTCGAAAAGCCGTTGATGATCACCGTGCGCTCCGCCATGCCGGGCTGCGAGAAAATACTCGGGGCGCACGGCGCATCGCCGTAATATATGCGCGCATATATCTCATCGCTCATCACCATGAAATTGCGCTGCACCGCCAGTTCGGCGATTTTCGCGAGTTCGGATTCCGGGATCGTGCAGCCCGTGGGGTTGCCTGGTGAAGTGAGGCAAACGAGTTTCGTCTTGGGCGTCAAAACCGCCTCGATATCCTCGGCGCGCAATGCGAAATCGTTCTCCTCTTTCGTCATCACCTCGACGGGCACGCCACCCGCCAACGCCGTGCAGGATTTGTAGTGATGCCAGTTCGGCTGCGCGATGATCACCTCATCGCCGGGATTGACCAGCGCCAGCATGGAAACCATGATGCCCTCGTTCGCACCCGCCATGACGATTACCTGCGTATCGGGATTCACCTCCACGCCGGTGTCGATTTCCGTCCTGTGCGCGATACCCTTCCGCAGGGCGGGCACCCCTGTGCTGGGAGCGTAGTGCACGTCGCCGCGAGCGAGAGATTCGGCGGCCCCTTGTTTGATGTGCTCGGGCGTATCGAAATCCGTGCGGCCGATCTGCCAGTGGATGACATCGCGGCCATCGGATTCGAGCTTCGCCACGGCGTCGAATACCTTGCGAATACCCGAGAAGGGAATCTCCTCCAATCGAGCCGCGCCCACCATCTGGGCGTCAAAAGCAATTACCATCTAGAGTCTCCTAGGAAATAAAAATAATTTTGAAAGTGATGACTTCAAATTCTGAAATCCGCGATTGAAGGCGCCTTTTATAGTCCCCGGCAAGCGGCGTCAATGGTTATCCACCTCCAAACCGACACGCGCCCAAGGCCCATCCTTCATTTCATGGAGGCGGTCAAACACCAATTTCCCATGCTTTCCGGCCGGAATGACGAAAAATACCCGATTCCCCTTGAATCGAATCGAAACGACACGATTATCATTCTGGAGGAGGTTGCGTTGAATCTCTCGAGTCCTATCCTTTACTTCCTTGTCCATAGTCTTCTTTAGAGGTCTATGTTGATAAAAGATCACAGTTTGTTTTATCGGATCATAAAGCTGCTTTGCTTCATCCCAAAAAACAAATTTACCTCCAATGTATTCACCATTTCTAATTGAATCTTTGTCATAAGATTTAACCTCTAATCCATTATCAGGATCGCAAAAAACAACATCGCTTTTACAGACTCTTTCCTTTGCTCGGGCGAGCCATTTCTTTCTGCGACAAAGGTACTGTTCTTTCGGCATTGTTGCGCCATCGCTTTGCAAAATTTCATCATGGTAAACTGAACGGGTTGGAAATAAACCCGATTTCTGAATATGGGACACTTTTCTTGTGAATCGGCGTGAACACACGATGCTCTTCAGAAAATCGTATAAATCCTCATCGCACTCCCGATATTCTTCGGGATTGTGAAGATAAGAGGTATTTCCGCCATCATTGCCGCCCCCGTTCGGCATCAGATACCAAACGACCCCAAGAGACAGCTTGCGCTTGCTGCCCCTCTTCGAGGTGAGTCCGCAAATTTGGCGCAGAAGGCCATATTTCACGAAATCCCCAATATCGCCAAAATACTGATCCTGCATATTCCGTCAGTTCCTTTCACCTGCCTTCGGGCTTGTCGTTCGTGGAGATACCCTGCCCACTAAACGAATGCGTCGGCGAGGAACACCCCCAGTCCTACAGCAAATCCCCTTGCATGACGGTTACGGCCTTTCCCCCGAGGAGGATGCGGTCTCCAAGGATTCTCATACGTACCACCCCGCCTCTCGTGGACGCCTGATAGGCCGTAAGTTCTTCTTTTTTAAGGCGCTTCGCCCAGAACGGCCCCAGGCAACAGTGGGCTGAACCCGTCACAGGGTCTTCGTTCACGCCGAGCCCGGGGGCGAAGAAGCGAGATATGAAGTCATATTCAGGGTTATCCGAGCGCGCCGTGACGATGCAGCCGCGCATGGGAACTGATTGGAGAAGCTGAAAATCAGGCGCCAGGTCCCTGATCGCCGCCTCGGAATCGGCCTCCAGCAGATAATCGAATTCGGTTTTTCCCACATAGCGGGGCATCAGGCCGAGACCCTCGACCAGGGCGTCAGGAGGCGCTGCGGGCGATTCCCTGTTAATGGGGAAATTCATCTCTATCCATTCTTCTTTCTGCTCACAGGTCAAAACCCCGCTTTTGGTGTGAAAGATAACCGTCTCATCGGAGTCGAGATGACCCTTCTCCCAAAGAACATGGGCGCTCGCAAGCGTCGCGTGGCCGCAAAGATCCACCTCGCTCACGGGCGTGAACCAGCGCAGGCCGTAGCCGTCTTCTTGTTTCACCACGAAAGCGGTTTCAGAGAGATTCATCTCCGCCGCCACGCGCTGCATCCATCCCTCGTCCACTTGCGCCGGCAGGATGCACACGGCGGCCGGATTGCCCGAAAAGGGCGTATCTGTAAAAGCATCCACCTGGATGATGGGGAATGACATGGGAAATTCTCGTGAAAAATAGCGGGTCAGGCGCGTTTGATGACGTCGCCCGCGCGGATGGAGCCTTCGCTTAATACCTGAGCATTCAGCCCCGAGCGGTTGATGAGCGCGTCGTGCAGGCCCTCTATGCCCAGCAAATTCTCAAAATACTTGCATGGCTCGTTCAGGCGTACGCCGCGCATTAGCACATCGCCCACCCGAAACTCCGCCCCCACCAGGTGATTGAGCGGAGCACCTCTCGTCACGATGTTTCTCCTGCTCTGGCCCACGTCGAGACGGATGCCGTGATCGCGCACAAGCGCCTCTATTGCTTCTATTTCAATGAGCGTCACCTCGCGATCGGGCCCCTGTTTTTTGGAGTACGTGCCGACACCCTCGGCGTAACGGTCCCCCGCAAGGCCTGATCCTGCAACCGCTTGCGCCTGGGCGACCTCCATCATGGGCTCGCCACCCACCGAGGCGATATGAACCGAGACCACCTCGCCCTCAAAAGTCATACCTTCACATGCTCCTGGATGAGATTGACGGCTTCTTCTTCCGTGGGAAAGTTGCCAGAGTCCAATTTCGACCACAAGAGTTCACCATCGAGCACCAACTCGAAGGAGCCGACGCGGAAATTCCCGTCTTCGTTTCCGGCAATTTCCAGGTCCGGGAAATGTTTTTTCAAATCTTGAGCCAACTGCTCATAGCGAGGCCCGTAGTTTCACTTTTCGCAGTATTCAACGTGAAGTTTCATTCATCCCCTCTCCGGAAGAAAGCAAAAGTAGGCGAGCACAACCATCATAGAAGAATTCCGGCCCGAGGAGAAGGAGGGGGAGAGCAAAATCTTGAAATCGATTTTTCCGCGTAAACATAATAATCCCGAAATCTTCACACGGCTTGACTAATTCACCCGCACAAGAGAAAAAGCTCCCCGATTTCCGAAGAAAACTTCAAGGAGGCGAAATGGCTGGTATCACACGAGTGGGAGCATATATACCGTTTCACCGGCTGGGCGGGGACACCGTGCGGTCCGTATGGGGAACCGGCAGCCCGAGGGCGTCACGCCCGCTGGCCGGTTTCGACGAAGACCCCATCACCATGGGGGTGGAAGCGCTGATCAACGCTACGGGCTGGGGCGATTCCGTGGTCGATTCGCTCTATTTCGCCTCCACGTCACACCCATACGCTGAAAAATCAAACGCTTCCGTGCTCGCCGCGGCAGCCGATCTGCCCGAAACACTCTTCACTCTCGATGCGGGCGGTTCCGTGCGTGCCGGCACGTCCGCGCTCAAAGCCGCCTGCGACGCCGTAGAGGCCGGCTCCTCCAAGACGGCCGCCGTGGTGGCGGCGGAAAAAAGGCCCTCGCTGCCGGGAAGCCCCGATGAATTAAGCCTTTGCGACGGCGCGGCGGCCGTGCTGCTGGGCAAGGGAGACGACGTGACCGCCGAGATCGAGGCGGTTTATTCATGGTCCGAGGATTTCATCGACAGGTGGCGGCTGCCGGGCGAGGGCGCCGTCTCCGCAGGCGACGCCAAGTTCATCCAGGACTACGGCTACGTGCGCCAGAGCGTCGCCACCGTCGAGGGACTGCTCAAGCAGACGGGCGCCACGAGAGAAGACATCGCGCGCGTGCTCGTCTACGCCCCCGACCCACGCACCCACGCGGCGATCGCCAGAAAACTGGGCTTTCCCGACTCGGCTTATCCCGAAAACCCCTTGATCACGCGCCTTGGGGATTCGGGAGCGGCGGCGCCTCTGCTCGCTCTCGTCGATGCGCTCCAGGGTGCTGAGCCGGGCGAACACATCATCGTCGCGGGGCACGGCAGCGGGGGCGAGGCCATCCTGCTCCGGGCGACGGATAAGGTCCATTCTTTAAGGGCGCAGCGGGGAGTCGGCTGGTCCGTCGAGCGCGCTCGCGCCATCCCGAACTACGGTCAGTGGTTGAAATTTAATGGCTTATCACCCGAGGAGGAAATCAAACCCTTCACCTCGCCCAGCATCCTGTGGAAGGAAAACCGGGCGACCATGCGCCTGATGGCCGGCGTTTGCCGCTCATGCGGAGAGCTTCAGTATCCCCGCCAGCAGGTCTGCAACGCCTGCGGTGCGCGGGATGAGTGGGATGAGCGGAAACTGAGCCGCAAAGGCAAAATCTTCACCTTCATCCACGACTACCTGCCGCCGTCGCCCGAGGGCTTCATCACGATGGCCACGGTGGAACTCGAAGGCGGCGGACGGTTTTACGGTCAGATGACGAACCACGTGAAAGACGAGGTCCGCATCGGCATGGAGTGCGAACTCACTTTCCGGCTTCTCCATCAGGGCGATGGGTATTATAATTACTTCTGGAAACTGCGCCCCGCCGAATAGGGCTTTATATTTTCCGAGGGAAGACACCTTTTTTCAAGGAGTTAGACATGAGCGGGAATATCGCCGGAAAAGTCGCCATCATCGGCGCGGGCATCACGAAATTCGGGGAACTCTTCGAGCAGAGCTATAACGATCTCGTGGTGGAAGCCGCCTTCGAGGCCTATGAGGACGCCGGCGTGAGCGGCGATGATATCGAAGCCGCATGGCTGGGCACGTACCTGCCGCTCGGCTGGGGTTTTGACGGCACCGGCGGACCCTCGCTCGCAGAGGCGCTCAACCTCTACCCGAAGCCCGTCTCGCGGGTCGCGAACTACTGCACGACGGGCATGGAGGCCGTCCGCATGGCGGCGATGGCCGTCGCCTCAGGCATGCACGACGTCGTCCTGGCCGTCGGCGCCGAGAAGATGCGCGAGGTCCCGCCCCGGGGGAGCCTGGTCGCGCAACACGTTGAAAAACTTCACCCTATGTATTCGAAGGGCCGCACGGCGCCGGGCAGTTTCGCCGTCCTGGCGAGGCGGTATTTCGAGGAATTCGGCGCGGATAAGGAAGACCTGGCCGAGGTGGCGGTGAAGAACCACTATCACGGCAGCCTGAACTCGCGCGCGCACTTCAGGAAGGAGATCACCAAGGAGCAGGTCCTGAAGGCCCCGCCGGTCACGGAACCACTGGGGCTTTACGATTGCTGCCCCACGACGGACGGCGCCGCCGCGGTCGTGCTCTGCCGGGCGGAGCTGGCCGAGGCGCGCTTCGACAAGAAAGACTACGTCCTGATCGACGGCATGGGGCTCTCGTGTGCGACGGGCTACATCACCACGGCGTTCAACCCCAGGTTCAGCTTCATCGGCTTCGAGGCCACCCAGGAGGCCGCGCGCCAGGCTTACGAGCAGTCCGGCGTAACGAACCCGCTCGAGGAGATAGACGTCGCGGAAGTGCATGATTGTTTTACGATTACGGAAATTCTGAACTATGAGGACTTAGGCTTCGTCGAGAAGGGCGAGGGTCCCGATTTCGTGAAGAGCGGCGCGAGCAGGCTCGGCGGCGAGCTGCCCGTGAACACCTCGGGCGGCCTCAAAAGCTGCGGCCATCCCATCGGGGCGACGGGCGCGCGCGTGGTGGCCGACTTGACCCACCAGCTCTTAGGACGCTGCGGCGACCGCCAGGTGAAGGGCGCCAAACGGGCGCTCGGCCACACTCTCGGCGGCCCCGGCGCGGTCTCCAGCGTGTTCGTCCTGAGCAAGAACTAGCCGGATCATGAATCCCCCGGGCGCCTGCCCGGGGGATTTTCAACCCCGCAACTCCCCGCAATTGCCGTCATCGCAGAAGACGCTGACCATGGCAGAATCTCCCTGCGCCGCGATACCGCGGCGTCTTATCCTTTAAAATAATTTGCCGGTAATTTATCGAATAACCCCGTGAATTTATCCAATTTTATCGAATTTTACGGAAATTCATTCGGACCAGGACGAACCGCGCGGCTCCGCCATCATACACGCTCGCGCCCTGAGCAACGCCACCCCAAATGCGGGGAAATGCCTGCACCGCTCCCCTCCGATGACTCGGCTTCGACCGCA
>CAYTSP010000142.1:0-3353 GCA_964440505.1 uncultured Nitrospinaceae bacterium
GCCTTTACCCTCTCAGGGGCTTTTTCAACAACCCCTCCTTAGCGCGCTTCGCTCAAGTACCTGTCCCCGCCGTCAGGAAACAGGGTGACGACCACGCCCTTTCCAATCTGCCTCGCCACTTCACGCACGCCCACGAGCGCGGCCCCCGCCGAATGGCCGATGAAGAGACCCTCTTCTTCGGTGATGCGCTCGGCCAGCCCGTAGCTCTCCTCCGTCCCCGCCGGAATCAGGCGATCGTGTACGCTCGCATCGTCAATCCCCGGCCGAATGGCCGTGGGAATGTGTTTCATGCCCTCCAGGCCGTGAAACGATTCCGAGGGCATGACCGCATGCACGATGACGTCCGGTTTTTTCTCCTTCAAGCCGCGTCCCGTGCCCACCAGGGTGCCCGTGGTGCCGAGACCCGCGATGAAATGCTGCACACGCCCGTCGGTCTGCTCCAGTATCTCGACCGCCGTGGTCTCCACGTGGGCGAGCGGGTTGGCGGGGTTGTCGTACTGACAGGGCAGGAAATACTTCTCAGGCTCCTCGCGGTGCATCTTCGCCGCGAGGCGCTGCGCCCCGTCCGAGCCTTCCAGGGGATCCGATAGGACGATGTCGGCCCCGTAGCCCTTCAAGGTCGCCTTGCGCTCGTCGCTTGCGTTCGCAGGCAGCACGAGGCGGACGGGAATCCCCAGTGCAGCGCCGATCATGGCGTAGGCGATGCCGGTGTTCCCGCTCGTGGAATCGAGCAGAATCTTGCCGGGTCTCAATTCTCCGGTTTCCAGTCCGTCCTTCACCATGAAGAGCGCCGGCCTGTCCTTCACCGAGCCGCCCGGGTTGAACCACTCCGCCTTGGCGTAGACCTCCACGTCCGGGAATTCGCTCTCGAACATCTTGATTTCGAGCAAGGGGGTGTTGCCGATACACTTGATGATCGGGGAATCCCCTAGATTTCTGAACGCGCTCGCGGGATTCTCCACCGTCGATTCGACCATTGATATGGCCCTCGCACTTTGCTCCTGAAGATTTCAGGAAAGGTTCGCATGCGCCTCAATCAAGCCATGCGAAAAATCGAAACGGGCCTGCGCAGTCGACCCCACCGAATCCGTCTCATCCACCAGATGCCGCAAGACCCGCGCGGCCAGCCATGCGCCCAATGCGCCCTGGGCCGCCACGGTTGATGCTTCCCCTCCACCAGAGGCCGCCCCTGGTTGACCGAAGGCGCGGGAGCGCTCTGAAATCTCCCCCGCCTCGCCGCGGGATACGCCTCGGATGAGGAATTTTCCCGCTCCCTTGAAAGCCTCCGGGTCCCCGGCGGACTCATCACCCAGCCAGACGAGGACGTCGAAAACCTCCTCCTCTCCTTCACCCGGGCGAACGGAAACCAGCTTCGTGTCAGGATTGAGCCTCTTGAGGCCATTGCCCAGGCTGCCGCCATAGAACGCGGAGAGCGGCGATTTTTGCTTGATCCCATCGTCCTCATCGAGCGGACACCAGCCGATACGTCCCACGCCCGCAGCGGCCAGATAGGCCAGGCCCATGAGCGCCGCGCTTTCCTCATCTTCTGAAAACGCGATGAGAACGGAAGAAGCCAGCAGGCGCTCCTGCCCGACTCCTCCCACGCCGGGGAGCAGAATGTGGCGGCTGTAGCGCTGAATCTGCTCTTCGCTCAAGCCCAAGGGGCAACCCTCCTCTCGGGGGTCTTGCGGACGATTAAAGTCCGCCCGCGATAGCCGGTACGATGGAGACCTCATCCCCATCGCTCACCGCCGTTCCCTCTCCCTGCAGGAAGCGGATGTCCTCCTGGTTCACGTAAATGTTCACGAAGCGGCGCAGCTTGCCTTCTTCGTCATAGAGGCGCTGGCCGATGCCCGCGAACTGGCTGTCGAGGTTTGCGAGCACTTCCTTGACGTCCGCGCCCGCGATCTCCACGGCGTCCTGTTGCTGTGTGAACTCCTGTAAAGGTGTCGGAATACGAACCGTTACCGCCATTTCTGTCTCCTGATCTGAAAGCCCCGCCTCCGGGGATGCCGAATTAAGATTTTTAACGAAAATGCTGCTCCAGACTATAATATCTCTCCCAGCCGTCGGGAATGACAACCACCACGTTTTCCTCGGGACTCATCCGCCGCGCCACCTGCAGGGCCGCTGAAACTGCCGCTCCAGCCGAAATGCCTGCGGCCATGCCCTCCTCGCGGCTCAAGGCCTTGCTCATGTCGTAGGCGTCCGAATCGCTCACCGGCATCACCTCGTCGATGATCGCCCGGTTCAACACAGCGGGAATGAAGCCCGCGCCGATCCCCTGAATCTGGTGCGGGCCGGGCTCCCCGCCCGTGAGAACGGGGGACGCGGCGGGCTCCACGCCTACGACGAGCGTTTCGGGCCTTCTCTCCTTCAGGACTTCTCCCACTCCCGTGATGGTGCCTCCCGTCCCCACGCCCGCCACGAAGGCGTCCACCGATTCCGCGCCCATGTCGCGCAGAATCTCACGCGCCGTGGTTCTGCGGTGGATTTCCGGGTTGGCCGGGTTGTTGAACTGCTGGGGCATGAAGTAGTCCGGGTTCTCCTCCAATAAGGCTTCGGCCATCACGAGCGAGCCGTACATGCCGCCTTCGCTCGAACTGAAGACCACCTCGGCCCCATAGCCCGTGAGCAGGGAGTTGCGCTCGTGGCTCATGCTCTTGCTGAGCACAATAATCGTCCTGTAGCCACGTATCGCGCCGATGAGCGCCAGGCCGATGCCCGTATTTCCGCTCGTAGGCTCGATGATCGTTCCGCCGGGCTTTAAGAGTCCGCGACGCTCGCCGTCGAGCACCATGCTGAGCGCGATGCGATCCTTCACGCTTCCGCCGGGGTTGTACTGTTCGAGCTTGGCGAACACGCGCGCGCCGGACGCATCGGGCAGGCGCTGCAGCCTGACGAGGCTCGTGCTTCCGATGCGATCGATGAGCGAGGGAAGCGCTCTCAGAATCTGGGGCGGGCGGCCCCGGGTGCCCAATGCCATAAGAGTGCCTTTCCATATCGATAACCATGGACCCAGCCGAGCGTGAGACTATAATTCCCAAACAAAATTGTCAAGAATTCCCCATTAAAGCGGTTCTCCATTTTTTCTTCTATTCGACATACTCCCAATGTATTCTCGGTGTGCTACATTTTCATGTCGCAACGCCTTATGATGCGACGCGAAAGGAGAGAGACATGGTGAAATCCGAGCGCCCTCCCCCCATCGCCCTGACGATAGCGGGCTCGGACTCGGGCGGCGGAGCCGGGATTCAGGCCGACCTCAAGACTTTCAGCGCATTCGGCGTATACGGCGCCTCGGTCATCACCGCGCTGACGGCGCAAAACACCGTGGGCGTGCAGGGGGTGCA
>CAYTSP010000143.1:0-7804 GCA_964440505.1 uncultured Nitrospinaceae bacterium
GTGGATGAGCTCGTCGCGCTGGTTCAGGAGCCTGAGCGCGAGCGTCACCAGACCCTGCCCCTTGCTGGAGATGCGCCTCGATTTCACGACGACCTCGCCGGAAATCGTATCGCCGAAGCAAATCGGACCGCGAAAACGCCACTCCAGGCCCAGAAACGCCTCCACCGTCCCCTCGACGATCCCGAGTCTGGTCACCAGACCCATGAGAAAGGAAAGTCCGAGCAGTCCGTGGCCCACCCTTTCCCCGAAAGGCGTCTTGGCCGCCGCCTCCGCATCGGTGTGCAGATAGGTGTAGTCGCCCGTCAAGGCAGAGAAGGCGTTGACGTCGGACTCTCCGATCGTTCGCGCGGCGGTCTTCCACGCCCTGCCCTCTTCGAATTCCTCGTAAAACAAACCCGTAGCCTCGTATTCCAAAACAATACTCCTCAGCGCAAGAGAAACCGGAAGGTGATTTCGCCCCATTGCTCCTTGTCTTCGGCGCCCGGGGGAAGCGGACTGAAGCGCCAGCGCTTCAGGTGGTTCGAGGCCAGGCCTTCGAGATAAGCGCTCGCTTTTCTGGTCGGAATGACGCGGCCGACCGTGCCGTCGGGCAACACCCAAAACTTGAGAACGATCTCCGTTGTGCTTTCGAGTCTCTCGAGCTTCGGGGGTTTCGGCTGAAACAGGATTCTTCGCCTCGCCGCAGGCCCCGCGATGTTGGTTCGCCTATCTTGCCTGGAAGAGCGGGAGAAGCTCAGGCGCGATAATTGCTCCAACATTTTCCGGTCCGATTCGGAAGCCGGCAACGCTACTTTTTTTCTGCGCTTCAAACCCCTCGACTCTCCCGCTTTTTCCTCTATCGGCAAAACAATATCCTCCAGCGCCCCGTCCGCCTGTAAAGCGCCCGTCGAGGGTATCCCGCCAGGCGTGAGCACCGGCTTCGGCATATCCAATGCGGGGGCGTCGGGCAGCGGCTTGCTCTCAGGCAAAGTCCCCGGATCCGGCGCTTCGAGCTTCGTATTTGCGTCCAGATTCAAGTCCCGCTCCGCCATAACTTCTTTTTGAAGCATACGGCTCAAATCCAGTGGTTTCGGCAAGGGAACTTCGGGCAGTACTTTCGGAAGCAGCGCTTCGGGGATGGGAACCTCACGGCGCACAAGGTCGACTTCCATTCTTTCGGGTTGTCCGGCGAATATCGTCGGCAGTTTGACGGCGGGACCGAGCAGAATCAATCCCATATGAAGGGCGATGGAAACCAGGATCGTCAGGACAAGTGAAAAGCTCATGGTATTTTGAGCCTGCCTCCTTCGGGGCTATTTCGTCTACTTTTTCTGCACCCGTTTCGCCGGCGCCGTCGCAATCGACATGCGAAGGGCGCCCGCCTGTTTGGCGATGTCCATCACCTGCACCACGAGGCCATGCGGCACGCCCTTGTCCGCTCGAATGATCATCAGGCCCTCCGGCTGCACTTTCAACTCTTCTATCAACCGGCCCCACAGCGATTTCAGGGGCACCTGATCATTATTCAGAAACACCCTTTTATCCCGCGAGATGATGAGGATTAAATCCTTGCGGACAGGATGTTCCTGTGTGACAGTCCGCGGCAACTCCACCTTGACGCCCGGCTGCAGGACGAATGAAGAGCTCAGGACAAAGAACAAGAGCAGCAAAAAGATGATGTCGATCATGGCCGTCATGCCGGGTTCGGCCCGTACCCGCCGGAGTTCTCGAAACTTCATTTTTTCCTCACCTCTTCAGCGTCTCGACGACCCGGTAAGAATGTTTTTCGATTTCCAGGATGAGGCGGTCCGCCTTATTGGTGAAATAGTTGTAAAAAATGAGCGTGGGTATCGCGATGACGAGTCCGGTCGCCGTCGTGATGAGGGCCTCGCTTATGCCGCCGGCGAGTTGACTGGGATGAGCGATTCCCTTCTCGCTGATGATGGCGAAGGTGCGGATCATGCCGAAAACCGTGCCGGTGAGGCCCAGCAATGGCGCTATGGCGGCAATCGTTCCCAGGGCGCCCAGATTCCTGTCGAGCGTAGTAACCTCCTGCCTGCCCGCGTCCTCCACGACAGAGCGGAGTTCTTCCCGATCTCTATCGTGATTGGCTATCGTAACGAGCAGTATCCTGCCCATGACGGATGGATAGCGCCGACAAAGCGTCATGGCGTCAGAAACCTGGTTCTCCGCAACCAGATCCCTGACTTGCTGCAAAATATCGAGTTGAATGATTTTCTTGGTGCGTAGATTCAGGGTCCGCTCCAGAACAATGGCCAAGGCCAAGATGGAGCAAACACCCAACGGAATCATCAACACCCCGCCTCTGGCCAAAAATTCGAACATCAATATGTACCTTTGAATAAATGGGAGCTTTCAATTTTCATCGACGTGTACGCTTCTTGATTTGTTTCGTTATCCGCCTGATGGCGATCCGGGCTTTTCGTTCAAACGCGGGAATTCCAGCTACTTTTCTCATCTTCCGGTAAATCCGGAGGGCAAGCCTGCGCTTGCCTGCTCTTTCATACAACCCACCGGCCCGATCAAATGCCCGCGCTACCCACATTTTCTGATCCGGGTATCGATAGGTCAACTTCAAGTATTCAGCCGCTGCTGCCGAACCCCTGCGCTCAGAAGAAATCCGCGCATGCGCGAAAAACGCCTCCGCCGCAAGTTCCCGCCCTCCGGACTCGACCACCATGCCCAGCGCGCGCTGCGCATCTGTATATTTTTTTCGCTTCCTGTATAGCTCGGCCGCCAGGAGCGCGGATTGACTTCGCAAGTCCATACCTGCGAATTCATTGTTCATGACCATCACAAGGTGAGAGAGCGCCGCACCATTTTCGACCAACCGGACCAGGCAGCGCCCCAGGGCGAATCGAGCCAGCATTTCATAGTCATGACCCGGGAATGCCTCCAGGAACTCCGTAAGCTTCTGTTTCGCCTCTGCGCACCGTCCGATGCCGGCCAGGGTTTCCCCAACGCCAAAAAGCCCATCAGCACGAAAGCCGCCTTCCGGATACCGGGTCAACAAAGTCTCGTATGAATCAAGGGCTTTGTCGATATCTTTTTTGCTTCGATGGATGCCCGCCATTCGCAAAAGGGCATGGGCGGCCAGTTCGTTGCCCGGATATTGTGCGATGACATCCTTATACGCTTTCAGGGCATCTCCCGTGTTCCCCTGCGTGAGCAAAACCTCGCCGATCTGAAAAGCCAGGGAAATGCTCAGGTTGCTCTCCGGATAGCGGTCAATATACTCGCGCGCGCCTGACAGGAACTTCACATACTCCCCGAGCTGAAGGTGGCTGAGCAAACGGCCATAGACGGCTTCCGAGAACTTCTTGTGAGAAGGATATTTATTCATCATCAGACGATATAAAAGGTTCGCTTCCCTGTACCGCCTTTCGTTGTACGATGCGTCGGCCTGGCGCAAATATGCATCGCCCGCCAGGGCGGAATCTTTATATGCTTCGCGAAATTCAAGAAGTTTCTTGCGCGCCAGGGAGTAATCGCCCTTCCGGAAAGGAATCAGCGCCAGTATATATTTTACCCCGGCCACCGCTTCGCTTTTGGGGTAGCGCTTCAAAAAATCATGAAAGTTCTTCTCCGCCGCATCGAAACGACTGCGCCTGAACAACAATTTCGCCTTCTGGTACAACGCTTCCTTGGCGACATCGCTTCCCCTGTATTTCTTCTCTATTCTTTCGAAAGATTGTAAAGCGCCGTCGTAGTTTCTGAGGTTGAAGCGAGCCTCACCCGCCCGAGCGAGAGCTTCCGCCGCCAGGGCGCCCCCCGGTTTATGCTCGAATACGCGATCGAAGGCGAGCGCCGCTTCTTTCCAGTTCTTCTTCCGGTACTGAACCCACGCAAGACCTCCCAGGGCGCGGTAATACTCGGGCGACTGCCCGGGAACCGCCCGAAAAGCGCGGGCAGACTCATCCAGATTGCCTGATTCGAAGGCCGCCTCTCCATACCACAACATAGCCAGACCATCCGGCGATATCGTGGAGCTTCTGCCCGGCAGGAAAGCCCAATGTTTCAGTACATCCAAAGCGCCCTTGAAATCCCGGAGCCTGAATGCGGCAAAGGCCGTCGCCATCGCCGCAGAACGAGCAGCATCCTGTTCCGCAAGGCGATCGACCGAAACCGGCGGGTAATCAGCGCCCAGGCGCAGGATCCCGTAGGCGCGCTTCACTTTGTCAAGGTGGTATTGAGAGAGGCCTTCCACGATTCTCGCTATGCGATAGATTCTGCCGAGCGGGAACTCATCGCTTACCTTTCCCGCCAGAATCGATGCTTCTTCATGCACTCCGATTCGGAACAGCTTCCAGGCCAATTGAAGGCGCAAAGCGCCAGAGAGCTTTTTTCGGCGATTCGCGCTGGAGAATCCCAGAAGGCGGGCTTTCAATTTTTTTAATCTTTCACGGGGTTTATGAATCGACTCGATTTCAGTGGAAATCAAACCCGCCTGCACGAAAACTTCGAGGGGATGCTTCGAATGATGACGCATGAACAGGGAAAAAGCGCTTTTTGCTCCTTCGATTCGGCCGAGGAACAACCGGGTCCATCCCATACCGTAAAGCGCTTCGCCCAGCAGAACGTCATCGAGCTTACCTGTCCCTGAACCGAGCGCCTCAGCCGCCGCATAGCGTTCTTCCGCCTGAGCATAGTTTTTTCTCTGAAGATGGATATGTCCGAGCGCCACAAGGGCCTGAAACGCGAGACGCCCCTTCGCATTCGCAAGCGTCGTCCATGTGTCGATCGCTTCATCGACGGTGCCCGCATTCGCCTGCGCCCAGCCTCTCAGGAAAATCGTCTCCTCATAGGCCAGTTCGCCCGTTTCCCACGACTGCCCTTCCAACAGGCTGAGGCACCCTTCATAATCACGCACCTCGCAATGTTCCTGCGCCAGGGCATATCTTGCGGCCGACACGTAACGCAGACCGTCGGTCAGCAGCGAGTTCAACAACCTTTCTTTTCTCTCCCTGGCCTCTTGAGGTTTTCTCAAACCAAGAAGCGTCTCTCCCGCCCAGAACAGAGCCGCCGCGCGCCAGAAATGAACCTTCGTTTTTTTCGCCAATCCATCGAAAAGAGCGAGCGCCTCCACCGGCGAGCCTTTTTGCAAATACGCAAGCGCCGTGTTGAAATGCTCGCTCTCATCGACAAAATCATCCGACTGAGCGCCGAAGTATAGCGTCAAATCCAGGTCCGGTTTTTTCTCGGGCGGCATCGGGCGAGCGGGCAAGCGAACGGGCGGGATTTGAGGCTCTACGAAAACGACGGGAAGACGAACACCCAATCGCTTGGGCGGGACGGGACGCACGCGAGCCGCAATGAGATGCTCGATACTGGGCGACTCGATGACGACTTCGGGCAAGGCGACAGACAGCTGCTTCCCCCTGGCGGCGCTTTGATCCTGGGCCCATGCGGCGCTTTCCGCTGCCAGAGAGCCACAGCATATGACCGCCAGGCCAAGAAGGAGCCTGCTCCTGAGATGATACGCCACGTATCTCATCATGCACCCCTCATCGCAGCATCGGCTTTTGATTCTTCATTTTCCAGTCACGCTCCTTTACCGAAGCCAAATATGTCTCAAGCCGGCGAATCCTCAATCTCGCTTTCTTGATTTCCTCTCCCATGCGTCCCGAAACATGGCCGTTATCGAGCGCCGCAATGCTCTGGTAATGGACGATGGCCTTCTGCCACTCCCGGCGAGATTCACGAATCGCCGCGGCGCGCCAGGTCGCCAAGCGCACCCACTCCCTGTGGCCTGGACCTGAGCGCATCAACGACTCGAAGAGATCGAGCGCCTTGTTCCCTTCCCCCTCTCTCTCAAAGCCCACCGCGATTTGAAACAACGCGGGACCGGAAATGTTCACGTCACTGGATTTCGATGCTGTCCGAAAAGCCGCCGTCGCCGCTTCGGGCCTTTTTCTTTGCAATTCAATCGCGCCGAGCCGCAAGGCCACCATACCCGCTTTGACGTTATCTGGAAATTTGCCCAGGAAATCCGTGTAGGCTTGAGCGGCTTTGTCGTTATCGCCCATGTTCTCGAATACTTCCCCCAGCCTCAGGGCCACCTCGGCGTCGTGGGGCGCAAGGGCGAGAATTTGGCGCAGCGCACCCGCGAATTCCCGCAAATTGTTCTCTTTCAGAAAACACGACGCCCGCAGCCGGTGTAAAGCCAACTTCTCGTTCTTCGTCCTCTCATGCTGCAGCGCCAGTGCCGATGTCTTCACGGCTCGAGCGCAGTCTTTTTGCTCGAACAACACAAGCGCCCACAGCCTGAGCCCCTCGCCGGGCTCGGACGGTTCAAGCGCATTCCAGGACGAGAAGGCCGCATCCGCGCCTTTCCAGTCTCGCGCGCCGAAGGCGTTTCGCGCCAGGAAATACCAGATCGAGCGTCTCCTCGTAACGCTCACCGCCTCATCGCCCGCAAGCGGCAGGAGAAAATCCTGAGCATTTTGAAAATCGCCCTGCGCTCGATACAGGTTGCCGATTTTAAGGCGCGCCTCGCGCTTCAACGCTTCGGGAAGAAGCGGCAACACGCTCTGAAATCGCTTCAAGGCCTCTTTTTTGTCTCCGCGCCTCTCCGACAACTCGCCCAGGCGATACCGCGCCCGGACAGCGAGCTCGGGACGTCTTTCGCCCGAGGCGACCTGTCGAAAATACTCGCCCGCCTCATCGAATTTTCCGGCTTTCCACGCGCATTCGGCTCTCATGAAGGCCACCTCCGAGCGCAAGGACCGGGGGACATACGCTTCGGGAACCACCTTCACCCGGGCAACGGACCTTGCGCAATCCTGTTGCGCGTTGTGGATAAACGCCGCCCGCAGAACGCCTTGATATACGGCCCGCATCATCCCGGGCTCGACTTTTTCCTCCGAAGCCTTAAGCCCGCCAAACGACGCCCATATCTGCTGATAGCGCTCGAGAAGTTCTTGCGTGTTTCGCTTCGGCTCTTTTTCCAGCTTATCGGCCAGACGCAGCCCGGACCATACCGCCTCACGCGTGTTCGGGGCGCGCCGGATAAGTTCGCCGTATTGGCTCAGCGCCTCTTTCTCCAGGCCCGCGCGAAGCAGGCAATCCGCCATCCGGAAGCGTGAAGAAGAAGGCAGCGGCGCGCCTTTGCCGAGGGCGCCCAGCGCAAAAACGAGATATTCCCTGCCCCCTTCCGCACAAAGCCCCGCCTTTTCCACGCTTTGCAGGAAAAACAGGAGATAGGCGCCGTCCTTGCCCGGGTTGCGAATCAGCCGTTGATAAGCCGGGGCGGCTTTGGCGTATTCGCCGGCGCGCCACCAGGAAGACGCCAGGCCCCGCTCCGCCGTCCTGCGCTGTGGTTCTGAAAGCTCCATTTTCAAGACGGCTTCGAATGCCGCGCCCGCCTTTTTGTATTTCTTTTGCGCGAATAAACTCGCGGCCCGGCCCAGCCTCAAGTCAGCGCGTTTTTTCTCTCCGGGCCTTCCCTGAAACAAAGAGTCAAACGTCTTCTCCGCCGAACCGAACTTCTTGAGTTCCAGTTGTATCTTCGCGAGCCTGAGCCTGAAGGCATGCGCTCTCGGGTTGCGCGGGAAACGGCGCACGACCAGGCTGTACGCCTTCTCGGCCTCCTTGATCAGCGGTACGTGATCCAGGGCGATGGCGCGTTCGAACAGGGCATCCTCCACCCTTGGGTCTTTGGGTGCGGATTTGATGAATTCATCGAGCGAGGAGACCGCGCCCAGCCACTCGCGCTTCGCCAGCCTGAGCGCGGCGACCCTGTAGACGGCCTCTATCCGGTAGCGCCCGGGTTTCACGGAAGAATAGGCGCGTATCGCCTCTTTTC
>CAYTSP010000144.1:0-8185 GCA_964440505.1 uncultured Nitrospinaceae bacterium
AAAACCCTCGGCATTCCCGTCCAGAAAGTCGCCGCCTGATGCGGGCGCTCAACGGGTCGCGTCGCAGTACCTCAACTGCGGCGCGGCTCGTTGCGTCTCCTGATTGCTTCTCTCGCCTCCTTCCGCTCAGTCGCCGCGGCGGCTCCCGCTCACCATTCTCGCCGGCAAGAATCCCCCCGACTCGCGTTCCCAAAGATCACGGCGCTTGCCGCCCTTAGGCGCTTCGGGTTCTACACCGGAACGCATCGCCGATGCAGATGTCGCAGTGGCTGCGAATGGCCGCGTTCTCCTGCGCCCCGCCTTGATGGATCATCCCCCCGCGCATCCCCGTCGAACCGGGAAAAGTAATACCAATCTGGTGGCGCACTTATCCTCTTGAAATCCCTGCACTTAAAACATGGCGTATGCTGTTTGTAATACGTTTGGTATCAGGGTGTTTCCTACAGATACCAAATTGGTGTCGCTCAGACACGCGCTGCGCTATGATGGATACTGATTTGGTATTACCGGATTCCGGCATCGATTCGGGATATTTCCGGTTCGCGATGAGTGCGTTCGGTGGAAGGATGCAGGAATTTTGCTATCGTTTTGGACCGGAATCGATAAAAATCTTCACAAAAGGAGCGGCAAAACGAATGGCTCAGACGGCACAGAAGAAGATGGGATAATCGGGTTGGCCCCGAACTACCGCGTGTGGCGGATGTTCCTCTGCCTTATGATCGAGGCGAGGCCGGGATGGTCCGGTCTCTACGCGCCCGCAGGAGGAGCAGCAATGAACCATTTTGCAGGACTCGACGTGTCGTTGGAGTGGACGAGTGTGTGCGTGGTGGACGCGGAGGGCGGGATCGTCCGGGAGGCGAAGGTCGCGAGCGAACCAGCGGCCCTCGCGGCGTTCTTCACCGGGCTGGACTTCGGCGTGACGCGTATCTGCCTCGAGGCGGGGCCGCTGTCTCAGTGGCTCCATGACGGCCTGGCCGAGGCCGGGCTCCCGGTGGTTTGCGCCGAGACGCGGCAGCTGAAGGCGGTGCTCTCGGCGACGGTGAACAAGAGCGACCGCGACGACGCGCGCGGCATCGCCCAGCTGGTTCGCGCGAACCTGATTCGCCCGGTGCACGTGAAGACGGTGTCGAGCCAGGAGAAACGCATGCTCCTCGCCAACCGAAAGTTCATGCTGAAGCATCTGTGCGACGCCGAGGCCCAGATCCGGGGCACGCTGCGCAACTTCGGGCTGAAGATGGGCAAGGTCACCCGCCGCGGGCTGGAGGGGCGGGTAGGGGGTCTGGTCGCGGATCGCCCGGAGCTGGCGCGCCTGGTGGCGCCGATGCTGCGGGCTCGCTCTGCGTTGCTGGCGGAATACGTCCGGCTGCACAGGATGATGCTGGAGGCGGTGCGAGCCGATCCGGTCTGCCGTCGCCTGATGACGGTTCCCGGCGTGGGTCCGGTGACGGCGCTCACCTTCCGGGCGAGCGTCGACGTGCCATCGCGTTTTGGGCGCTCGCGCTCGGTGGGCGCGCACTTCGGGCTTGCGCCTCGCAAGTGGCAATCCGGAGAGGTCGACCGAACGGGAAGAATCTCTAGGTGCGGCGACGCGATGATGCGTACGGCGCTCTACGAAGCCGCTAACGCCTTGCTCGGGCGCACGACGCGGTTGTCGTGGCTGAAAGCCTGGGCGATGGGTGTGGCGAAGCGCCGGGGCAAGGCGCGCGCGAAGGTTGCGCTCGCCCGCCGGCTCGGCGTCATCATGCACCGCATATGGGTGGATGGAAGCGAGTTCCGCTGGAAACGCGACGGCGTGGATGAAGTAGCCGCCTGACATCGGGAATCCGGAAGGAGGAAATCCGAAGGCTACGGTAGCTTCCGCTCTGGCGGAGGATGCCCCCGTGGGGACGAGGGACGAGGTGAGTTCGCATCCGGCCTAGCTCCGCTCCGTCGGTGACGGTGCGAGAGCGTTCGAGAGATTGTTCCACCTCGTTCTCCGATCCCATCCTGTTGACGGCCCCGGACCGGGAGCCGATCACGTAGAGAAGCGAGACCCCCATGGAGCATCGTCTGAAGCCAAAGGCGGAACAGATATTAAAAACCAGGGCAGAGGAACTTGACTTGCTCGTCCCGATTAGAGAAGCGGAAATCCATCTGTTGCGATCATCCATGTTCACAGCACAAGCCATCATTCGCGACATGGAGAAGGCAGGACGCGAGGAAGAGATCGAGCAAATCAGCAGGAATATCTCCGAAGTCGCGCCCGATTTGCCGGGCAAATCTGTGAAGGAATTACGGGATTAGGCAGATTCGTTAAGTGAGAATGTGCTAGTTGATATTCTCGGTCCGGGTGATTTGGCTTTTCAAATCCACCGATATTGGTAAAAGTAAAGAACTCTGGCACCCAAGACAGAGCATCGGGGTTTGGAAGAAAATCGAGAAAGAGCAATTCTTTGACCTTCGCCACCATACGGCCGAGAACGGTGAAGAGCAGGAACTGTCTGAGCATGAAGTCGGTGTTGAGTCTCTTGCATCAGCCCGCCATGAGCGCCGAGAAGCGATGGCGTCAGCTACGCGGCTTGCTTCATCTGGCAGACGTGATTGCCAACTTAAGGTTCGCCGATGGGGTGGAGGGAAAAAAGAAACGGGCAGGAAGGCCGCTGGATTCGAGACGGCCATACACCAGATTTGGCCGTGACTCGAGGTTCTCCGAACTCACCGGAAACATCAATTATCGAATTCACGTTATTTGTATGAGTAAAACGACCCCAAAAAGAACGGCAATACCCAAAGCAATAAAGAGTACAAACCAAAGTATCGAACCAATAACAACCCAAAATGTCGGCATGTTTAAAAGTTGCGCGATGCCGGGCCAAAGCCAGATGGTCCAAATAAAGAAGCTATAGACGGTTAAGACAAGTAATACAATCCACAAAGGGCCAGTTGTAGTTTCGTATCTTAATAAGAGTTGACCCAACCATGGCGAGAGGTACAGATTGAATACGTATAAGGGAAGCTTTACGGCATACATGTAGCAATTGAACTCAAATACCTCTAGGAATTCGACACTCCTCTGAATTGGCCATAGTTTTGCGATGATGAAATAAAATAATGATGCTAAGATGAAATATGATACCGCGTATACCGTTGACATGGTTGCAAGCGCATAGCCTGAGAGGTTTGTTGGGAGCATAGAAGCAGCCAATATGTCGGAATTGTCTCCTGAGTTTGCCGCGAAGTTTAATACGCTTAATATGGCTATTGAAATGATCAGGAACTGGTATGGCGACATAAACCGTGAGGCATCTTCTTTTCTTTCTTGAATGAATCTGCGTGACCTAAGCCTCCAAAAGTCAAAAAACGTACGGATGTATTTTTCACCATACTCGAGTAATTCTGTCATAGTGAGTCATCTTTGTTATGCATGCAGACTTGAGTTTCTTACAAATAGACGACAATTATATCCATCGATATCCGAATGCCGCTTGACAGTTCTGCAGCGACGGGGCCGCCCTGCCGCTACCGTGATAGGATGCCCCGCATCGCTTCGTTTCTACCACAGAGGAGTTAGATTGAAAATCTTCATTGTGCCATGCGAATTGATGCGAATCGAGTTGAAGATTACTCGACGAAGAATCGACTAGGGCAAGTCAACATTCCACCTTCCGCGGAGGATCGGAGCGCAAGGACGTGGCTGAGAAACGAATGACCCAGCGAATACATATGCAGCTTATAGACGATCTTGATCCGTGTCCGGTGGACATTGAGGCGAGTGACTAGTTTACCGCTGGGCGCGAATGCTCAAGGCTATGGGCCATAATACGCGATTGCTCATCCCGCTAGAGTTACCCTCAGATCTTGTGTATGGACTGAATTGAAGAAGGCGGCGCATTCCTGCTGAAATAGGGTTGTCAGAAGCCCGGTCATTCAGCACATAGGAGATGCGCCACCATGCACAAAGATACGACGATTCCCTTTACGAATCCAGCCTATCGGGACGAATTGAGCGAACTGGTTCGCGCGGGCGCGCAACGAATCATCCGCCAAGCCGTGGAAGCGGAGTTGGGGGTCTTTCTGGAGGAACACGCGGACGCGCATGACGCGCGGGGACGTCGCGCGGTGGTGCGCAACGGCTACCTACCGTCGCGGGAAGTGTTGACGGGGGTCGGCCCGGTGCGTGTCCAGGTTCCGCGGACGCGGGACAGGTCGGGCGCGGGCCGGTGTTTCCGCTCGGAGTTGCTGCCGCCGTATTTGAAGAAGACGAGGCGCGTGGAGGCGGTGTTGCCGTGGCTGTACTTGAAGGGGATATCGACAAACGACTTCGGTGAGGCCTTGCGCGCGTTGTTCGGCGAGTCGGTGCGGGGTTTGTCCCCGGCGACGATTGCGCGGCTCAAGGGCGGCTGGGAGCGCGAGTATGCCGAGTGGCGAACCCGGGACTGGCATGGTGAGGAGTTCGTATATCTGTGGGCTGACGGGATCTACGTGAACGTGCGAGGTGCGGAACGGCGTTGTCTGCTGGTGGTTGTGGGCTGCGACACGCGTGGCCGCAAGCGCTTCCTGGCCCTGGAGGCCGGGTTCCGCGAGTCGGCGCAGAGTTGGAAGGCGGTGTTGTTGAGCCTGCGGGACCGGGGGGTGAAGGCGGCGAAGCTGGCGGTGGGCGACGGAGGGCTGGGGTTCTGGTCGGCCCTGGCGGAGGTGTATCCCGAGACCCGGGCGCAGCGCTGCTGGGTGCACAAGACGGCGAACGTGCTCGACAAGCTGCCCAAACGCGTTCAGAGCGAAGCGAAGTCGATGCTGCACGAGATTTGGGGGTCGGACACCCGGATGAATGCGCACAAGGCGTTCACACGCTTCCTCACCACCTGGGAGGCGAAGTACCCCAAGGCCGCCGAATGCCTGGCGAGGGACCGGGAGGAACTACTTGCCTTCTATGACTTCCCTGCGGCGCACTGGGGGCATCTGCGGACGACGAACCCCATCGAGTCGACCTTCGCCACCATCCGCTTGCGAACGGTGAAGACCAGAAACTGCCTGAGCGAAAAGACGGCGCTGAGCCTCGTGCATCAGCTCGCCATGAGCGCCGAGAAGCGATGGCGCCGGCTACGCGGCTTCCGGTACCTGGCCGACGTGATCGCCGACGTGAGGTTCATCGATGGGGTGGAGGAAAAAGAAACGGGCGGGAGGGCCGCCGGATTCAGGACGGCCATACACCAGATTTGACAGTAACTCATCCCGCTATACGTCAGGGCAAAAGTGAAGTCGTTTAGATTTAAAAACTAAAGTGTTACTTCATTGACTGCTCCTAACGTAGATTGTAATAATTTTTATGAGTTTAGATTAACATCATGAACGGAGTGTTCATGGAAGAATTACTGCGTCAGATGGTAAGATCAAATTCACTGTAGCCTTGGGACATGGACAAACTTATGATAATTTCTGCTATGGGTTCCCGATTAAAAATAAGCATAATAGTTCTTGCGATAGCGATGATGATCACTATCCCTTTTGCCACGTCGGCACAAGCGGCTGACGACGACTGGATTTGGTGTTCAGCAAGATCTTACGGGTCCCGTACGTCCAGAATTACGATTTACTATTCAGGTGTTTTTCTGGGCGACTACTCTAGAAAGACAAGGTACGCGAATGCCTTTCACAAGTATCTTGATGCTCGATACGGCCGCATCAGTAGAAGTGGCACTTATTGCTTCTTTGAAAATGACAGAAGAGAAGCGCGGGAAGAGCGCGACGATGACGTCTCTGGCAAAAGAAAATCGAATTATCGCGGCATCGTCTTCACGAATTGGACATATTGAATCGGTGTAAGCGTTGGTAGCGATGAAGCCCTTGGGGGCGATTTCCTCTTCCAGCCTGCAAAACATAAGTCGTGCTTGTTACACGTGTCGATAGGCTTCGCAGTTCTTCTGAAAAGCTCAACCCGTAACTACTCGATAACGGAATCCCCGATTGCTGGAGCGTACAGACCCCGAAAATATTCGTGTATGCGCCTTGCATGGTGGAGTTTGGAGACGAAATCAAGTTGGGGCTGTTAACTTGCCAAATGTTTGTCATGTCCTCACGTATATAGAAACGACGGGACCAATCGCTTCAAGGCTAACGGCTTCTTAGCAGAACTTACTCGGAAGACAGGTATTCATCGAGGTCATGAATCATGAAGCGCTCGTCCTCTCCAACTTCTCCTGAAGGTTTCAGAGGCCCCGCGTCGCTTCCAGGAGCTATGGGTATCGGCTCCCCTGAAGGTTTGAGAGGTCCGGGAGCCTCACTTCCCGGAACTATGGGTGTCGCGTGGTGCGTGCGCAGGTTGATAACGTAGTCATCGTAATCACCCAAATTGGAACAATCGCTGCGCATCGACAAGTACAAGTCGCACATCGACACGTACAACAGGTCGCCTTTGACGAGCATGCCGCGCATGGGAAAGTTCAAGAACTTGGTACAACCGGAGGGGACATCGAAAATAGTCCGCCACGAGTTTCGTTCACGCTCAAGGACGAGAACCACCCCTTCCGCGTCGCAGCGCCTTGTGCCGAGCACTTGAACCACTCGCCAGGAAGAGCGCCCGGCCGCATCGGCGTAGACGGCGCCCTCGAGTCTTGCTAATCCCACCAGCTTTTTCAGCCATTCCCGGGCATCTTTGGGTGGAATCTGGCGTGTCGGCAAAGTAATTTCCGACCCGTCGACCTTAAGTTTTGCGCCGATACGCAACGCTCTTATAGCGGCCTTGAACGTCCTGTGGGCTTTTTCCCACTCCCTCCAGCGGCATGTCCCGTCAACATTGCGAAGATGTGCAATATCCCACTCCTCGCTTTCGGAATTGTGGGAAAGTTCATCCCCCAAAGCTGCCTCGTAGAGCAATACCGGCACCCCGTTTGCCGACTCGACAGACCAAACCTGAATCTCAGAGTGCTGACCAGCGCTAACATCCATCACTAGTTGTTCGGTGCCGGTTGCCGGGTCGCGGCAAAGAGCGATGAATTCCGCAGCATCCCAACTTCCGATACTGACTGGCCGATTGTTTTCGTACTGGAGCATACAGCCATAAGCGGGTTTCGGCCCCCGAAAAAGAAAAAGGCGCGACTTACGAACATTTCCGCTACCCTCGAAATTCCCTCGCACCTCGCTTTTTCCATATGGATCATCGTCATAGCACCAGACAGTAATACTAAACTCATCGTTCGCCCGTGCTATACCGCTAAGAAAAAGAAACAAGGCCGAAACGACAAAGACCAGAAAAGTCAGAGAACCTAGCCGTTTTTTCAGGGTGTGCATCTGAGTCATGATATATTGATCAATGGATGTTTTGTTCGGGGAATTCCCAAAACCGCTTATACAAAGCATATCTTTACTATTGTATCCTAAATTCTTCATGTTTATGAACTCGCTCGACAGTGTCGGCCATTTTGTCAATATTTTGCATATATTCTAGAATTTCCGCCAGAGTCACGTAACCCCTACAGTATCTGCTTTTATCAAACGGAGCCGAACCTAAGAAAAAGGATGCCGGGATGATTCTGCCGTCGAGAGTAGTAAGGGCATTATTCGGGATGTTCTGTCTATGGTGCGCCGTGTGGATGGGCGAGGGTTTAAACGGCGGCAGCTACATACAAGGATGAAACACGGATTCATCTTTCAAGCTCGCCGGTGTGGGAGATGTCACCCATTGTCTGAAGAGAGGGCAAAGGTGAACGCGGGGGACAAGCAAGGCGAAACTCCGCTCCACCATGCGGCGTGGCTCTGCGAGACGCCAGCGGTTTTGATGGATGCGGGGGTGGGCCCTGCGGTCAGCAAAAAAGCCAAATTTATGGTACCATCGTGTAAAAAATACCTGATTCTTCCATTTCCTCAGTAGAGCTTTTTCTAACTAGTTCGTCGAGGAATCAGTTTTGATCGTTTTTCAGGTGCGTGTTCAACTTGGTGAATTCTGTTGAAAAGGAAGAAGCAGATGAAAATCTCTCCTTTTTGGCAACGCCTTGTTTTGACATGCGGTTTTTGCATCGCTCTTGTGACGGGGATTTACGGCGACGCAATGTCCGCCGAGGTTCGCAATCCCAAGGGAGTTGCGGTGATCGTGGGCAACGCCGACTACGAACACCGCGACATCCCCGATGTCTCCTTTGCACATAGAGACGCCGACGCTTTCAAGCGCTACGTGGTGGACGTGCTGGGCCTCAAGCCTGAGAACATCATC
>CAYTSP010000145.1:0-2856 GCA_964440505.1 uncultured Nitrospinaceae bacterium
CAGGATGAGGGTTCGGGGTGCTTGTTCGGGATGAGGGCGTCAAGCGTTCCGCGAAGCCCGATGCCGCGCGGTGGGCGATTCCGAGCGAGGGGAAGTTTCAAGCAACCCCGGCTTCCGAACCCCGACTGGATCGGCCCGGTGTTGACTGACATAACAATTATGTTATATTCAATTAACGAGGGCCCACCTGGTATTCCTGCGAACGCTCGCTGCCGAATCACGAGGAGAAAGGATGAACAATTTCCGTGCAAGGCAAGAAACTGGAGATACCGAAGCCCCTTGTTTGGGAGGGAAACAGCAAGAAAGAGTTTTTGAAGTTCCCGCGCGAGGTTCAGAGAGACTTCGGCTACGCCCTTTACCGGGCCCAGTGCGGAAATAAGCACCCCTCCGCCAAGCCGCTCAAGGGTTTCCGGGGCGCCGGTGTTTTGGAGATTGTTGAAAATTACGACCAAGACGCATATCGAGTCGTATACACAATAAAGTTTGCAGACGCCGTATATGTCTTGCACGTTTTTCAAAAGAAATCGAAAAGGGGAACCCGGACGCCACGGCGGGATATGGAGATCATCGAGGCCAATTTCAAGCGACTGATGGAACGAACACAAAGGTAGAGAAAACACCAGAGAACGAGGAGAGCGGAATGGATGAAAAAATCATCACGGAAGGCGTGATAAACGTATTCGAGGATTTGGGGCTTCCCGATGCCGATGAATTGTTCTTCAAGTCGAAACTACTCTCGGAGATTATGGATACCATCGAATCGAGAAGGTGGAAGCAAAAGGATCTCATGAAGCATCTCGGCATCAAGCAGCCCGAGGCGTCGTATCTCATGAACGGGAAGCTCTCGCGCTTCTCCCGCGAGCGGCTGATCGACTACATGGTCAAGCTGGGGATGACGGTCGAATTGCGGGTCAAGAAGCCGAAGAAAAACGCCCCCCTGAAACCCGGCGCGCTTGTTTATGTGGGGGCGTCTTAGGGGGTCTGCCTGCGCAGGATTGTTTTGTAGGGACAACCCCTCCTAGGGGTTGTCCTGCCCCCCGTGGTTGTCCTTTTTTTCGGACAGGTCGCGACCTGTCCCTACGGTATGACCCGATAGGCGGGATTTTCCTCATTAAGGGTCCAACCCAGAGGGTTGTTCTGGATATATTCGCGGACGCGGCCCAGATCGTCATCGTCACAGATGACGTGGTCGTAGAATGATCGTTGCCATATACGTTTTTCGAATGGCGGGAAACGTCCGGTTTTCACCTCTTTGATGTATTCGTTCGTGGTCATGGTCTTGAACCATTGTATGATTTCCTGTATGGGCGGACCTGTGTGTCCGCCCTGTTTTTGGTGTTGTTGATTTTCTGCACGTTGTTGATCTCGTATCCTTTGATATTCGTTTGATTCGTGATCTTCGTGTTGCGGGCGGACACACAGGTCCGCCCCTACGATGACCTGGTTTTTATGCCGTCATTCCGGCGAATGACGGCGTGGTGGACGGATTCGCCGGCTGGGAAAACCTCCCGCGATTACTTCTTCTCTACACAGATCCCCCCTACCCCCGCATCCGCTCCCGCCAGTCGCGCATGGCGGCGCGCGTGGTGTCGAAGGCGAGCTCGTCGAAGTCGATCGCATCGGGCGCGACCAGCTTGACCTCGGTGGTCTCGGACAGGGCGCGGGGGGCGCCTTCTGTAACGACGCCCGTGTAGACGATGAGCACGGTGGTGTTTCCCTCGAACGAATACACCCCCAGGAGAGATTCCACCGCCACCTCTACGCCCGCCTCCTCGAACGCCTCGCGTGCGGCGGCTTCCGAGACCACCTCGCCCCGGTTCACGAAGCCGCCCGGGAAGGTCCAGAGCCCCTTGCCGGGGTTGTGGGCGCGCCGCACGAGCACGGCCTCCTCCCCGATGGTCGCCACGACGCCGGCCGCCACCTTGGGGTCCAGGAAATGAACGTGGTTGCAGGAGGCCGCGCTGCAGCAAAGCTGCATGGTGCCGTCCCCCTCCGTCCAGGGGCGGAAGAGGAGCGGACTCCCGCAGGCGACGCAGAACTTCACTCCGCCTCCCAGATGAGGGTGGGCCTGGGGGGCGTCCGGGCTCAAATCAGAAATTTTTCGGCTCCGGGCTGGCAGAAGGGGTTGGTGGATTTCTCGTGGCCGATGGTGGTCTCCGGCCCGTGGCCCGGATGCACGACGGTGTCGTCCGGCAGGGTGAGCAGTTGCGTCCGGATGCTGTTCAACAATACGCCCCCGTCGCCCATGTAGAGGTCGGTCCGCCCGATCGATCCCGCGAAGAGGGCGTCGCCCACGATGGCGTGCCCCGGCTCGGTTCCGTCACCCGGCCTGTAAAGAGTGACGTTGCCCGGCGCGTGGCCGTCGGTGAGCCTGATCTCGAATTCGAGGTTTCCCACAAGGATCGTCTCGCCCGGCACGAGGTGCGCGTCCACCTCCGGGACCGGCGGTTCGGGGAACCCGTAGCCGCGCGCCGCGTTCGGTATATCCTGCAGGTTGAACAGTTCCGCTTCGTGGAGCCAGTAGGGAACCCTGAGTTTTTCCTTCGCCTCGGCGACGCCTTCTGCGTGGTCGAGGTGCGCGTGGGTGCCGATGAGCTTGGTGAGGGTGAGGCCGTGCCCGCGCGCCACCGCGATGACGCGCTCCACCTCCGCGCCCGGGTCGATGTAGGCGCCCTCTTTCGTCTCCTCACAGCCCACGACGTAGCTGTTCATCTGAAAGGGGCCGACGGGTATCCGCTCGAGGATCAAGGACAATCCTTTCTGACGGTGCTGCGCGGGAGCGCCCGCCCACCAGAGGGCTGTTGAAAAAGCCGCCCCGCTCGTTATTCCACCGCCCTGAAAACCAACCCCCCCTAC
>CAYTSP010000146.1:0-15325 GCA_964440505.1 uncultured Nitrospinaceae bacterium
TGACGCCGACTCCCCGAAGACTTGACGACTGCGACCCCGAACTGAACGTCCGCCGAGGCGTTTCTCTCCCGGTTCTGCGGTGTTGCTGCTCCCCGGATTGAGTACAGTGTCCGGCCACCCGGCTGCGAGCGTGAGCGAACCCCGTTTCTGAGACCGTGAAGGTCGATACTTTCACAGTCTCCTGCGTCATCTGGCGGACGTGATTACCGACGTGAGGTTCATCAACGGAGTGAACGAAAAGGAAACCGGCAGGGAGGCCGCTGAACTCAGGACGGCCATACACAACATTTGACAGTAACTCCTTATTGGGAGATTGTATGCTTAACTTGAGTAACGTCATTTTTAATAAAACGGATTTTGCAAAAATCAGCAAAAGGGTAGTTATGCTTCTTGGCAGTGAGGGGGGATTCAAACCCCAGGGTCGGGCCTCGTCGTCTGCGGCCGAGGTGACCAGACGGAGGGTACGGGATGGGTGACACGAAGAAAATCATCGTAGTCGGGGGGGGGCCGCCGGGCTGGCGGCGGCCTGGACGCTTCGCAAGCGTGGGATCGACGTGACGATTTTCGAGGCCACCGGCCGTGCCGGCGGACGCATGGCCGGCGAAGTGGCGGATGGGTTTTACATCGACACGGGCGCGCAGCTTTTCAGCACCGCTTATACGGTCGCCCTCGGAATGTGCGAAGAGTTGGGAGTTCCGTTCGACCGCTCTCCCGTACAGGTGACCTCGGGCATTTACAACAAGAGGAAGGACAAGTTCGGCGTTCTGGACCCCTCAAGCCTCATCAACCTCACCAACATGAAGACGATGTTCTCCTCCGGCCTCTTCTCGCCCAGAGGCCACTTGCAGATGCTCAAATTCGGCAGAATGCTGATGAAAAGACGCGACGACTTCAGCTCGTGTGACCATATGCGTCTTTTGGATCTCGATCTTGAGGGGAATTTCGCCGATTTCATCAGAAAGGAAGTGGGACAGGAATTTCTGGAACAGTTCTGCGAGTTCCCCGTCGCCAGCATTACGCTGAGCAGTCCCGGGCGCATCAGTCCGCTGCACGGAATGATGCTTTTGTGGATGGTGTGGTTCGAGCGCCGGCACAAGATCCAGATGCCCGAGCAGGGGGTGGGTTTTTTCTCGCGGGCTCTCGCCCGGGCCTGTGCGGACGATACCCGTCTTTCAACGCCGGTGGAGCGCGTGGTGGTTGAAGACGGCACAGTGAAAGGCGTGATCACCAAAGACGGGTTCGCGGAAGCCGATGCGGTGGTATGCGCCACCACCGCCCCCGCCGCGCTGGGCATCGTCTCCGGTTTCCCCGAAGACACCAGGAATTTCCTCGCCAGTGTGACCTACTCGAGTTGTTGCCACGTGGTTTTCGGCGTGGATAACCACCCGCTTCACGATGGGCACTACTTTTTCATGTTCCAGCGCAAGGGAGATTCCTTTCTGGATTGCTATCTGGACAGCACCGTCGGGTCGCCGCTTTCGGCGCCGCCGGGAAAAGGCATCATTCACGCCTATCCGGCGGAAGAACACTCCGAAGAACTCTTCGCGCTCAGCGACGAAGAGATAAAGCGGCGGGTGATCGACGAGATTCGAAAATACACCCCGGCCATGCCCGAAGAGCCGCTCTTTACGCGCGTTTACCGTTGGAAGCACGCCGTGTGCCTGCCGCATGGCGGGATGATGCGCGAACTCGAAGCATTGCGCGCGAAGGGTTTTCCGGGCGTCGAGGGGCTGTTTCTCGCGGGCGAATATCTCCATCTGCTCTCGAGCATGAACGGCGCCCTGACCAGCGGAGTCAAGGCCGCCGAAGATGCGGAGCGTTTCCTGGAGGATTGACTTGCGCGAGAGCAGTGAACCGCCGTAAAGGCGCGCTCCCCGCAGCAGCCCCCCTCGTCCGCGCCGCGGAAAAAATTTCCTGTTTCGCCGCATCCCCGCGCGGCCGCTCTTACGCCGGAGCGCGAACGGCGCGCGGGCGTAGGGGTGCGTTCTTCGTATCATGCTGATGCTCTTGCGATTCGCTCGCCTCGAGGTCCGCGTCCTCCTGGCAGAGCGCTAGTATCTTCTCCTTCCTGCATCCCATCGAACAATTCGACGAACATAGCATTGGCTAAAGACTTGCTGTAAAGTCCGACGCATCCGTCGGACTGACGCCTCGAGCGGCCTTGATGCTTCCTTCCGGGGAGTATCGTTTCTGGCGTTCTTCCACTCGCGGGAGAAGTGGGTTAAGCTGTTGTGAGCGAATACATGGAGCATTCATGAAGATACTGGCCGCGTCGTTTTTCTTTATTCTCTTGTCAATCGGCTCGACGCTCGTCAGTGACGCTGCGCCGGGGAAACTCCGTATCGGCTTCGATGCCGGCTATCCGCCCTTCAGCTACATCGATGATGCAGGCGCACTCAAGGGCTTCGACATCGATATCGCCCTGGCGCTCTGTGCGAAACTGAAGGCCGCCTGCACGTTCGTCCGGCAGGACTGGGAGCAGCTGATACCCGGCTTGCGGGCCGGGAAGTACGACGCCATCGTGTCCAGCATGTCGATCACCGAGAAGCGCCGGCGCCTGGTCGCGTTCACCGACAAATACTACAGCAACGTCGTGCGGTTCGTGGCGCGCAAGGGCGCGGGCTTCGATCCTTCCGCCCCGGCGGGCAGGACGATCGGCGTGGCGCGCGCGACGATCGCCTCGGACTGGCTCGAAGATAAACTCTCGAGTATCGCCACGATAAGGCTGTTCACGGAACATGAGGCGCTCTTGCGCGCGCTTCACGAGGGTGAGGTGGATGCGGTATTCGGCGACGGGTTCGGGTTCTGGAACTGGCTCCAGAGCCAAAAAGGCGCCCGCTTCGGGTTCGTGGGCAAAGGATATCACCTCGACGAGGGGATCGGCATCGCGGTTCGCAAAGAAGACGATACGCTGCGCCGTCGTCTGAACATGGCGCTTGGTGCGATTCTCGCCGACGGCGCCTACGAAAAGATTAACGCGCGGTATTTTCCGTTCAGTATCTACTAGCGGTTTCCTGATCTGCTGTTGCTTTACGGCAAGTCCTTTCGCCCCAGACTGTGTCGGTCTGAGTACGTTCGCATTGTCTCTTATTATCTGAGTTATATTAAATCAACATGCTCGATTTTATCAAGTTTTTGTTGTTGCGGTAACGCCGCGGTGAAACCCGCGGTTTTTTATGCCGCGCAGGACTCGAAAATCAGGAACGCAGAGGGACTCACCGGTCGTTCGAAACTTCCGCAGGCTCAGTTTACACTCTTTCAGGCGACGTTACTTGCTCCTCGCACAGTTCGCGCCCGAAACTCGAATCGAAAAAATTCACCTGCGGGCACAAACTTTTCGACTGGAACCGCTACCCTGAATGCCAAAAGCCCTGGAATCACGGAACCGGGTGACGACTTAGTATCCGGCGATGTGCGCTCGAAATTCCAGGTCTTTCACCCTGCTACAAAATTCCAGGGCGCGATGCGAGGGAAAACGGTCTGATTCCGGTATTCACCGAACTCGCTCGCCACTCCATGGACGGGTTGATTAACACCGACGCGTCGCGCGGCCCGACTTACGTCATTGACGCGTGACGCCGAAATCATAAGCCATCCTGCTTCATGGCGGGCAGGCGTAGCGCGACGCGTTCGAGTGTCTGTCTCAAGAAGAGGAGTGAACGGCTTCGTTTACTGCTCATGCTGAAGGTAATGATGGAATAACCGCCCGCTTAAACCAGGCTGCCCGAACGCACGCAAGCGCCGGGGAGCATTTCGTCCGCCCCCGGGTGGTGATAGGATTGGAGGATTCACACCGCCCCTGGTGAGTGAACGCCTCGTGAACAAATGGTTGCGTCGTCCGGGAGTCCCGCACCCGATTCCCCTGAAGCCCGAAGATATGGACGAGGTCTGCTCCGTCCTGGCGGGGGAGTTCGAAGAACCCGACGAGGTTTTCATGAGTTTCATGGTGCGTCTTCCCGGCTGGGCAAGGCTCGAGTTCGAAGACATCGAGAAAATGTTCCGGGAATTGAGGAGGAATCATGCGCCCCTGCTCGACGTCGTGAGGGGGTGCCGCGTGCGGGTATATGACGAGCGGGGCAGTCTCGAGATCGACTACCGCCGCCTGTGGCTGTTCGACTCCGTTCGCATACGTGCGGACGCGGAGGATAAGGGATGGTGCATAAGTGCGATCGGTGCGGCGGCCCGGGTTCTGGAGAGCCGCGAGGAGTGGCCCCTGCGAATCGATTTCCCCGTCCTGCTCGTGGGGATGCTGTGGCCGGCGTTTATGGCGTTTTCGGGGACGGCGCTCGCGTATCTGTGGAATACCGGGCTGGCGGACGTGAGGCTTCTTTGGACGGGCGCCGCAGCCTGCGCTCTGTCCGCAGCCACGTTCGCGCCCGGCCTTTGGAAGCGGATGTTCCCCTCCGGTCCGGAGGGGGAAACGGGAAGCGCGCCGCGTCGCCTTTGGGGCGTGCTGACGGTGCTTTCGAGTATCGCCGCGGCGGCAGCGGCGATACTCGGCCTCGTCGGCGTTTGAGCGCGTGACGTCTATCAGGCGAACAAGAAGATGACCACCGGAACGAGAGGAACGGGAAACGCCCGACGGAAGTTCCGGGATCTCTCCGGGCCGCGAGGTCTGCCCCTGCTCGACAACCTTCACCGGGTTCGTTTCGCGAGGATGCACCTCATGCTCGAAAGATGGGCGGACCGCCACGGGCCGATCTACCGCATGTCGCTTGGCAGGCGGAAATACGCGGTGGTTTCTGACACCGACGCCATCGAATGAATACTGGGCAAACGGCCCCATGGATTCCGGCGCGTGAGGCCGATCGCGGGAGTGGGCGATGAGATGGGCCTCGCCGGCGTGTTCGCCGCCGAGGAGGAGGACTGGCGCAGGCTGCGGCGCATCGTCGCCTCGGCCCTGAGCACCGCGCGTCTGACACGTTTCTTCCCCGAACTCGCACGAGACGGCGAGCGCCTGAGACGGCGCTGGGAGCGGACGGCTGATCATGGGGAGGCGATTGACCCCTGCGGGGACCACATGCGCTTCACCGCCCGGGGCCGCCGCCAGGATACGCGCTGGATGGCGGTGGCGTCGCAAAAGGCGCAAGAGCGCGGGGTCGGCCATCTGGTCGAGTTCCTTGAAGGGGACTTGATGAATCTGCCGTTCGCCGACGAGAGTTTCGACGCTGCCCTGAACCACGAGTCCTTCTGCTATGCGGACGACAAGCCCGCCTATCTCCAGGGCGTCTACCGGGTGCTCAAGCCCGGTGGACGCTGGCAGGCCCTCGACGCGGAACTGCTGAGCGACGCGCCGATGTCCGAAAAGCACCAGGCGCTCGTCGACGCCGTAGAGCGAAACTGGCGCTTGCCGTCCCTCCCGCCGTGGCGCGACGTGCTCGCCATGGCCTAGGAAGCGGGTTTCACGGAAATCGAGGAACGCGACCTCTCCGCCGAGGCGCTGCCCTCGACGGAGATCATCCGCAAGGGCTACACGTTGTTTTTATTCTTGAACCTGCAATTCGGCGAGATGAATCCCGCCGCCCGGGAGTTTATGGACGCGAGCGTCTGCTACGCCCAGGGATTGTCGCAAGGCCTGTTCACTTACCGCTTCATCTCCGGAAAGCGGCCGGCCCGATAACCGCCGCTACGGCGATGACCACGCAGGGGCAGGTCCTCGAGCCTGTACTGTGTCGGGGTGAACGTGAGTAACGGGCGGACGCCCCTATGGTCATCGTTCGAGGGGGTGTACAGGGGCCGCATGCGGGGACGTTGAAAAGGCTCCCCCAAAGGGGTCATTCGCCCTTGTTCGACGGACTTCCGGAGAAGAGGGAACGAATGAACCACGGCGAAGCGGTTCCGAACGATGGCAAGGAGATGGAAGGGTCGGTTTCTGGCTTTCTGTAAACCCTAACATCCTCCTTTCCGTTGAAATCCATATTTAACCCTGGTTGGCGTTTTCTCTCTAAACCCGGAGAGCGGATACTCCCGGACTTGCCTTCCGGCCTGTATGGGATACGTTTCCTGATTCTAAAGAATTGCCCGGCGCATTTCCAGCTTCGTCCATTGAACCCGTCTTCTTTATTGCTCCTTCGGGCGATGACTATTCCGAGCAAGAACTCCTTCATAGCGCTTATGCCGATGCAACCTTGAACCCGACATACGTTCTGGAGCAACTGCCTCGCTGCCCAGGCGCGCCTTCGGCAGGCAACCCGCCCGACGACCAGCCACCGCCGGCGCAGAACGGCGTCGATGTATCGATCCAGTTGCACGGGAGTTATCGCCTCCTTCTCACGGGCCGGGCGTGGACGGTCTGTTCGGCGTGCGCCATGTCAGATGGGGGCGGACTATCCGTTCCAGGATTCAGAAGCCAGGAAGTGGTTCAACTTCTACGGACGCACCATGTACGGCCGGCGCTTCAAAAAGGCGTGAGGCGGAGTTGCCTTGCGCTATCAAGGAGCAGGTGCGTCAAGTGGCGCAATGGTCTCACCTCTGGACACGCGGGCGATATGTTCGGACACCGCTTTGCCATAGTCGCAACCTACGCGCTTCGAGGCTTAAGGCGGTTAAAATCATCAATTCACAGAACGGTATCCTTGCTCCCGGGCGGGTTTCGGGGCCTACACAAATTCATTGACACTGCCGACTTCATCTCGTAATATTTTTTCAAGTAATTGAGTAAATCTGGGAGAAATTTCGAATGGCCCGTATTCCCGCCAAGAGAGCGAGTTCTCGTTCCCTTGCAGATCTTGCCCCCGATGAAGTGAAATCAACGGTTGATGAATACACCGAGATATACGACGCAGGTCCTGAGCACAGGAAAGAGCAATATCGCTCGTTCGTGAATCATTATTATGACCTGGTGACCGATTTCTACGAATTCGGCTGGGGCCAGTCCTTCCACTTTGCTCCCAGGCGCCGGAGCGAGAGCTTCGAGGCGTCGCTGCTCAGGCACCAGTATTATCTCGCCGACCGCCTCACCCTGAAAACCGGAATGGAAGTGCTCGACGTGGGGTGCGGAGTTGGTGGGCCGATGGGCAATCTGGCCCGCTATTCGGGGGCAAGTTTCACCGGCATCAACAACAACGCCTACCAGATTGAGCGTGCCAAACTGCACACAAAGGATGTTCAGTCGTTGTGCCGCTTTATCCATGGCGACTATATACGGATTCCCGAAGGTGACGATCACTACGATGCCGCCATCGCCATCGAGTCCATGCCCCACGCGCCGGATAAGACGGCGGCGTACCGCGAGGTCTTCCGCGTCCTGCGTCCGGGGTCTTGTTTCGCGGGCTATGAATGGTGTCTTACCGAGGATTTCGATCCAGATAATTCGGAGCACCTGCGAATCAAGAACGATATCATGGTGGGGAACGCATTGCCGGAACTCGCCCTCACCTCTGAAATTTGCGTCGCATTGCGCAGTGCTGGCTTCGAACTCTTGGAAGCCGGTGACCGCGCTACCGAATCGGATCCGCAAACGCCCTGGTACCGCGCTTTGCAGGGCCGCGACCTGCGTCTTACGAGTATTCCGCGCACGCCCATTGGCCGCGCTTTGACCAATTTGACGTTAAGGATCGGGGAGAAGCTGCGCGTGGTTCCAGAGGGTGCCACCGCGGTCAGCACGATGTTGAACGCGGCGGCGGACGCGCTGGTCGAAGGCGGAAAATACGGTGTTTTCACCCCGATGTTTTTCTTCCTTGCCCGAAAACCCTGACTGTCGGAAAACCGAATGAAGTACGTTTTTGACCCCGAGATCCTCCGGGAAGTCGCCCATTCCCATCTCGATCAACCTCTAGAGAAGATGCTCGCCAACATCGCTCAAGACCTCTCCGATAGGTATCCCGGTCTGATCGAGACCGAGTTCGAGTGGTTTTTCTCCAATGCCGGCGGCGCCATGGGACAACTCGCTATCCTGTATGCCTCGCTGCGGGAGTATGTGATCTTCTTCGGCACCCCCATAGGCAATCAGGGGCACACCGGTCGGTATTCATTCGCCGAAGATTACGCGTTCGTTCTCAATGGGGAAATGTGGTACTTCGGCGAGGGCGACATCCAAAGGGAGGTGTACCGGCCGGGCGACGTCATGCATCTGCCCAGAGGCGTAGCGAAAGGATACCGCATGGTCGAGCGCGGCTGGATCCTCGAATACGCGCGCGGAAACATTCCCTCCATGCTGCCGTTCGGGGTTGCGGATACCCTGTTCAGCACCTTCGACCTCACTACCCTGGTGCGCACGTTCCGAATCTACTTCAAGCACTTGCGGCGCTCCTCGAAAAGGCGTCGGAGCGCACGCTAGACCGCCTTTCGAGGGACCGTTTTTTCCCCTGCCCGCCGCTGGATTTCCAGGAATGCCGCGCGTCAGCCGGTCGCGTCGGCGGCAATGGAGACAGGAGCCGTCAGAGCCAGCCTCTCCCGGCGCCGCCGCTCGTAGAGACCGAGCGCGTGCAGGGGGAAATACTGTCGATACATCGCATAGTCCAGCAGCGCCGTGCGGAAAAAGACCCCGACCATGTCTTGCCTGGGCCATGCGCCATCCGCTTCCTGGGAGTCGAGCAGAAAGCGGACGCCCCGTGAAATCGCCGTCCAGTTCGAATCGCCCGCCTCGAGGAGCGCAATCAACGCCCAGGCGGTTTGGATGACCTGGCTCTCCTCATGTGCGACGTATCGGCCGCTGATGCATCCGCTGTGATGTTCCCCCCATCCCCCGTCTTCGTTCTGGCGATCAAGCAGCCACCGGCAGGCCAGACGCAGCGCCGGACCGCTTTCGCGTGCCCCGGCGACAACCAGACCCTTTATTCCGAAAAAGGTGCCATAGATGAACTGAACGCCCCATTCGCCGCGCCACGCTCCATCTCCCGTCTGTGTTCGTAGGAGCCAGGCCTCGGCCCTCGATATAGCGTCCATCGCCGCGCGATTCGTGACTTTCGGCAAGCGCTCCTTGCAGGCGGCGAGCGCCGTGAGGCAGGACGCAGTGCACTCGACATAGGAGTGCTCGGTCATCGAATTGCCGAACATCTCGGCCGGGTTGAGCCATTCGAGATCTATCGCCGAGCGCCGCGCCTCATAGGTACCAAAACCGCCATCGCGGTTCTGGCCACGCAACATGAAGCGAACCGCATCGTTGAGCACTGTCTCGTCCACATTCTGGCCACGGGCGGCGAAAATCCCGAGTAAAGCTTCCGCTGTGCAGTCGGTCACCGGCCAACCATGCCATCCCCCGGCAAAACACCAGCCGCCTTTGGGATCGTTGCGATACTCCTCGCGAAACCCCTCGAAACTGACGCCGATTTGCTGCCTGTACAGGAAGTCGGTTCCGTTTCGGAGGGCGTTTCGAACCCCATAGAATTCCGGTACCGCCGCCAGCGCCTGCAGGGCGAATCCGGTATCCCACGAGGCGCTTCTCGCACCGGTGACCCGTGCTCCATCCTCCTCGTCTTCCCATATCCAGTCATCCAGTTTCTCGAACGCCCGGCGGCAGTCTTTGTCGTTCGGATCATGCAGCCACAAGGCGAGGATGTTGAGGAGACCGCTCACCGGAGAGATGCTCGTATGACTGGTGGTTTGCAGCTCCCATTTGATGCCCCGGATAATCTTTTCCATGCATCGGGCACGAAGACGTTTGCCGTGGAAGTGCTCGAACAACTGTGCAAACCCGTACCCGGCCCGGAGCCACATGCCGGGCCGCGCGTAGAGGTCGGCGTCTCGCAGGCGGTTTCGGCACACCGAAAAATCGACGTGCTCAAACCCCTGGGGGAAGAGTTCCTCACGCAGCGAGGCGATCAGGGGGCTCACGGGCGTCTGGAACCGGCGCGAATAAATCGCCGCCATCGCCATGTAGATTAGACGGGTATGGCAGTACCACTTCGAGGGATGCAGCGCCATCCAGCGCGGCAAGCTCCATAACTCCGGCAGGATGGCGTTTACCCCGCGCCAGTCGTAGAGATTTAGGAGCGCCAGCCAGAACTTTCCCCAGCTCGGTATGCCGGGGACCCCCTTTGCCTGCAGGAATCGCCGGGCAAGCTCGATTAGCGGATCATCGCGCCCTATTCCGAGCAATCTCGCCGCGACGTAGACCAGGGTGGTGACGAACAGGTGGGGCGGAGAGTGTTCGTGCAATCCCCATGCGCCTCCTTCGAGACGGGTTCGCTCGAAAGAACGCAACACGCGCCGGCGTCTGCCGGGCTCGAGTTGCCTTCCCATAATGTGGTGCAACAGCACATACTGAGCGGTGAGCATGGGACACCAGGTCATCTCACCTTCCCATCCGCCGTCCTCATTCTGGAGTTCCAGCAGGCGCGCGGTCGCGCTCCTAAGCGCCGGACCGGGGTCGGGCGACACGATTTCCTCCGGGGGAAGGGGCCGGGTATCACCGGCGCTCGATGGCATGGAGATCAGGAACGCGTGGGACAGCGTGTTCCTGATTTGCACGTTTTTTTCTGCATCCAAGTCTTTCGACTTGTAGAGTTGCCTGAGGCCTCGCAGGAGCCAGCCGAGACGGACGGCGAGCGCGTGAACGACATCGCGGATCCGGCGCCAGCCGGACAGGTCGCAGGAGCGCGGAATCTGCCCGCCGACCGCCCGGGCCACGATCACACAAAACGCACGGCCCATACGGGCTAACGATGTGTTCTGACAGGCAAGGAAACGCATGGTCTGGTCGCGAGTCCTGGATTTTGCCCGCCAGCCCCGGTAGATCGCGTGCTTGAGCGCCATCGACTCGGCCCGGTGATCGGCAAAGACTTCGTAGAGTCCCATAGCGAGAAGTTCGGGAGCACGGGTCGCCTGCAAACGCTTTGCGACGAAGTCGTAGAAGTCCCCGCCCTCCGCCAAGGTGAGGGCGTCACCGAAACCGAAGGTCATTCCTACCGCCGTTATGGGATGATAGTGCCCGGCCGCATCGCCAATCAGCATGCGGTTTGGTCTCCCGTATGTGACGCGCGGCTTCACCTCATTGGCGGCGGTGTGGTATTGCCCCGCTTGCAGCGCTTCGGCAAATGCAGGCCCTATTGTTTCGGGCAGCAAACCGGAATACGCGTCCGAGAGAAAAACAGTCCGATCCCGGGGAGTCCAGTACTCCAGCGGGACATCGACGATGACACGGACACTATCCTCTCTCAAACGATACATGAGAACAGGACCCGGCCCTCCAAGCAGCACGTGCCCGTAACCCTCGAACGGCAGCTTCACCCCGTTTAACATGACCCCCAACATCCGCGAGCAGACTGCCCAATCGGTCGTTAACCCCAGCGATCGACGCACGATCGAGGACCGCCCGTCAGCGCCGATAATCCGCTCGGCGGCCAGGGAATTTTCGGAACCGTTGCGGGTAAAAGTAAGCCTCCCGTCCTCGACGGCGCGCACCCGCGCGTGGGGAATGAAATCCACACCCGACTCGTCCTCGGCAGCTTCACGCAGACTCGTGACGAGCAACGCATGCTCGCATGTCATGCCTTGAAATCCGTCCGCATAGGGAAGCACTATCGGCTTCGAGCCGTCTTCGGGGAACACCACAAATCCCTTGCCCACAGTGCTGTCCTGTTGCGTATCGAGCTCTATCCCGGCATCGCGCAAGATTTCCACGGCGGGCGGATGCAGCCATTCGCCCGCCAGCCGTCTGGAGGCTTTGGGATTTGCTTCGAGCAGGACTACTCGGGCGCCTTTGCGCGCGTGAAGGAGCGCGCAAAGGCTGCCGACCGGACCCGCGCCGACGACGGCGACGTCGTAGCACCCATTAGCGGTGCCGCTCATCGGAGAGAACTCGCTTGTGAGCGGCGGCGGTAGCGGATCCGGCATGGTTTCTTGGGGCCCGTCACCCAGCTGCCGTAATTCGGGGCGGGAATCGGGGTGTCGAGATGAAAATCGAAACGATCGAGCAGCACGGTCCAGATCGCTTTTAGCTGCAAGTAAGCGAAATGTTTCCCCATGCACTGGTGTTTTCCGCCGCCGAAACCGATCAAGGCGTAGTGGTGTTGTTTATCCTCGCAGGCGGGAGGCAAAAAACGGTCCGGAAAGAACCGCTCCGGGTCGGCGAACACGTTGGGCAGGCGGTGCGAGGCTGCCGGCGACACCATGGCCAGGGCACCGGCAGGCACGAGGTAGTCTCTGTAGTGTACTGGTTTTAGCACCTTGCGGATCAGGACGATCAACGGCGGGTGCAGCCGTTCGCTCTCGCGTACGGCGTGCTCGAGCGTCACTTGTCGATTGAGGCTCGCGAGGCTCATGGCTCCTTCCTCGCGGTAGACGTCTTGAATCTCGTCTCTTACCCGCGCCAGATATGTCGGCGCCTTCGCGAGTTCCAGGCCCGTCCAGGTGGCGAGCACCGCGCTCGTGTGTTGTCCCGCGAACAACACCGTCAGCAGAATGCCGGTAATCTCGTCGTCGCTCAGAGCGCGCCCCTCCCTGTAACGGGCGTGCATGAGCGTTTGCATGAAATCGTCGGGCCGGGCGCCGGAAAGACGGCGTTCCGCCATGATTCCGCTAAAGAGTTGGGACACTTTTCGCCGGGCCCGGTCCCGGCTTCGATGCGCTTTCGTAGGAAGATTGGGGAGAAAGAATCCTAGGGTGTTGATTCCTTTTTGCAGATCGTGATACGCCTCGGCAAAACCCGCGTCCATCTGATTCCGGACTTCCTCTCCAATGAGGCAACGGCTGGCGATGTTAACGGTGAGTCGGTTCATCGCGACCGGCAGATCGAGCTCTCCGTCCTCGCCTAGAGAGTCGGCGAACAGGCTCGTCTCCTCGAACATGATGCGGGCAAACTCCTGCATCGCGGCTTCGCGCAGCGCCGGAAACAGAAACCCCAACTGCTCTGCCATGACTTCAGGGGAGACGTCGTAAGCCACGCCGCGTCCGAAGATGGGTACCGTGAACTGATAGACGGCTTTTGCATTCAGTTCATCCTCAGACGCTCGGAAGTAAAAGTCGTGGGCTTCGGGTCCGATGAAGAGAACACACTCGCGCAGACCGAGCCTGAACCGAACGAGCTCGCCGTGCTCGCGCCAGCCTCTGGTCAACATCGAAACCGGATCCTTTCGGAAATCCAGCAGATGGCCAAGCAAAGGCCACCCACCCGTCAGTTCTGGGATGGCTGTTGACGCCCGGGGCGGGAGTTGCGCCGTACGCGGAGTCGCCTCACTGCGAGATCGATACGCCACGCTTGACCTCAATAGATAAACGGCAAGATCGAAAAACGCACCTGCTGTTTGTAGCGTTCCCACAGTTCGCCGTATTTAGCGCTGCAACGGTGCTCATCACGCATCGACCGATGCCACAACAGACTCGCCAGCCACGCGGGCAGCAGATAGGGTATCCAGGATGCGAACCCGGTCGTAAGGGTGAACGCGAGGTAGACGCAGATCTCGCCGGTATAGTTGAGATGTCGTCCAATACCCCAGAATCCGGAGACCAGCAGGCGTCCGTCCAAGGACCGGGCGGGGCGCCGCCAAATCGTGACGGTGGGGTCACGCTTGAAGCGGTGCTTTTGCTCGTTGGCGCCACGGAAAAGCCAGAAGCCGAGGGTAAACAACAAGACGAGCGCGGCGGCGGCGATGGGAGACATCGGTGCCTGCGCGTGAATCAGCCACCAGCCGACGATGCTGTAGAAGAATGGCACCAATACGTAATCGCCCCAAATCAGCATCCATCCGAAACGCTCGCTGATCATGTCCCAGGTGTGGATCATCCCGTATTCAAACTGGAAGTAATTGAGCACGTACAAAAGGGTGAATATCTGATAGAGCGTCATCGCCAGGGTCAGCACACCGTAGGTTTCGTACTGCACTACGGCGAAGGACACATTGAACAGCGCTAGGGCAATGAGGGAAGGACGGTAGCTGAATAGTTTCAAATCCTCCCCGAACCAGGTCGGATTGAGTTCCAGGCCAAAGAAGAAGCCTCGCAAAAATCCCGGTGGTGTATCCAGTACCCGCCTCCCCCGGAAATACAGCCAGCCGGAAAGTGCGAATGCGAATCCGTTCGCCACCACGAACAAGGCGGCAAAGTGGGTATGCAATACGGAAAGAGAGAACCAGCCGGAGACTTGGGCAAATAATACAACCATCATGGTTATCAGGAACAAGGCGAAACCGTTGAGCTTGTAGGTGCGTGACCCCCCCTCCAAATCCGGCCCCCTAACCCGGCGTCCGGGCAGGAGCATCGAACCCAGAAACAGAGCCCCGACAAACACCAGCATCATTGCCGCCGCCTCAAGCATGGAACTTCCCGACAGCGCAGACAACGAGAAGCTCGGATCAGACGCCGGCATCGCCGTTTCCTGTCCCGCGCGCCAGATATTCCCGCCACTTGCGCACGATCACTTTTTGAAAAGCCCCTACCACCGGGTTGTATTCGTAGGCGGGCGCATCCCAGTGTCTCTCGTAACCTTTCTGCTCTGCCTCGACCGCAACGCCATCCTCAGAGAGCAAAGGGCCGATGAGCCGACGGTTCGCGATACTCAAAACCATGTACATGGCGAAACGGGGAATACGTATCGGCACCAGAGGCACCTTCAGCGACTTGAAGTAGAAGAGGAAGAACACGCGGGTGGTGCGCTCATCGATCGGCAATACGAACAACCAGTGTTTTATGGCGTCGTCGGTGTTTGACCGCTGGTAGGGATACTCGAAACAGAGGTCCATGTGATTGGTGTCGAAGCGTTTGTGATCGACGAACAGGCCGGAGATGCGCCCGCGTCCGACCCGCGTATCATAGGCGACATGCACGTTGTCCCCGATGGTCTCGCAACGGGTGAGCGTAGCGTCTTCGAAGGGTCGATATTTACGGTGCAGATGCGCGTGGGAGAAATCGCTCACATTGTCGATGATCATCGAGTGGTGGGCCGACCAGAGTTACTGTCAAATGTTGTGTATGGCCGTTTTGAGTTCAGCGGCCTCCCTGCCGGTTTCTTTTTCGTTCACCCCATCGATGAACCTCACGTCGGTGATCACATCGGCCAGATGACGCAAGCCGCGCAGCCGCCCCCACCGCTTCTCGGTGCTCGCGGCAAGCTTCTTCCGGCACTTGTCGAACTGCCACTTCAGCGTACCCGCCCGCGCGCGCGAATCCACCTCCTTCCACCGCAACTCCTCGCAGAGCGCCTCGGCCGCCTCCGCGCGCGAACGCTCGCGCTCGTACAGCGAACGCCAGTACGCCTCTGCGGTGGCAGGCAACACGGGGGGATGAGGCCACGGCTCTTCCGGCCTCTCGACCAACGAGACTTCCACCTGAACAGCTTCCGTGCAAATCTTCATACCGACACGATTACCACATGCCGGAAGATGTTATCAGAGCATCAGGGGAATCTCTTCGATTATCCGGGAGGAAAAAGGCGTACCGTCACCCTGCC
>CAYTSP010000147.1:0-31609 GCA_964440505.1 uncultured Nitrospinaceae bacterium
TTTTTCAACAACCCCGAGGAGGGAGGGTTCAAGGCCGGGGGCGACCCGCCGGGTGCTTACGGCGCGTCCCAGGGGTTCACGACGTCGAGTTCGAGGCCGTCGAAATCCCGGATGTTTCTCGTCGCGATGGCAAGGTCGTGCGCCGCGGCCGTCCCCGCGATGAGCGCGTCCCCCATATCCAGGACGCGGCCCGCGCGATGCGCCCGCGCCCTCAGAGCCGCGGCCCGGGCGGCTTCGGGCTGCCCCACGGGCAGAACCCTGTCCGCGTATTCCGAGACGAACGCGGAGAGCGCCGCGCGGATTCCCTCGCGGCGGCGGCCGGGCGGCAGCAGCGCGGCACGCAAGTCCAGCTCGTGCAGTACGACGGCGGAGAGCCACAGGTCCTCAGCGCCTGCGAGGAACGCCGTTACCCGCGAATGCGGCGCGTCCTTCGTCAACTCCGAGATGACGTTGGTGTCGAGGAGAAACCCGCTCATTCGGCCTCTTCATCGGCGAAGGGGATTTCTCTCCGGGAACTCCTCGTCGCCGGGATTTCCAGGTTCGCGCCGCGGGGCATGTTCTCGACCAGCCATCGCCCCATGGGTTTGCGTGGCGGATTTTTCGCGTACCACTTCCCGGCGGGCACGACCACGAAGGGCCGCCTCGTGCCGATGTGCTGCGGCCCCTCCTCCTCGGCGCGGCGCAGCACCTCGGACAGGCGCGCCTTGGCCTCGGCGACGGTCCAGACTCGGCGGGGTTCGGGATGTTGTTCGGCCATGGCTCCCTCAAGCAGGAAAAGATAGTCCAATATAGACTATATTATTAGTCGGCGTCAAGGAGGGGACCCGAGCGTGAAGCGCCGGGCGAGGCTTTTCGGGCGGCGGCCCGCTCTCCATCGACGCCCGAGCGGCTGACCGAGATGTCTGCTGTTCCAGGATACGTGTTCGGTGGAGCGGCAACGAGACCCTTTACGCAGATGTGGTTCGTCTCGCATTATGCTAAAAGCCAATTTGCGATTTTGTCTACCTAGCACTGCGCAACTTGTTTTCGGTCACAAGTGCTTGCAGCAGACGTGTATTTCGCGAATGCTCTAGCAGTGACCGAACACGTCAACATGGTGGTGCCGCTGCTGAATTTTGTGGAGGAGTGGTTCTAAAATGGCATACATGCGCGACCTCGTAGAACAAACTAGGTGGTTTGTGTAGCTATGATAGGTGATGTGCCATCCGAAGAGACTGATGTCATCATCGACAACAGACTCCGCCTTGTAGGGGAATTCCTGCGGAACAACATCGGTGCCGGTTCGGACCTGTCAATCGTCTCGGCCTACTTCACGATCTATGCGTACGAAGCCCTGCGTGATGCTTTGGAAGCGGCCGGCCGCACTCGATTTCTTTACGGCGAACCGCGCGGAGTCGGATCGATGGATCCGCAAGGAAACGACGGCAAGTCGTTTCGGCTGAACGAGAGTCAGGGTATCGAGTTGAAGCGGGTCCTGGCTCAGAGGCCTCTCGCCAGGGCCTGCGCCGCATGGATCGAGAAGCAAGTTGATATCCGAACCGTCAGGCGCGCCGGATTCCTTCACGGGAAACTCTATCACGTTGCGGACGAGAACGGCGCCGCGACGCTCGTCGGCAGTTCCAATTTCACACGCCGTGGTCTGGGTTACGGTGCGGTCCCTAATGTCGAACTCAATCTCGAGGTTCGTGACGAGACCGACCGCCGGTCTCTCATCCGCTGGTTCAACGAATTGTGGAAAGACGAATCCATTACCGAAGACGTCAAAGAGGAGGTCCTGGCGGCGCTTAATCGCTTGGCTGAACCCTACGCGCCGGAGTTCGTCTATTACAAGACCTTGTTCCACGTCTTTGAAGGCTGGTTGGCAAGGCAGGGGGAACGGGAGGGATTTCTCCACGATGTCCATCTCTATGACACGGAGATCTGGAAGGCTCTTTACGAGTTTCAGAAAGACGGCGCGACCAGCGCTATCAACCGGCTGCTGCGATATAATGGCTGCATTGTCGCAGACAGTGTAGGGCTCGGAAAGACCTGGACGGCACTCGCCGTTATCAAATTCTTCGAGTTGCGCAACGAGCGGGTCTTGGTTCTCTGCCCCAAACGGCTTGAGGACAATTGGGTCCGCTACACCGCGTGGGCGGCGCAACGAAACAACCCCCTCGAAAAGGACCGCTTGAACTATGCGGTGCGCGCACACACTGATCTGAGTCGTTACGAGGGTCTGGCAGGGTCGGTCGACCTGGCCCACTTCAACTGGGGCACATTCGACCTGATCGTCATCGACGAGTCCCACAATTTCCGAAACGAGGGCCGGGACCGGAAAGACGAGACTGGCGCTATCATCAGGCGCAGCCGCTACAACCGGCTACTGGAGGAAGCTCTCAAGGATGGAGCGCGAACGAAAGTTTTGATGCTTTCGGCGACTCCGGTCAACACCAGCTTGCGGGATCTGCGCAACCAGTTCTATCTGATGACGGAAAAGCGCCAGGATGCGTTCCGGGACGAGTTGGGCATAAGCGACATCCAGGCGATGTTTGGCGTAGCCCAACGCGAATTCCAGCAATGGGAAAACGCGCGCCGTGACGGAAGTACGGCGAGCAAGGCGGCTTTGCTCGAACGGCTGGGCGCCGATTTCCTTACGTTACTGGACGCGGTCACCATCGCTCGTTCGCGCGACCACATCCGCCGCTTCTACCCGGCCGTAACGGAAGCAATCGGCGGTTTTCCAAAACGGACTAAACCGGAGAACTTGCATCCCGCGACGGATAGCGAGGGCGATCTCTCATACGACGACCTGCACCAGCGGATCGGGGACTTCCAGTTGGCGGTGTACATGCCGTCGCAATACCTGAAAGATACTTCTGATCTTGAGAAAGAAAGGGAGAAGCTGCGCTTCGACCAGCGCGACCGCGAGCGCTGGCTGATCGGCATGATGCGCGTCAACCTGTTAAAGCGCCTGGAAAGCGCCGTCCATTCTTTCACGCTGACGATGGGCCGCATCCTCGAAAAGATGAATGAACTCGATCGACAGATCGAAGCTTGGCGTAAACGCGGCGACCAAGGCGATATCGATACCCGCCCCGACGAGGATGAGGAGGACGATGAATTCACCGTCGGGCGTAGGCGGCGTTACCGGCTCGACGAACTCGATGTCGACCGCTGGCAGCAGGATCTGCGCGAAGACAGGCGCGTTTTCGAAGCGTTGCACCATCGGGCGGAACGAGTCACTGTTGAACGCGATGCCAAGCTGGCTGAATTGAAACGGGTATTGCGGCGCAAGGTCGAAGCGGCGTTAGTCGATAAAGACGACCGCGCCAACCGTAAAGCGCTCGTTTTCACAACATTCGCGGACACTGCTCGCTATCTCTACGATCACCTCGCGGATTGGGCACGCGACGAACTTGATGTTCATATCGCCCTTGTGACGGGCGGGGACGGCAATCGAAGCAGTTTGGGCGAGTCCCAATTCGTCAACATTCTGGGACGCTTCGCCCCGAGAGCACAGCAGTCCGACGACACCGATGAGGAAATAGACATCCTGATTGCTACCGACTGCCTGTCGGAAGGTCAGAACCTCCAGGACTGCGACATGGTGGTGAATTATGACATCCATTGGAACCCGGTGCGGCTGATGCAGCGCTTCGGGCGGATTGACCGGCTGGGCAGCCGCAGCCACCAGGTCGCCATGACCAATTTCTGGCCCACTGCAGACCTCGACCGTTACCTGGACCTCAAGAACCGCGTCGAAGCGCGCATGGCCCTCGCCGATGCGGCGGCGACAGGCTTGGACGACCCGCTCAACCAGGACTTGGCGACCGTGGACGGGAACAATACGACGGCTAAGGCGGAGTTGGCGTTCCGTGACCTGCAGTTGACGCGCATGCGCGAGGAAATTCTCGATGTCGAGGACGCGGAAGACGGCGTAACCCTGAACGACCTCACGCTCGATGATTTCCTCGCCGATCTATTGCACTACATCCAGCAAAACCGCGCAGCCCTCGAAGGAGTGCCGCTGGGAATCCATGCCATCGTCGATAACGGCGCGCTAACCGTGCCTGGCCGCTCGGCCAATCCAGTTAGACCCGGCGTGATCTTCTGCCTGAAACGGAGTGGCGACCCGGTGGCGCGCACCCCCAACCGTCTGTGGCCCTATTTCCTTGTCTATGTCCGCGACGACGGGGCGGTGCGCTATACCTTTCGGCAGGCGCGGGAGTGTCTTGCCCTGTTTCGCGCGCTCGCCGCCGACCGGTCGCAGGCCTCGACGGCCTTGGAAAACGCTTTCGACCGGGAGACCAATCACGGACGACGAATGGGAAATTACGACAAACTTCTTGAAGCAGCCTTGCGAAACATCGCCGGAACCTTCCGCGACGCGCAGCTTCGGGCGCTTGCTCGCGAGCGCGGCGCCGTGCTCGCGAAACAGCCCGAACAGCCGGAAAGCACCGAACCCTTCGAGTTGATCACATGGCTGGTCATATCCGACACACATGGCACGACAGGAAATGGAGCTCCGACAGATGCATAACGCCCTAAGCGAAGCATTATACGGTTTCACCGAGGAAGGCTCAACGAAAGACAGAGCCGTTTCGCTGTTCGGCGCGCTCGGCTACCACAGCGAGCGTTCAGTGGACATAGAAGACATCGATGGATTCGTGGCCTTGCTGGAGGAGACGAAACCCCTGACGGAACGACAACGCGGGTTGTTCGGCTCCTGGCATTCAGTCGATATCGTCTTTCAGATTACCGGAGAGGAAATCGGCAACCATCCAAGTCTATTCCAAGAATTCAATAAGGGACATAATGAGTCATTTCTGTTCGTTGCGGTAGACTTGGAAGACCGTCCCCACAGCCGGACTGAACTGGCGGAGATGACGCGCACCGTCAATCGCGGTTTTTCCATGCCGGTTATCCTTCTGTTCCGACACGGCAAGAGCTTGACACTCGCTGCCGTCCATCGTCGCGCTCACAAACGGGACACCTCCCGCGACGTTTTGGAACGCGTGACGCTGGTCAAGGATATCCGCACCGAGCGACCACATCGGGCACATGTCGACATTCTCGGTGAGTTGGCGCTGTCCCGGCTCACGGATCAAGGCGTTCATGATTTCGACAGTTTACTCACAGCGTGGGAACGCGTGCTTGACATCGAAGAACTGAACCGGCGCTTCTACCGTGACCTGTTCGAGTGGTTTCAACGGGCCGTCGCCGCCTCTCGTTTCCCGGACGACGGCGTGGGCGAGGGGTCAGAGGAACGCCAAATCATCCGGCTGATTACTCGCCTTCTCTTCATCTGGTTCATGAAAGAGAAGGGGCTGGTGCCGGATGAGTTGTTCAAGGAAAGTTTTGCCCACTCAAAGCTCAAAAACTATAGCCCCGATAGCACCGACTATTATCGCGCCGTGCTCCAGAACCTGTTCTTCGCCACCCTGAACACCGGCATCGACAAGCGAACCTTCAGTAAGAAGACACACGGTGACCATCGCGACTCCAGCAAATATCGCTACCGCGACTTGTTAGCCGACCCGGACGATTTCATCGAAATGCTGAAGTCCGTACCCTTCGTCAATGGCGGCCTGTTCGACTGCCTGGATGATTTCGCAGCCGCCGGCGCGGGCGGGCGACGCATCGACGCCTTCACAGACAATCCAACTCAAGGCCGGGGATTGGACGTGCCGGCGCGCCTGTTCCTCGATTCGGAGGATGGTCTGTTCTCTCTCTTCCACCACTACAAGTTTACGGTCGAAGAGAACACGCCGCTCGAACAGGAGGTTGCGCTCGACCCTGAATTGCTTGGCCGTGTTTTCGAGAACCTTTTAGCCGCCTACAATCCGGAGACACAAGAAACGGCGCGCAAGTCTACCGGCTCCTACTACACGCCACGGCTAGTGGTGGACTACATGGTCCAAGAGGTCTTGGCCGAAGCTCTGGCAGCAAAAACCGAGCCGGCCGATGGTGACGCGGAATTCTGGCGCGATCGACTTCTCTACCTCCTCGATCACTCCGATGCGATGGACGACGCCGACGACCTCTTCGAGGAAGGTGACAAACGGGCAATCGTGGCCGCCGTCGCGAATATCAGGACACTCGACCCGGCGGTCGGCTCCGGCGCTTTCCCTATGGGCATTCTACAAACGCTCACACTAGCGCTTCGCCGCATCGACCCGGACAACGCGCTCTGGGAGGAATTTCAGAAGGATCGAGCGAGGGCCCGAGCGGGCGAGGCGTTCGATACCCAGGATCAACAGCAGCGTGACGACGCGCTACACGAGATTAGCGACACGTTCGAGAAGTACCGCCAATCGGACTTCGGGCGCAAGCTTTACCTCATCCAGAACAGCATTTACGGCGTAGATATCCAGTCCATCGCTTGCCAGATAGCCAAGCTGCGCTTTTTTATCTCGCTCGTCATTGAGCAGGAACCGAACCCCAGCGCGCCTAATCTCGGTGTCAAGCCGCTACCTAACCTTGAGACCCGGTTTATCGCCGCCGACACGTTGGTCGGTTTGCGGAACGAAACGACGCCTTTGCTTCTCGACGATGCGGTTGTGTCAAAACGAAAGGAAGTCGCGGCGGTCCGCGAACGCTATTTTCTGGCCGACAGCCGGCCAAAGAAGCTTGAGTGCGTTAAAGAGGAGCAACGCCTTCGTGACGAGTTGCAAGCAATACTAGATTACGAGCACCAGAAGTGGGTGACAATCCAGAAACGAGAAATCGAAGACAGGGCTAAGAGATTTCCTAACCCGGAAGCGGGCAAGAAGTTCAAGAATAGCGAGCTTCGTAAGTTCGCCATGCGCCAACGCGAATACGATGACGCTCTGGCCGACGCCCGCAAGGTCGCAGATTGGGACCCTTATGACCAGAACGGGTGTGCCGATTGGTTCGATGCTGAATACATGTTCGGTGTGCAAGAGGGTTTCGACGTGGTGATTGGAAATCCGCCATATATACAGTTGCAAAAGAATCGGGGTGAATTAGCGAATCGCTACAATAAAACCGGTTACAAGACTTTCAAGCGCACAGGCGATATTTACCAACTTTTCTATGAACGCGGTTGTAATCTGCTTAAGCCCGGCGTCGGTACTCTAGCCTATATTACGTCTAACAGTTGGCTACGCGCGGAATACGGCAAGCCACTACGTCGCTGGTTCGATGAACACCACACAGTTCTTCGCCTGCTTGAGATGGGCAAGGACGTTTTCGACGCTATCGTGGATGCTTGTGTTCTTCTTGTTCGCGAGAGTCACCACAAGACCGCTCCAGTGCTCGCTGTCGATATCGACAGTCTTGATGGGGGCTCGTTCCCGCCGCCCAAAAGGGACTGGGGTACGCTTCAACCGGAAGGTGAACGACCATGGATGGTCCTTTCGTCAGTAGAGCGAGATGTGATGGAGAAAATGGAAGCCGTTGGGACACCTCTAAAACAATGGGATATATCCATTTACTATGGAATTAAGACAGGCTACAACGACGCCTTCATTGTCGACACCTCTGTGCGAGAGCGTTTGATCGCCGAGGATCCTGCTTCGGAAGAAATTCTCAAGCCAATCCTCAGAGGCCGTGATATATTGCGTTACCGTGCAAATTGGGCCCATCTCTGGTTGATCGATACGCACAGTGGCCATGAGGGCGTGCCTCCCATCGACGTTAATGACTATCCAGCGATAAAGGCCCACCTGGACAGGTTCATCGACCGCCTCAGACGACGACAGGACAAGGGAGTCACACCCTACAACCTCCGTAACTGTGCTTACCATGAAAAGTTTGTTGAGGAGAAGCTCTTCTGGATGGATTTGACGCCCGAAGGTAGATTCTCGTATGCACCGGCCGGGACGGAGATGTACTGCGCCAACACCGTCTACTTCATGCACGGTCCGATGATGAAGCGTCTCGCTGCGTTTCTAAACTCATCCTTGATTACATGGTATGTAAACAAAACAACCGTGACGTCAGGAATGGGTACCGCGAGGTGGTTTGCAGTAACGGTAGAGAGCATACCAGTTCCATCCGTCCTTAAGAGCGGCAGCGAAATCGATGGTCTGGTCGATGAGCTCATGATAGCCATGTACGATGGCGCGACGAAACAAGCTAAAGAGCTTGAGTGCGCCATCGAGCACTTGGTCTTCGAGGCGTATGGGATCTCGGAGATGCAGCGCGACGCGATCAGTAAAGCGAGAGTCAGCTAGTTTTTGTTGTGCTTCAGCGCCTTAACCTCTTGAGAAGTCAGTCCATAGAGATCGTATACCATCGCGTCGATCGCGTCATCTATATCGCGAACTGCTTCAGTGTCACCTACATTAATCATTGTGAGCAAATCCAATACCGCGTCATCGAAATCGGCTAGCGTTGAGGCGTCCGGTGGTACAACTGGGATCGCCTCGACGACAAACTTTTTCCACTGCGTAAGTCCCATGCCAGTGGTTAGACCGGATTTCGAGACAAGCCACGAAACCGCCGAGCTATTCAAGACGGCGCAGAGGAACTTCAGATTCCCACCGGTCATCATAAACGCCTTGTCGTTGGTGAAGATGCTTGCATCGCTATACGCGAAGGCGCCAGTCTTGGCCATGTCCCGCCACAGCAACTTCTCGCCGTTGAAATAATCATGGTAAGCACAGGTATCCTGCAACTCGAACCACTTGTGAGAGGTCTTCTTGCGCGCGCGACCACCGCCCGGCAAGCTACGTCCATTCTGAGCTAGACGGTTCTCGCCAAACTGTAATAAGTGCCCCTTGATCGCGGGGTAATCATCAATATCAAGCCTAACTGACGGAAAGGTTGAAATGAGCCAAAGTCCCGCCCAATTTGCACGGTAACGCAATATATCGCGTCCTCGAAGGACAGGTTTCAGAATCTCCGCCGATCTTGGGTCAGATGCGACTAGAGCATCCCGCGTCGCCTGATCGATGATGAACGCGGTGTTGTATCCGGTAAGAATTCCACGGTAAATGGATATACGTGCGAAAAGCTGGATGTGCTACTCCCCCACAACTCTCAAAATGGGGGGACATCGCATGAAATATGTAGACAATTCGTTGGCCGTCTTGGGGAGTGAATGTTGCGGAGAGGTTTTGCGCAAAGCGGCTCGATCGGAAAATACGCGGGCAGCGTATGAAAAGGGTTGGCAATGCTTCGTCTCGTGGTGCCAAGAGATGGGCGTAATTCCGCTAGAGGCCAAATCAGATGACGTGGTTAGATTTCTCGTCTCAATGGCGAGCGAGGGCCGGACAGGTGGTGGCAAGCCCCTCGCACTGAATACACTTCGTCTCTATCGCAGTGGGCTGAATTATCGATGGCGTAGCATGGGGTCACCCTCGCCTGCGTCCGCGGGGATCGTAGATGAGGTCATGCAAGGCTTGGCAAGACTCCGGGGTGACACGCCCCGCCGAGTAAAGGCTCTGCGAGAATATCAGATTTTCGCAATGTTAAAATCATGCGGCAGAGGTCTGCACGGCCTTCGGGACGCAGCAGTTTTGTCCTTGGGGTTTGCGGCGGCACTCCGGCGATCCGAGTTGTGCCACCTGCGGATGGAGGACCTCGAACGTAAAGGAACTGAGGGATTGATGGTTCACGTGCGCCGGTCGAAGACGGACGCGCAAGGCGTCGGACAACGGGTGGCGGTCATTGAGGGGAAAATTATCAAGCCTGTCGCGCATGTGGAACGCTGGCTGCGGGCCTCCGGCATTAGCAGAGGATTCCTCTTTCAGACGCTGCTACGCGACGGCGTGGCGTCAGGTCGTCCCCTCGATCCAGGCGATGTCGCGCGGGTAGTAAAGCGCCACGCCCGGAAAATTGGTCTCGACCCTCGGGAGTACTCCGGGCACTCCCTGCGGGCCGGATTCGTAACTAGTGCAGCGGTGCACCACGCGAGGATCGACAAGATCATGGAGGTAACCCGACATAGAAACGCCGAAACGGTGTTGAAATACATTCGCGATGAGGAATCATTCGTTGATCATGCAGGAGCTTCATTTCTCTGACGGCCACCAGATAAAACGCTGTTCCACGGGTCGCCTAGCACTGCAGACCGCAGTGGCGAAGTGCTCCCTTCGATTATTGATGAAAGTGCTTAGGTCGGATAAGCCATGCTGACTTTGGCCCAGAATGACTGTGACGAATTGAGGAAGCGAATCAAGACCCTTCGAACGCGGTCAATTTATCTGCGACGAACCTGGTACAGGTCCAACCGCCAGAGTCCCGCCCATTAGCACATCGATTCTCTCCGCGATACGATCTACGGGCGCGGACACACTCGGTCTTCCCCTCCTCGGAGAAAACCGACACCCCTACGCATAGAAAGGGCATTCAAAATCCCCAACATTTTCTCCCCCGGGTGCACGTAAGGCCCCGTTGCGATAGAGTTCTGCGCTGGTTCGTGCGATGGCCGCCGAGCAACGATCTCCCGACCGACAGGACGATTCGATGAGCTTGCGCAGGTGGAAGGACAGGATGGTGGCGCGTCTGCTGACGCGCTATCCGGGCCTGGTGAAAAGATGGGCGGGGGGCAGGGATTTCTCCGCCGAGATGGCCGGCTGGCGCGCGGGACCCGCGTTCACGCCCTGGACACCGCTGGCCAAGCCCGTTCGTGAGTGCAAAGTCGCGCTGGTGACGACGGGCGGGGTGCATCTCAAGACGCAAGAACCCTTCGACATGGAAAACCCCGACGGCGACCCGACGTTCCGCGAGATTCCGGGTGACGCCGCGCGCGATGAGCTGACGATAACGCACGATTACTACGACCACCGGGGCGCGGATGAGGACCTGAACGTCGTCTTCCCGCACGAGCGGCTCGCCGAGATGGCGGCGGAGGGGGCGATTGGCGGGGTCTCGCCGGTTCATTTGAGCTTCATGGGCCATATCGATGCGGAACTCGTCGAGCGGCTCGTTGCGGAGACGGCGCCTGCCGCGGCGCGGCGGCTTCGCGAGGCGGGGGCGGAGGTCGCGCTGCTGGCGCCCGCGTGAGGGCTCTGCAACCGCTCGGTCGGGCTGATCCAGAACGCGGTGGAACGGGAGGGGCTCCCTACCGTATCGGTGAGCATCGTCAGGGAGATAACGGCCGGGCTCTGCCCGCCGCGTGCGGTGTTCGTCCCCTGGCCGCTGGGCCATCCCTTCGGCAAGACCGGAAATCTTGAACAGCAGCGCACCGTGCTGTATGATATGATCGAGTTGCTCGAAAGCGCCGAGGCGCCCGGCGTTCTCATCGAGCGGGACCATCCCTGGTGAGCATTCGGGGAGCTTGCAGAGGCGCAGCGGAGGGAGCGAAACGGCTCTTGAGCCTGCCCAAATCGGCCGGGACGGCGCCATCCGGACGAGCCTCATGGAGACTGGAAGCGGGCGGCCCGGATAGTGGAAATTATCGATATAATGCAAATAATAATTTCCGTAAATATAGATAAAATCAGATAAATATAGATAAATTTATGAAGACTATCTGATTGAAAATGAAGGCGTTATCCGGATTTCAGCGATCAGGAGGCCGCCATGGACACAGTCGCAACCCCCATCACCCGCCTCGCGGAGGAGTTGGCTGACATCTACGACAAAGGCGCACGCGGGCGGGATTTCATTCGCGCCGCCGAACCTCCCCTGAAACGCCTGCTGGACGCGGGTTCTTTCCTTCCGCGCGAGGCGCTCGAACCTTCCGATACAGGATATGCGCGCCACCTGCTGTATCGCGACCCCGAGGAGCGCTTCGTCGTGGCGGCCATGGTGTGGAAACCCGGGCAGGGCACCCCGATTCACGATCATGACGGCGCCTGGGGAATGCTCGGCATGGTGGAGGGCGGCCTGGAAGTCGTTAATTATTTTGCGGATGCGCAAGTCGTTGAAGGTGAAATCGCGCTCAGGAACGATGCGCCGCACAATCCTTCGGCCGGAGCGCGGAACTCGGTTTGCGGTTGCGCTGACATCCATACGGTGCGGAATCGGCGTGACGACGTGGCGGTTTCCATTCATGTGTACCCGCGCGATTTGGAAGCGTGTCATTTCTTCGAGCCCGTCGACGGTGAAAAAAATCGCTTTTATGCTCGCCGCGTCTCGATTTCCTACACGCATGATTCTTCCTGAGCGATTTCCGATCTACGACCAAAAAGCCATAGAATAAGATGGAATATCGAGGAGCGAGATCATTTCGCTCGTGCTTTATGAGGCTTGAGCTTCGGTGGTTAGCCGAAAGGGCGGAGTATGGTTTATCTGCCAATTCTTCCGTAGGAGAATGGAACATCGTTTTCCCGATTTGATAAAATTCCTCACGTAAATTCACTATCTCATGCCAAGAGGTTCATATGCGCAGTAAAGGTGGCTGGTATGCTGGATTTGAGACGGTATCGAATTTTCAAATGTTTTTCCGGGACTGGAGACCAGCGAAGAAAAGTCCGTTCTTGCCCGTGATCGCATTACATGGTTCGCTGATACAGAGTGGCATGTGGAACGCTACGGCGGAAGGCGCGGGCTCGATACGCATGATATGCCCGGATCAAAGAGGATTCGGAAGAACGGATGACCCGGGTGCGGGTGACGCCGCGGCTGATTTCGCAAGAGATGTCATTGGCTTGGCAGATGCGCTTTTGCTGGATCGATTCGTGGTGATGGGGCATTCCTTCGCCGCTTCCATTGCTCTGGCCGTCGCAGCGGAACGCCTGGACCGCGTCGCCGCGACCGTGCTGATGGACCCGACGATGCGTGATGTCTCGGGCGCCAATGCGAACCTGGAGGCGTCTCGGAGTCGCCCGATGGAGTTCAAAGATCTTGCGCAGGCACAGAAATTCACCATGGAGAGCGAAGAAGGAAACTGGCCACCCGCCAGGACGAGACGATTCTTGAGCGATGTTCTGGTGCGCGACGACGTAACTGGCGTTTGCAGGGTTCCCTATGAGAAAGGCAGAATCCTGAGATTACGTGAATTTCAGGCCTCCTCCGCGAGTGATTACGACCCCGTTTTCTGGGCGAATAGAACGAAGTGCCCTTCTCTGGTTTTTCGTGGAGGGGAGAGCAAGCGATTTAGCGAGAAATCAGAGAAATTATTGATGGATGTACTACCCACGAAATCAAGAGTGGTCGTTTGCGCGAAAGCCGGCCATTTCCCGAGCGTATCTGCGCCAGCCATCGTGCAAAGAGAACTGAAGGATTTCCTGGCAGATCTGAAATGAACAAACGAAACGGCGGCAATCTGCATATTGAGACCGAACTCAGTCGAGATTTAGGACTCGCATCCGCACTTTCGATCGGCGTCGGAACAATGATAGCGGCTGGTATTTTCACTCTATCCGGTCTTGCGGTCAGGGATGTAGGTTCATCAGCCGTCATCGCTTTTCTTTTAGCTGCGCTTGTCGCCGGGTTCACCGCGCTCACTTATTGTGAATTCTCATCTCTGTATCCCGAATCCGGGGAAGGGTATCTCTATGCGAGAAGAACCTTTCCTCCCCCACTCGCCTATCTTGTTGGATGGACGTTGGTACTTGGCTACACTTCTTCATGCGCTTTCTACATCAGCAGCCTTTCTTCTTATTTCAATGAATTCGTTTGGCATTCTCCTTATGAGCAAATATCGGGAACGATAGGACTAATTTGTCTCGTATTGCTTAATATCAAGGGCACTAAGGAGTCGGCTCGTTTTCAAATCCTCATTACCGCTGGCAAGGTTATACTTTTATTCTGGTTTGTATATGGTGGGCTAGGGAATTTGGATACAAAAGCCCTTGTCGAGAGAATGAGCACGGACATTCCAAAGATCGGAGCGACGGCCGGTTTGGTTTTTATTACTTTTTTCGGTTTTTCTGCAATTGCAGCATCGGCTGGAGAAGTCACGAACCCCACGAAAACAATTCCTCGTGCGATATTTCTTTCCATGATGATCGTCACGATTCTTTATACATTTGTAGTTTTTGTAATCATTGCCGCGAATCTCACAGAATATACGGAAGCGGCGATGGGCAATGCGGCACGTCTCTTCCTGGGCCCCATTGGGGGGATGGTAATTGTCGTTGGTGCGCTTTTCTCAATGATTTCGGCATCTAATGCATCGATTTTGGCGGGCTCGCGAGTCGTTTTGTCCATGGCGCAGCTAGGGCACCTGCCCTCTGGTATTGCTGCTATCAATCCAAAGACCCGCACTCCTATTATCTCGCTTATTTTAGTGGGAGGAACAATTGTTGTCTTTGCACAAAGTTTTCACCTGGAGAAACTGGCGCACTTTGCGGACACCATTCTGTTGTTGGCGCTGATTTTGGTAAATGCAGCGCTCATCTGTCACCGGAGAAAATTTCCAAACCTGCTAAGGCATTTCCGTGTTCCCTTCGTGCCATTGTTGCCATTGGTAGGAATTGCCGCAAATATATATTTGCTTTCATTGATACTGCGGCATCCTGAGCCAGTTATTATGGCCGTCCTATGGCTGATCGTGGGGATGCTTGGTTTCCTGGCCTGGAAAGGCTCTCAGGCTGAGGAGGAATTTTTGCCGGGCGAGCCGTCCCGCGTCGCACGGGTCAGTATGGAGGGTCAGGAGAGCGATTTCCGCGTGTTGGTTCCCATCGCAAATCCGACAAATGTTGCCCCCTTGATAGATCTGGCCTCGGCGATTGCCAAAGAAAATGACGGTGAAATCGTCGCCATGCGGGTTGTAACTTTGCCTGAGCAGGCACCGACGAGTCGCGAGACTTCTTACGTTGAACGAGAAAGACGAATTTTGGAGCAAGCCCATGTTCGAGCCAAGTCGCATGGTGTCAAAGTTAGCTCTCTTGTAACGATCGGGCGTAATCCGGCGCGCGCCATTCTTGAGACGGCGAGAGAACGCCATTGTGATCTGATCGTGCTTGGCTGGAAAGGCTACACATCTACCGCCAATCGAATATTGGGGGAGATTGTCGATGACGTCGTGAATCTCGCGCGGGCAGATATTATGTTGGTGAAACTTGTAGGTGAAATGAAATATAAAAATATTCTCTTGCCCACAACTGGTGGTATACATGCACGTTTGGCTGAGCGATATACAGCCCCGATAGCAAGCGCATACAATGCCAGACTTGTTGTATCGACAGTAGTTTCTCCAGATGCCGGAGCAACTCATAACTATTCTGTTGAAAAAAGCCTAAGTGAAGCGGTAGGCAGAATCAACGATGAGAGCAGCGTTCATGTAGAGAGCCAAATCATCACGCATAAATCTGTTTCCGTGGGAATTATCCAAGCGTCAGAAAAATATGACGCTATTGCCATGGGTGCAGCTGGGGAGAGTTTCTATAAACAGATTCTTTTTGGTTCTATTCCTGAAAACGTAGCAAAACACACAGACAAAACAGTTATTGTGTATAAACAGTATTCGCCAGTGAAAGCTTTGGTGGGGCGAGTGATGGAAAGCTAACCAAATTACATTAGAATATTGATGTTCAAATGCTTGAGCCATTCGAGCATGAAGAATTAAAAGTTTGTTATCGGGGTGGTTCATTTGTCCAAAATTATAACGAGTTCGATGGAAGCTGTTTCGGATATTCCCAGAGGCGCATCTATTCTTATCGGTGGGTTTGGCATATGCGGAATGGCCCATAATTTATGTAAAGCACTGAGTGAAAGAAAAGATGTCGGCGATTTCCATTTGGTGTCAAATGCAGGTGGAGTGGACGGTTGGGGCGTGGGTATGATGTTTGAAAATCGGCAGATCCGCTCTATTGTCGCCAGTCGTGTGGGACCAGCTTGCAAAGTATATGAAGAGCAAGCTTTGAGAGGGGAAATCGAAGTCGAGCTCTCGCCTCAAGGAACATTTATAGAACGCATTCGAGCAGGTGGAGCCGGCATTGGTGGTTTCTTCACGCCCACAGGAGCAGGCACCATCATTGCTGAAGGAAAAGAGACGAGAATAATTAAAGGACAAGAATACATATTCGAAGAACCTATTCGTGCGAATTATGCTCTCATTAAGGCTTGGAAAGGAGACGAGCGTGGGAATCTGATATACAGGATGAGCGCGCGGAATTTTAATCCCGTCATGGCTACTGCCGCCGAGGTGACTATCGCTGAAGTTGAAGAAATTGTTCCTGTTGGTGAATTAGCCCCAGAAAATGTGCATACGCCCGGGATTTTCGTGAAGCGCGTGGTATTAGGTGAAGATCATCAGAAACCTATCGAAATTATGACCAATCGGCCCCGAAACGGTCTTGGGGGGAGTTGATTTGCCTTTGAGCAGACACGATATTGCCAAACGTGCCGCCATGGAAGTACCTCAGGGGGGGTATGTCAATCTTGGGCTAGGTATACCCACCCTGGTGAGCAATTACATACCCGAGGAATATGGCGTCACCATACATTCCGAGAACGGGGTGTTGGGTGTAGGACCATTTCCATACGAAGGAGATGAAGACCCCGACCTGCTAAATGCCAGCAAAGAAACTGTGACGATTATGCCAGGAGGTTCGTACTTTGATAGCGCCACGTCATTCTCTATGGTCAGGGGTGGGCATATCGATGTCACCATACTCGGCGCAATGGAAGTCGCTGGGAATGGTGACCTGGCAAATTGGGCGATCCCTGGCAAGATGATATCCGGCATGGGCGGTGCGATGGATCTCGTCGTGGGCGCCCGAAAAGTTATTCTCACAATGGAGCATGTTTCAAAACGAGGTGCGCCGAAGATCGTAAAGGCATGTTCTTTGCCTTTAACAGGCAAAGGCGTAGTAGATGTCATCATCACTGATCTCGCGTTTATTACGGTAGAGACCGACGGGCTCTTGCTGCGTGAACTTGCTCATGGAGTGAGCGAAAGTGATGTGCGGGACAAAACCGAGGCGCATTTGCTTGTAGCTTCAGACTTGTGCGAGATGTTTGCGAGTGACTGAGTTTCGATAATGATAGATCTTGAAAAATACACTCAAGAATACTGGGGAGTAATACGCCAGCACGCCTATCGGCTTACAGGCAGCATTTTGGATGCGGATGACATCGTCCAAGATACCATGTTGCAAGCGATTGAGATGGGCCCGGCTCTAGAAAATATTGAAGATCATCCTGAGTGGTTGTACACAGCATGTACGGAAGCGGCGCTTTCTCGATTACGAGAGAAAAAACCGTTGGAGTTGAAAGAGTTCGACCTCCCCGATTTGATTCAAACGATGGGTTCAAGTGCGAATGGCGTGACCAAATCGATAGAGGCGGGTGCTGTATGGCCAAGCGTTGCGCTCGAGTTTTTATTCCCACTCCAATACATGACGCCCGAACAGCGCGCTGTTGTCGTGCTTAGGGACGGGGTCGAAGATGGTGACCGGATCGCGGCATCCACAATGGAAGTAAAGATTCAGGAGGTTTTCAAAATTGCCGATAATGCGGATAAAAAACGAGCGCAAATTCATAAGTACTGGGGAAAGAATCTTTTCTTCTCATCCATCGATGAACAGGAAAAAGCGTCGCGGGTATTCGAGCGATTTGTCGAGGTGCTCGGGTTTCGAGATAAGGTACTGATGCAAGGGCTCATGTCATCGGGTGTAGAGCTTGTCGTCCGGGGCGAGCGAAGAACGGGTGATGATTTTGTAGCCGTGGCTTGCATGGAGCTACTTGGCCAAATGGGAGAAAAGCTGACTTTTAGCCCTGTCTGGCTCAACGGTTGTCGAGGCGTGCTTATCTGGACTTGGCGGACAAGAAGAAACGAATGGCTAAGATGCGGCGCCATCACGATTCTGAGTGATGATTCGAATGTCAAAGCAATGAAGTGGTATTTGGATGGCCACCTTCTCCGCGCCATTCAGACCGAAGTTCCACAAGTTTCATAAAACATCATATCAGAGTAACTAAAGCCTTCGAGCCCAAAGACGATAAAAATGTCTAAGAAATCGAAAGCGCTCATCTCTGTTGTGTATTTAAGAATTCTATTGCGTTTTCTATGTTTCGCTCTTTTTTCCGATCGCTTCGCATATGTGATGCGGGCCTACCGGGATATCGAAAAATCGAGTCCCCACCGCATCGGCGATAGCGTTCATGATGGCAGCGGGGACTGCAAGTATGGGTGGTTCACCGACACCTCTCATACCGTAAGGCGTATCATCCGCCTTGTTCTCAACCATCACGGTTTTCAACTCGGGTACATCCAGACTGGTGGGCAGAAGATATTCATGGAGAGTTCCGCCAAAGATATTGCCGGCCTCGTCTCGAGGCTGTTCCTCCATAAGCGCCAAGCCGATTCCCTGAAGCATCCCACCTTCCATTTGGCCGACGACGGAAGTCGGGTTCATGGCGAAGCCCACGTCCTGTGAACAAATTAGCCTCAAAATTTTGACCTCACCCGAATCCAGATTTACGGCCACCTCCGCGATTTGCGCCGTGTAGATGGGGCAAAAAGCTGGCGTCTGCGTTTCACCTTGGCCCATAATAAAACCTGAAATCCCTGGCGCTACTTTCGCCACTTCACTCAATGACATGGAGCGCTCGGGCGTAGATATCGAAGATACACACCCTGCTTCTATTTTCAAATCATCCGGGTCGGCTTCAAGTTTTTCTGCGGCTACGACTCGAATTTTTTCTTTCAAATCGTCTACGGCAACGATGACGGCGGCGCCCATTGAGCGGGTCAGCATACTGCCCGCCGCGTGGATGGATTCCGGAGCAGTGTCAGTATCGCCGCTGTCAAAAGATACTTGCTCAAAACCGATATCCATCATTTCCGCGGCAATCTGGCACATCGAGGTTGTTGCGCCCGTAAGGTTCACGGAGCCACTAAGAAGCTGGATACTACCGTCTGCATTTAAGCGCGCCGTGCACGCGGAAGCTCCGCCACTTCCGCGCCAAAAACTAACGGCAAGGCCGCGACCGAGCTTCCAGCCAGGACCTTCCAAGTCCACATTCGTTTCGATAGTCTCGCCCCAGTTTCCTTCTTTGGCGGTGCTTTCCAAAACTTTGAGCATGCCGTCGTCTTTTTGTGTACCGAACAAGCCGGTATCGCCTTTTCGAATGGCGTTTTTTCTCCTGATTTCAAGGGGGTCGATGCCTAGTTCGCGCGCGATGATGTCGAGATGCACCTCTGTTGCGAAGAAACACTGGGGCCCGCATGGTCCTCTAACCGAGCCGCATATGGGTCCGTTGGTGTAGACGCTCGCCATTGTCACCGAACAATCAGGGATATTGTAGCAACTGGTGAACATCGGAATGCGGGAACTCGCTTGGGTCGGAGCGCCGGGGCCATATGCGCCGTGGTCGACGATGACATCTGTTTCGCGAGCTAGAATTTTGCCATCAGAGGTTACCCCGGTTTTTAAGTGTATTCGTAATCCTTGCCTGGGACCGACGCCATTATGGTCGTCTTCACGCGTCATCTCGTGGCGCACAGTGCGCCCGCTTTTGAGAGCAAGCAATGCGATGATGTGTTCAACAAACGAATGAATCTTACCTCCGAACCCACCGCCTATTTCTGTGGGGATGACTTTTACTTTCGTCAACGTAATCCCCAAAGCCGCTGCGACTTGGTCGCGGATGACGAAGGGTGCTTGCGTTGTTGTCCAAATCGTGATTTTTCCATCGGCCCCCGGCTCCACCGTACAGGCATGAGGTTCGATATATCCAGAATGCGCGTATGGGGTTTGGAATGTATGCTCGAATATGTGGTCTGCTTTTTCCATAGCGGTACCTACATCGCCCATGGCCATTTCATAGCGACCGATTACATTCCCTTCTCCGTTGGGACCTAATCCTATTTTTTTCCAATCTTCATGTACGAGTGAACCCTTGCCGTCACGCGCTTCCAAAAGGTCCACCACAGGTTCAAGAGCTTCATAGTTCACCTGAATAGAATCTAGCGCCGCCTGAGCGGCATCCATCGATTCAGCTGCAATGGCTGCAACAGGGTCTCCGATGTATCGGACATACCCATCTCGAGCCAGCCAGCACATATCTTTGATCTCAAGACCGAAAAGATGAGAGGGGCAATCATTGCCTTTCAGTACGGTTCGCACGCCCGGTATTTCTCTTGCTTCCTTCGTGTCCATAGAAACGATACGAGCGTGTGGTAGTGGACTTCTGAGAATTAAACCAACAAGGGGCTGTACAGCAGTGACGTCTGCTGCGAATTTTGCCGTGCCCACAACTTTATCCGGCAGATCGTATCTGGGGATATTTTTCCCAGCTACCTTAAATTCATTCATGAGGCCCTCAAATATGTGGCGTATGTGGATGCCTGGTCTTTTGTGCGATGTTGAGAGCTTTACAGGCTCTCAAACACCTAAAGAGATGCGATGATCTCTCAATTGCGGATAGGCTCCGAAGAATCTAGTCTATGTATATATTCTAATAGCTACAAGTTGATCTCGAATGCTGTAATACTTAATGGAATGATGTGAAGGAGAACATTCATGCCAAATCCGATCCCATTGGGAGTTCTTGGATATCCGGCAGGCCATATTTTATCACCTGTACTGCATAATAAAGCGGCTGAAGTGTTGGGTTTGAATTATCGTTATCTTGCCTATGAAGTGCACCCGGATTTTTTGGAAGAAGCCGTGCGGGGAGCCCAGGCGATGGGATTTCGCGGACTCACAATCACGATTCCGCACAAGGTAGCTGTTGCCAAACTCATGGATGAATTGAGTGAGGATGCCCGTTTGATGGGTGCAGTAAACACGATAGTTTTTGAAGAAGATGGGAATCTTATCGGCCACAATACGGATGGTATCGGTTGGCTCCGGTTTTTGGAGGAAACAACGGGAGAACATCCCAGGGAAAAGAAATGTCTTGTTTTGGGTGCAGGAGGAGCAGCGAGAGCCATTGCCGTCAAAATAGCCCAGTGCGGAGCGGCTCACCTTGATATTAGAAATCGAACATATGACAAAGCATTGGAGTTGGCGCAATTTGTTGAGAAGAGCGTTCCTTCTTCCAAGGTAAGTGGCGGTGGCTTAGACGATCTGCATTCGGTGGCTGATGGTTGTGAGATTATCGTGAATACGACAAGCCTCGGGATGTGGGGAGACACCGAACGTATGGCGACCACCCCGATTCCCGAAGACGCTATACCTGAGGATTGTATCTGTTCGGATGCGGTCTATATTCCTCCTGATACGGAATTTCTAAAAGCAGCAAGACGGTCTGGCGCTCAAATTGTTCACGGAACGGGTTGGCTGGTATACCAAGCAGCGGCTGCTTGGAAAATGTGGACGGGAGTGGATATGCCTACAGATATAGTGATGGAAGTTTTAAATAAAGCATTGGAATTACGTCTCGGAGGCGAGGGTTAACTATCGAAAGTTTTTCGTTTTTTTACACGTTCCTCACATGGGGTTGTCGCATCATTTCCCAGCCATAAGTCCCATGCACCGTGATGGCCGATATCCACTCCTTCTTTTTGAGCTTTTTTTTGTAGCGCGATTTGTAATTCATCCATGAACGCACTATCCATAAGCTCAAGGTGCTCTCCGATATGGCGATGAAGTATCCTGTAAACTAGTTTCATGTCTTCTATGGATGTCTCGAATGAGTATGAATCGCCTTGTTGTGAGAAAGCCATTATTCTTTCCTATCGAAACAAAAGGTTTAAAAAACCAAAGACAAATATGTGTTAATTCTACCGGATAATTTATGACAGTAAAATCTCTCTACAGTCATTCTGCTAGAAGGGACCGGGGACCCGGTATTGCGCATGGGACCGGGCCCCCGGTTTTTGGGGGGGTGGTGCTCTTGAATATCAGTTCAGACAGACTTTCTTGAAGTCTTTTAAGTGGTCTAGTACGTGTCCAGTACCACGGACGACTGTGGTTAGCGGGTCTTTTACTCTATAAATAGGGAGACCTGTTTCTTCATGGAGCCTTGTCCCAAGTCCTTTCAAGAGTGAACCGCCGCCTGCTAAAACGATTCCTCTTCGGTAAATGTCTGAAGCTAACTCAGGGCTTGTTTTGGACAGCGCTTTTCGAATTGATTCAACAATGGCTTTCACGGGACCGTCGAGAGCTTCTCGCACTGATTCATCGGATAACTTGATGGTGCGGGGCATGCCGGTGGAAACATCTGCGCCAGAAATTTCCATTTCAAGCGGCTCCGTAAGTGGAGCTGCTGCTCCAATTTCCATTTTGACACGTTCAGCCTCGAATGAGCCGATCGATAAACCGTGGTGTCTTTTGATATGGCGTTGTATGCATTCGTCCATTGCATCTCCCGCCATGCGTAGAGATTCTGAATATGCAACGGCATATTGAGAGATAACGGCCATTTCGGTTGTTCCTCCCCCAATATCAACAATCATGGAGCCGGCGATTTCATGGATTGGTAGCTTACTTCCGATGGCCGCAGCCATGGGTTCTTCGATTAAATGGACCTTGCCGGCCCCACATTGAGTGGCGGAATCGATTACGGCTTTCATTTCAACGCTGGTGATTCCTGAAGGAACACAGACCATCATTGTAGGTCGGCTGAAAGATCTTTTGGGTACTATTGCGCCAACAAAATGGCGTATCATTGCCTTTGTTACGTCAAAATCTGCAATTACTCCATCTTTCATGGGGCGAATTGTCCGAATGGAATCTGGAGTCCGGCCGTACATTTCCTTGGCTTTTTTTCCTACAGCGAGAACAGTTCCTCCATTATTCGAGTTCAAGGCGACAACAGAGGGTTCATCAAGAACGATTCCGGCATTTTTTGTGTAAACTAGAGTATTCGCTGTCCCTAAGTCCATCGCGATATTGGGCCCCATCCAAGATCTGAGACGCTTTACAAAATGTAATTTCATGAACTATCTCCCCCCATAAAGCAAAGTTGATTTACCCCGCCCCCCTTTTGAGCGAAACCGAGTGCTTCAAGAGATGATTGGATAAGGTTTTTTGAGCTTCTCGCAGTTTCAGGGAAACATGCCACACCTATTGAAATCGTGATTTCGAATTCTTTTCCGCCGAAGCAGAAGGGGGTGTGATCAACGACATTTAATATTCGTTCTGCTACAGCTTCAGCATATTCTTGGGAGGAGTCTTGCAATAACAAGAGGAATCGGGGCCCCTCATGCCGCACTAAAATATCGTTTCCAGTAGCGAATTGTTTTAGCGAATTCGAGAGTTGAAGAATTACCTCTTCCTGAGAGATATCCTTGAAATCTGATGAAGCATCGGGAGCGATGCTGAGCAACGCGAGTTGGCGCTCCCTTGTTTCTGCCTCGCAGATAATTTCATGAAGGCGAGAATGCAGATATTGTATATTCGGTTCGCCAGTGAGGGTGTCGATTTCTAGACGTGCTTGCCAGCGCAACTCGTTTTTCCGATTTGCGATTGCATCTGCCACAATAGCGGCGATGATTTCTCCGCGTTGAATAGAAGATGCGTCAAATTGTGCCCGGTGTTTGCTGGTGAACCCCAGACAACCAAGAATTTCACCTCTTGAGATGAGAGGAAGACACACGGCGGAACGCGCATCAAGCCGGGGTTCATCATGATGGAAGAGTGGTCTGGTTCCTTTTTTCCCCTTCAGATCCGGGAGCCTTAAGCTTTCTTTTTTATTTAGTACATACCCCGCCAGGCTTGCGCGTTCACTAATGGTGACTTCGCCCAGGAAGAGTTCCCCAAGCCCAGAAGTTCGGACAAGACGGGGGAAGCCTGCTTCCTCGTCAATAAGGACGAGGAAGCAGGCGTCGAAGGGAAGCAACTCGCGCGGTACCTGGCATATTGCGTTCAACAATTGACCCTCATTCTCGCCAGATCGAAGCGAAGTCAGGTATCTGCTGAAGGCGGGAACGTTCATGGAGCGTCGCTCCATTTGAACGCTCGTCATGGCACCGTCTGCAAGATAGGCGAATTGCTGGGCGAACCCCGCGAGTATCTTTTGGTCCCTGGACGTGAAGCACCAGCTTTTTTTACTGTCGATGGCGAGCGCCCCTTTGTTGATGGAAGAGGGCAGGGGGGTCGCCATGAAGGACTTGATATCCTCGTTTCTGCTGTAATAGCCGAGAACAAGCGTGTCTTTGTCGAATTGATTGACGCTTAACGGCTCGTTGTTCTCCAAAACCCACCCCATGAAGCCCTGGCCCACATCGACTGAAGCATCCGCGAGAATATAGGGGCTCAAGCTGTGGTATGTGGTGAGCTGGTAGGTCTTACGGCGTTTGTTTTCAAGGAATAAGCAGGCGGAGTAAGCTTCCGTCACATTGCTGACGAGCGTGATGAGGGAGAAAAGGTCTCTTTCCAGATTCGTCATTTCCAGCACCCGACGGGACGGATTGGGACGCTGCGGAATATATCAAAGCCGCGAAATATGTTTCAAGTAATTTTTTCATTAGTCATCATAACTCATTGTATTCATTTATATTACATAATATAAAAAATTTCGTCTTTTCGCCTTGCTTAAAGCGATTCTTGCAATTATTTTTATAAACTATTGATATTTAATGAATTATCGTTTCAAAAAATGATTTTTCAGGTGATTTGAACTTCGTTGTGGTGAGGGAGGCCCATATATTGTGCGAGAAATATCTTTCTGAGACTATATATTGTGGTATTCGCGGGCGCCAAGACGAACGCCCTTCCGGAATTGCACCCCGGCAGTTCCCCGCATTTGCCGCAGCGCGCACCCCTGCGGAGCCGTGGTATCCTCACGGTGTTTCCTGAGCGGAAGCGGATTTGCGCCTCCGCTCGGAGCAAAATCACAACGAAAAATAGCCGTTAATTTACGGAAAAACCCCGTGAATTTAGCGAATTTTATCGAAATTTACGGAAATTCAAGACGGGGAAAGCGGCGGTTCTCGGCCTAGTGCTCATACGCCTGGGTGGCGCTCACGGGAATCATGCAGACGAACTCCATGGTCTCGCCCGAATCGTTGTGGAAGGTGTGATTCTCGCCGGGCGCCACGAATATAGCCGCGCCCGGCGCGATGTCTTTGGTCTCGCCCTCGACTATCACCCGCCCCTCGCCCTTGAGCATGAACACCTGGTGCTCCCAGGGGTGGGCGTGGTCGGGCGTCTGCCCGCCCGCCTCTATCTCGATGACCCGCATCGCCATTCCGGTCTCGCCGTCGCGCTCGCTCAGGAGCCAGCGGATGCCCGCGCCCTTGGCCGCCTTCTCCGATTTGAGTTCCGCGTCCTTGTAGTTCATCACCTTCATGGCGTCACGCCTCCTATGGTTTGATTCGGCCTTTGCGTCCCCGGCCGGGAAACGCGAATCTTACCACATCCCGGCTTAAGCGTGTCAAAACCGCTTGCCCCATACCGAACTTCAAGATTTCTTGGCTAACGGAAAATGCGGGGGAATTGCGTGGTAAATTACAGAGCGAAAAACCAGAACTTGACGATTCATGGATAGTGAACAACGGAGATCTGCCTTTATCAGCTTATATGCTGAAAAAGTTCAAAGACGGCCAGTAAATCGTTACAACTTCTTCTCAAATTCTCGTAAAACAAAGCGACCGCATGCTGAAAATGGAGCCGCACCGCTCTTTATCTCTTTTACTTTTTCAGCAAGCTTGCGCATTGCATCTGCTTCGTCGGATTGCCGTGACTCTATTCTCCAAATTAACAACTTAATCAACCATCTTGTATCGTCGATATACTTCCGCCTTGCATCTCGTAGAGCTTCGCGAATATTTAATCCAAAGACGTTGATGCACATTTTACCTCGGTCTGTCTTAGCGATCATGATTCCAGTATCATCGACTTCCAAGTGGTTTGCGGGGTCCTCTTCAACAGGATTAATGAGAATAGGGGTTTCCTGCGATTCTTCGCCCATTTTTGTTGCTCTGAAATCTTTCACGGGAAATTGATCACGCTTTCCGGTTAGTTGGCCTTGAGTCCTTGACTTTGAGGGCCTATTGCAATCTATGCAGGCAAAAAGGAGATTCCGCCATTCGTATGCAAGCCAATAATAGCCGGGATGCGGGGTTTTCTTGCCATTCGTTGTATCAATCTCAATGACGCGACCTGTCTCGTCGGTTACGCTATTCTTAGGCCGCCAATGCTCGATGTCTCCCGGGTGATTCACTGTTATATGAGATTCGCAGTACACGCATTTTCCGTAGAAAGGGGCTGTTTGCGACTTGTATACGTCTTGCATGCGTGGGTCTTTGTAAAGGTCCGTGACTTCTGGTTTCTCATGATTCTTGACACGTTCAACCAATTTGTCCCGGGCAGTATCACACTTTCTGCGCCATTCCTGCCATTCCATACTTGTCGGTTCCTGAAAATCGATCTTGATCATATGTGTTAATCTTTGGTGCCAAATAAGTCGCGGAGTTGTCTTCGCGTCTCCCACTTCAACGCGTCATTATCCATATTCTCTCGTGGAATTGTAATCAAAATGTCGCGCACGGCTTTTTCCACTGTGCGCTGTAACTCTGTCTCCGGTGTTCCAAGCGTCTCGGTCAGTGTCTTTCGGAGGTTCTCAATCTCCTCGCGAGTGTCTTTGTCCGGTGAGTCTTTCCTCTTCAATATCGCATAGCGTTCAATTTTCTGAATAACGTCATCGCTGGTCGTTGATGGCAACCCGAATAGGTACGAGGTGAGCACTTGATCCGCACGCCTACCGCGCGGTGGATTTAGATCTGGCTTAACTTCGACACTATCTTGACCTTGTTCAAAGAGAATCAACTGGCAGCATTCGTCGGAAAGAGAGGCCGACCCGATAGCAGTCAGAGGTGCGTGCGTGCTTGCGATAAACTGAACGCCCGGAAATTCCCTGGCAAGCAAACCAACTATTTCACGCTGCCACGATGGGTGGAGATGCCTCTCCATTTCGTCGAGTAGCACGATCCCCCGAACAGGAAAGTCGAACTTGCTGCGGTTAGCGAGAAGCGACCATCCAAGAAAGTCGCAGACCCATGAAAGCGTTGCGGCGTATCCATCGCCTAGCGCACCAGCAGGAACATAGTCACCCCACTTCCCGCGAACCCGGAGGCCGGAAGAGTCTAAAGCAGTAGAGCCGGGTTGAAGCATTAGAATTCGATCGATCTGCTCCAGCAGTTGGTCGAGGTCGACTCCCTCCCGCGATATTCGAAAGAGTGCATTCTCGGGATTCTGAAGCCGGGCTGTGTAATTAAATAGGGAATAGACGGCATCGATAATGCGATACTGATCATAAACTTCACTCCCGACGGTACCGAACGCAGCCCCATAGCCACACGCGAGTAACTCCGCACGTGAAAAACCATTCTTAGATTCGATTTTTTGGAAGACATCCTCGGTATTCGAATCATTTTTCTTAAATGTCGTGTTTATTTTGAAGGTCGCGTCCGGTTCTGTGGGGGATACAAGTTCCAGTTCTATTTCAGCTTTCTCGCAACCATTGCGGATGACGTTTCCTGATAACTCTGTCAGAAGACCAGAGGCTCCTGTTTGGTCGCAAAGACACATGGCGATGCAACGCAAAAGGCTCGTCTTGCCCGTGCCATTATCGCCGAGAAGCAGAGTCCAACTTGCATTGTCCTGAGTAGGTAAGGAGAGAGCAATCTCCACTTTTTCAAAGCATTTGATATTGGAAAGGCGTATGTGAGAAATGTAATACATCTTTGCAATTCCACCCATTTATTTTATGTCAGTTCCGAGCTGAACTGTCCCGGATAAACCAAGCCACTTTTGAAGAAGACTCTTTAATATAATGTTAGCTTGAAAGTCGAGGGTATCTCAATTCGGACGCCTCCCTCAACCTGCGAAATTTGCAGCCAGATTTAAATTAAATCAGAGTGGATAATGTCTTGCCTATCTTACAATTCAAGGCTAGACGCTAGTTGAAGTTGCAGGAATGTGGCAAGGGAAGACAAGGCCCGTTCCGCATGTACGAGTAAACCTTATTGCCGGATAATGATTAGGGGAGAATTAAAGCTAATTTAAGGGACGCTTAATAAAAGATTTCACTAATAAGCGTTATTGGACAAGCCTTAATAAGGTTAACTTTTTCAATAACGACTAATGCGGACACATCAAATTATCCGAAATGTTTAGCTCTCTCTGTTGGAAGCTGTTCTCTTTCAGTTTCGTTGAACTCCCGTGTTGTGACCCTAGAGTGTTCAAGTGGCCGACGAACGGACTCGGGCGCAATGCCTCCCCGAATCGCGCAAAGTACTCCTGCCGCTTCCCAATAGTTCTCGACAACGTGGAGTTGGTCGGATCGCCAGGGAAGCATGGTCAGATCATTTTCCATCAGGTTCTTGTTTTCCCGAACGGCTATGACTGGTATGCCCTGTTCCAACGCGGCAAGAGTTGGTAACCCGATGCAACCATCAGGAATCACTAAACACGAAACATCATCCGCCGATATGACCCCGGGTTCAGATATTTGCGATGAGTCAGTTACGATCCTCGGGCTTTTGTGAAGCCCCTTCAAAACACTCTCCAAGAATGTGAGGGAAATCGCCTCCGCTGCCATGCGCGGATCCACCACACCTGGGTCCCGATTCGCTATATCTTGAGTCTCGAACATTGGCGAATGCGCCGAAGGCATATTGAATCGGCTTGATACGGCATGGGTGAGCATAGCTTCCACACCGCCCCAAGGATTCACCATTTCTCCTGCAGCATCGAAGTAACCTTGATGGAACTCTTCGGGTACAGAAATTACCGAGGAAATTGCGACCGCATCGTATTCCCCTTCTTGCTCTTCGAGCACCGTAAAAACCCGTTCGATACCACTGATCTCACCGGCGGCGGTGCCAAAATCGGTAAACTCGGACCTCATCTTCAGTGGAGGTGAAAGTTTAATTACTTCAGGGCAAACCAAGCCGTAGGATGAGCGTGCCGCACTTACGGCGTTTATGGCGGCGTTCACAAACAAATCATCTTTGTGGGCATCAATAATCACCAACACCCTGTTGGCTCGTGTCGGAACGAGGCCGATAGTTCCCATCAACAAACGAGCGATTACGCTGCCTTCAACATAAAGAGAATTAGCCGGCATCTCGTTGATGTCGGATGCGTTGACTACGTTAGGGTGTAAAATCAATGTGTCGCAGGTCTCGGAAATCAGCTTTGCGGCAGGCGTCGCATCACCCGCATGGCCCCCAATTTCGGCGCCTATACCCGTTGGGATTAAAAACGCGACATTAAACAGGCTCGTGTTTTCATGCTTGCGCGGTGCAAAATCGAATATGGAAATATCAGAGAGGTCGCTAGTTTCTGACAGTGTTTCTAAGCTGCTGATCGCACAACTAACATGGTCGGCATTTGACTTCGTAATCGCGAATCTAAGAGGCGCGATGTTGGCGGGAAACCGAAATCGCGCGGCCTCTTGAATTTGCGCAAGTGCATTCTGTTTATCGAGTGCTATTGGCAGTTCCAGTTCCAGTTCTCTTAAGAGCAATTCTTTCTCCCCATACGACCTATCACAAAGTGCGTTCAATAAAGGTCTTCTTGCAGGATGCTGCCTTAAATCGTTTGCTGGTAAATTCTGCCACAACGTCTGGATCAAAGGGTTTGCAGGAAAAGATGTTCACGTAAACTGCGCCTAATAGATCCAGTGTATGAATGACGATTGTACTCGTTAAAATGAAACATACGGCTGATGTGCCTTTGGTGTGCGGCAATGCCTGCCGTTCTTCCTCGGGAACACCCACATCATCCCAGAAATGGACTTCGCACTTTTCCATTTCGATCTGATTGCAAAGGTCAGTGAAGTAGATGTCGATATAATCCCGGTTGAATAATTCGGCTTCACATCCATGAAGATCAAGAACGAGTTCAAAACCATACACTCGCCGTGTGGAATTACCGCTATCCTCCAGTTCTACATTCCTGTCTACAGTATTTGGGATCGCATGTGTCATCGAATCACTCATCAATTCAGTCTTACGAGTATGACCTTGATTCCAAAAGCTCTCAGCCGTCCTATTGAACCACAAAAAACCCGATTCAGGAATCAGGATGGTGCATATCATGGAATCGGTGCCTGACTTTGGAGATAGCTACACGATGGTCCGGCAGGGCAATTAGGATGCGCAAGAATTTAATGAATCCATTTTCATTTTGGTTACGAGTTACAAAAAAAATCATATAGAAGCGCGAGAATCTATTAATTCAACTTCCCCCCTACCTCCTCAATTTCGGATCGAGCGCGTCCCTGAGCCCGTCGCCCAGCAGGTTGAAGGAGAGCACCACCCCCATGAGGGCGAAGCCGGGGATGGCGAGCAGGTGCGGGGCCAGCGCCATGTAGGAGCGCGCGTCGGCGAGCATGGTCCCCCATTCGGGGGTGGGCGGGGGCACGCCGATGCCCAGGAAGCTGAGTCCCGCCGCCACGCGGATGGAGGTCGCGATCAGGAAGGTGGACTGTACGACGACGGGGCCGAGCGTCCCCGGAAAGATGTGCAGGAACAGCACGCGCCTGCTCGAGCCGCCGATGGCCTGGGCCGCCTCCACGAATTCGGTCTCCTTAAGTACCAGGACCGAACTGCGCACCAGCCGGGCGTAGGTCGGGATCGCGAAGATGCCCACAGCCAGCATGATGTTCTCCATCCCCGTGCCGATGATGGCGATGAGCAGAATGGAGAGCAGGATGCGCGGGAAGGTGAGCGAGACGTCCACGATCCGCATGATGAGGTTGTCGATCCACCCGCCGATGTATCCGCCGACGAGCCCCAGCAGCACGCCCCCGAACGCGGCGATGAGCACGGAGAACACCCCGATGAGCAGCGAGGTGCGCGCGCCGTAGATGATGCGGCTGAACACGTCGCGCCCGAAATGGTCCGTCCCGAAAGGATGGGAGAGCGAAGGGTTTTTGAGCGCCGCCTGGAAGTCCGCTTTTATGGGATCGTAAGGCGCGATGACGGGCGCCAGCAGGGACGCGGCGACGAAGATCGCAACGAAAACGCACCCGACCACCGCGATGCGGTGCTTGAGGAGGCGGCGGAAGGTGTCCGCCCACATGCTGCGAATCGGTTCGCTTTCGATTTCCGGCGCGATGGGCGCGATGTTGGCGGCCTGGCTCATTCGCCCGACCCGCCATAGCGGATGCGCGGGTTGAATACCGCGTAGAGGAGGTCCACCGTCAGGTTCACCACGGCGAAGGTGAGCGCGAAGAACAGCAGCGAGCCCTGCACCGCGGCGTAGTCGCGCAGCTTGATGGCCTCGACGATGTAGCGTCCCAGGCCCGGCCAGGCGAACACCGATTCGGTGATCACCGACCCGCCCAGCAGGTATCCCGATTGCAGCCCGATCACGGTGATGACGGGCAGCATGGCGTTTTTGAGGGCGTGGACGTAATGGACCTTTCCGCTCGCCAGGCCTTTCGAGCGCGCCGTGGTGATGTATTCGCTGCCGGTGATTTCCAGCATCGTGTTTCGCGTCATGCGCGCGATGAGCCCGGCCCCCGTCAGGCCGAGGGTAACGACCGGCATGATGAGGTGCGCCGCCGTGCCCTTTCCCCCCGCCGGGAGCCATCCGAGATAGACGGAGAAAAACCCCATGAGTATCAGGCCGAACCAGAACGAGGGCATGGATATGCCGAGCAAAGCGCCCGTCATGCTCCCGTAGTCGAACTTGGAGTAGGGGTGGGTCGCAGACAATACCCCGGCCAGCAGACCCACAATGGTGGCGAGAAGCACGGCCCAGAAAGCGAGTTGAAGCGTGTTCAGGAAGCGGGTCCAGACTTCGTTCAGCACGGGCCTGTCGGACAGGATCGAGCGGCCCAGGTCTCCCTGGAGGGCCCGCTTCATGAACATGCCGTACTGGACGTGGAGGGGTTGGTCCAGGCCGTATATCCGGCG